>NZ_WQGH01000005.1:0-425816 GCF_013034585.1 Ruegeria sp. HKCCA5426
TACAGGCCGACGATGCACTAACAATCAATTTGGACCAGTCAGATGAGGCTGCTCACCATTCGGACCGGCTTTGTATTTGTGCAGTTAACAGCAGGTGTGGCGTCGGAGTCCTTGCGGGGGCTGGGACAAGGTAAAATGGATGTGTTATCTTTCAAAAACAGGGCCATACGAAAGGGATTCGAACGTGCTGACGCGACACCAGACAGCCGTATGGCGAGCAGAGGGTTAGGATGAAGCTTCGGCACCGTCGCCTTTTTTCCCCAACCATGTCGCAGGCCGCGTTCAAAGGGTTGAGGCTGCTTAGGCAAGGCACGCCGCCAAGCTGCGATCCAAGGGCCGAGAAGTTTGTGTTGCGGCAACAGAAGGTTCTGGCTGCTCCGATTCCAAAGGTTGCCAGCCGCACCGTTCAGGCGATGTTTGCTCAGGCCAGCGGCAATGCGCCGGGTCATGAATTCGACAGCACGCCAGATGAGATTGCCGCCGGTTTTCCGGACTATTTTGTGTTCTCTTTTGTACGCAATCCCTGGTCTCGGGTTCATTCGTGCTGGAAGGACAAAATTGCCGATGCAGTGACGGCGTCAAAGCTGTCGATTCTGTCGCGGTTTGAAGGAATTCGCCCGTTTATGCCGTTCCCGGAGTTTGTCGAGTGGCTGGACAGCGATTATGGAAGCGATGCTGTGGCGGACCGTCACTGGCTGTCGCAGACGCGCCACCTGTCCACCAGTGCGGGTGTGCAGATCTGCGATTTCGTGGGCAAGATCGAAAGCTTTGATGCTGATCTCGATAGGGTTGAAAGCCTGACCGGTGTGACATTCCCCAGAATCGCAGCGCAGAATGTCAAACCGGCCGCAGAAAGCTATCACACGGCGTTTGATGAGCGCACCCGTCAGATCATCGGCCGGCGCTATGGCGAAGATATTGAGGCCTTTGGTTACCGGTTCGATTGAGAGGCGTCTGCCAGTGGAAAAGCTCAATTTTGATCCCATACCCTGTTTTACGGGCGTCGCTATGAACGGCTTCCGTACAGCCTGACTCAAGGCATCGAGGGATACTGTTTTCTATCCGGAAACAGTAACTGCCTTGCGTTTCACGCTAGTGAAATATTATTGCAGATATTCACGTAACATGATATTAACTTACTGAAAATTATAGGTTTCCACTTCGGAAACAATTCGTTTCCGCAAGAATCGTGGACACAGTTTTGCCACAATGTCATCATCGTAAGGTGGGCGGCATGTTATTGTTTTGAGCGCATACCGGTTTTTTCATTGACTGGTTAGAGGGGGTTGTAGAGTGCAACTTGCCGCCCCGCGACTTTCGCTACAATTAGTGTATGAGCGTCGGCCTTGTGTCGGGTGCTTGGGCGTGGCTCAGATCGGTCAGGGCGCACTCACGAGCTTGGTCGCATCCGTGTATGAAGGATCATCACTTCTGTAACCGGCTGCGATATTTGCAAGATGCTGACGGCGCTTTGCCATCCCGTCTGTCTGGGGCATTTGCAGGTGGTCCAGAATCTGTGTCCAGCGATGCAGCCAGTCGTGTTTTTGCGTTGCCGCTGCAAGGTTGATCCTGCGCATGCGGTCCAGTTCTGCGGTGTCGTCCAGCAAAGCAACAATTTGGTCGATGGCCGCGTTAGGGTCTTCAGACAGCCTGACCACGGACTCGGGCCAGTCGAAATACCGTTCATAGTCTTCGGTTTCGGGGGCGTAGCCAACCTGCGCGGCCCCACCCGCTATGCCTTCCACGTGGCGCGGTCCCCACGCGATGTTGCCCTTTATCTGATCTTCGTGGCCGATTTTGGCGATATCGACCATGAACAGTTTGGAATGCTGAACGAGATTTGCCAGCAGATCACGGTGCACGCGGTGTTGCGCGGCAACGGGTGGCTTGGTCGCCGAGTCATAAAGGTAGAAACCGCCGCGTTCCTTGATCTTTTGAAGCAACCTGTCATGCAATTCCGGACGTCTGCGGCCCATATAATAAACGTCGATCGGGCGGTCCGAAGTTGCTGCTTCTGGTGCAAAGCGAACCATGTCAGCCGCGCCAGGCAGGTGAATGACGGGTTTTCCTGTTATGCGCTGAAGGTCATCGCAAGTTTCAGCAAAGGCGCAGCAGATCAGGTCGAATTGGGCCAGATATTTGAGAAGCGGCAGATGAAGATCCAACTCCTTCGACCAGACCTCTTCCAGAACACAGACGGCCAGACCGCAGCGTGCGCGCCAGTTAGAAATCGCGTCCAGCGCCAAAAGCTCTTCTGGTTTTTGCGCATCGCAAAAGAACAGGTCGTAGTCGCGATCCAGCTTGGTTTTCTGCACGCCGGACGGCCAGTGCCTGAACAGATCCGAGCGTTTGGACAGCCATCGCTTGGGGTTAAAGGGCAGGCGCCGTTCCTTGGCGCGCTTTGGCGCCAGAATCTCGGCGTTTTCGATTTCGGCAATCACGTCTTCGAACTCAAACCCCGAACAGCGCGAGACGTTGTCGTTCAGGCTGCGCTGGGAGAAAATCAGAACTTCTCTGGGCGTCTTTGCGGATGGGGCTGGGCTGGTCAAATACGTATTCCTTTTAAGGATTCCAGACAAAATGTATTTCACAACCACGACGTGGCCTATTCAAAGACTTTCTTCCCGAACCTTTCAACTTGCCCGGCTGATTGCCCTGTAAGATCGAGATTTCAGCATTGCCCGGACGATATCGGCTGACCGCTTCAAAAACTATGGAAATAATCCGCGTTGTCTGGTTAAGTTTTTACGTCTGGTTCACTTCGCGGGCTCTTTTTTAGGGTCATTTTTCTTACCACTGATCCACGTCCGGTCTCAGAATCTGAACCACCCGATATTTGGTGACCGTTGGAACAGGCGGATGGTTAATGATTTTTACTGAAACGCCTTTGCAGGGCGCTTTTGTTGTCGATCTGCAGGAAATCTCGGATGATCGCGGTTTTTTTGCCCGCGCCTTCTGTGCTGAGGAATTCGAACAGCACGGCCTCAAACCAGCGGTCGCACAGGTAAACCTCTCATATAACGAGAAAAAGGGAACGATCCGTGGCCTGCATTACCAAAACGCACCTGCGGCCGAGGCCAAGTTCATGCGTTGTATCTCGGGCGCTATCTACGACGTTATCGTCGATCTAAGGCCGGAAAGCCCGACCTATCACCAGCATTTCGGAATTGAGCTGTCCGCGCAGAACCGTCGTGCGCTGTACGTGCCAGAAATGTTTGCGCATGGCTATCTTGCACTGACGGACGGCGCGCAGGCGTTCTATTCCGCCAGTGAATTCTACACGCCCGGTGTGGAGGGGGGGATTCGATACGATGACCCTTCTCTCGGGATACAATGGCCCATTAAAGTCAGTATTGTTTCCGAAAAGGACGCGTCCTGGCCTCTGCTAGACACGTAACGCCCACAGATTCTGTGACCGGAGCTTGAAACCAGATGAATTTGAAGACCCAAAATTCAAAAGTGCTGGTCACGGGTGCCTCTGGCTTCATCGGTCGGGCTTGTGTGCGAAACCTTGCTGCTGCCGGGTACAGGGTCATCGCGACCCATCGAACTGATCCACCGCCGCCAATGGATTGCGATGTGGAGTGGGTAAAGGTCGACATGGAAGATACCGCTGCGGTCAGAGACTTGTTGCAGGGCCAGAAGCCCAGCCACTTGCTGGCCTTGGCCTGGTATATGGGGCCGGGCAACCAGCAGTCGCTGGAAAACTTTCGCTGGGTACAGCATTCGGTGGATTTGCTGTTCTCTTTTGCCGAGGCCGGAGGGCAGCGTGTCGTGTTTTGCGGCTCATGCATGGAGTATGACTGGAGTGCGCCCGTCAAACTCCGCGAAGGCGTGACTCCGCTGGTTCCGGCCACGGAATATGGCGCGGCCAAAGCTGGCCTTTCGGTTGTATTTGAACGGATGCGTGCTGCGCTGGGGCTATCTGGTGCATGGGCGCGGCCGTTCTTCCTGTATGGACCGGGTGAAAGCCCAAAACGGCTTGCGGCGGATGTGATCGTTTCGCTGCTGGAAGGTCGCGAAGCCCTGTGCACGCATGGTCGTCAGAAACGGGACTTTCTACATGTTGACGATGTTGCCCGCGCTTTGGTTGATCTGTTGGGCAGCGATCTGCAAGGCCCGCTGAATATCGGCAGCGGCACCGCGATCCCGCTGGCCGACCTGATAACCGAGATCGCCCGTCAGATCGACGCCGAAGACTTGGTTCGGTTGGGCGCACGGGAAGCACGCGCAGGTGATCCGCCCTTGGTCGAGGCTGACAACTCGCGCCTGTGTTGCGAGCTGGGTTGGTCCCCGAAGTTTAATTTGGAAACCGGAGTTGCGGATACCATCGCCTGGTGGCGCCGCGAAATTGTGAAAGAATCCTGATATGAGTAACGAGAACATAGTTATCCTTGGCTCTGGCATGGCCGGACTCGGCGCTGCGCATCATCTACATTCTGAGGGTGTGACGAGCAGAATGTATGACAAAAACCCGTTCCCCGGTGGTCATACCGCGACATTCGCGCATGACAGCGGTTTCATCTTTGACGACGGCCCGCATATCTCGTTCTCGAAGGACCCCCGCATTCAAGAGCTGTTTTCAAGCAATGTGGATGGCAAGTTTGAGAAACTGCAGGCTTACGTGAACAATTATTACCACGGCGCATGGGTCAAACATCCGGCGCAGGCGAATTTGCACAACTTGCCGGATGAGCTGAAAACCCATTGTATTCTGGACTTTATCGAAGCCTCCAAGCAGGACGTGGTGGAAAAACCCGCCAATTATCTGGAATGGCTAATCTCGGTCTTTGGTGAGACCTTTGCCACGCATTTTCCAGCGGTTTATGGCAAGAAATACCATACCGTTGACGCCGATCAGATGAGCACGGTCTGGATGGGGCCGCGTTTGTACCGCCCGTCGATGGAAGAGGTGATCCGCGGCGCGGTTTTCGCGGAAACGCCGGACGTGCACTATATCACCGACTTCCGCTACCCGACCGAAGGTGGGTTCATTTCCTATCTCAAGCCGTTCATGAAAAAGACTGACCTGCATCTGGGTCACAAGGTTGTCGCCATTGATCCCATTGCAAAAACTGTCCGTTTTGAAAACGGCGTGACCGAAGAATATGGCAAGCTGATTTCATCCATCCCGCTGCCTGACCTGATCCCCATGGTCAAAGGGGCGCCCCAGCATGTTCTGGATGCTGCGGCAAAACTGGCCTGTACCACATGTGTGACTGTGAATATCGGGCTGGCGCGCGACGATTTCACGCCTGCGACTTGGACATATATTTACGATGAGGACATCGTCTTTACCCGGTTGAGCTTCCCTCACAAGATGTCGACCCGGACTTGCCCGCCAGGATGCGGCTCTATTCAGGCGGAATGCTACTATTCACACAAATACAGACCGCTGGACGTCGCGCCCGAAGAGCTGATCCAGCCGGTGATTGATGACCTCGTCAAAATTGGCCTGATCGCCGAGGACGAAAAGATTCTGCATACGGATGCCCGGTTGATTACTCACGCCAACATCATCTTCGACCTTGACCGCGAGGAAGCTCTGCCAATCGTTCACAAGTGGCTGGACGAGGTTGGGGTTACCTATGTTGGGCGGTTCGGGGAGTGGGGTTATCAGTGGACGGATGAAGCGTTCAAATCCGGTGAGCGCGGCGCCCGAACCGTCATTCAAGAGCTTCAGGCCGTCTAGCGCGGCGCGTGCCGATCACGAAGCGATCGGCACGGTTCTGCGAAAATCCTGATCCAGTTGGTTTTCCTGCAATAGGGCCTCTAACTGGGCCAGTCGCTTATATTTGCGACCTTCGAAATCCTCGACCTGCAGGTCGCAGGCCTTGACCGCATCATATAATTGCTGTGCCCCCCGGACTGCGTCCCATTTGGGTTGAAAGCCCGGGATGGACTTTTCGATCTTGGCTGAACTGACCCGGTATGACCGGTTGTCAGGCCCGGCATCGGCCGCATAATCGATTTTCGCACCCGGAACCGTGTCGGCGACGATCTCGGCCAGATCGCGGATCTGATAGTTGTTTTCGGTCCGGCAAACGTTGAACGCCTCGCCCGAAATCTCGGTAGGATCGGCTTCGAGCGTGGCGAGGAAGGCACGGGCCATGTCTTCGACGTGGATGATCGGACGCCACGGCGTGCCATCTGACATCATCAGAATGCGACCCGAGGTATAGGCATGTGCGATCAGGTTGTTGAGAACAATGTCGAACCGCATTCGGGGGCTTGCACCATAAGCGGTCGCAAAGCGCAGGAAAGTGGGCGTGAAGCTGTCATCTGCCAGTGGCTTCAGGTCCCGCTCGGCCAGAACCTTGGATACGCCGTAATCCGTCTGTGGGTTAAGCTGGCCATCTTCATCGACAAAATCCTCTCCGGCCCGGCCATAGTTCGAGCAGGAGGACGCGAAAACAAACCGACGCACACCAGCGGCCTTGGCCTGTTTCGCCACATGGACCGTGCCTTCGTGGTTGATCTGCTGTGTCAGGCCGGGGCGAAGCTGTCCCAAGGGATCATTCGACAGGGCCGCCAGATGCACCACGGCGTCAAAACCTTCGAGGTCGTCAACCGTCAGGTCGCGAATGTCCTTGGCCAGGTTCGGGATTTCGGGAACGGCACCGCCGGGGGCGAAATCGGCCCGGTCAAAGAGATTTATATCGCACCCAGTCACCTGGATTCCCGCCTCGGCCAATACCGGGGCGGTGACCGTCCCCACGTAGCCGAGATGACCCGTTAACAGAACCTTTTGAATTTTCCCATGTTGCCCACGGTCGGTTGCCATTTTTCCACATCTCCTCAAGCCGGCGTTTATCCGCCAGATGGTCCATACAATACCAGAAACCAGGATGGCGGTAGGCCATCAACTCACCCAATTCCATCAGCTTGGGCAGGGGTCCTTCTTCCCACATAATCTCGTCGCCATTCACGCTGGCGACGGCGTCGAACACTTCGGGTTCAAGCACGAAGAACCCGCCATTGATCCAGTCGGCGGCTGTCTCGGGCTTTTCCATGAAGCCTTCGACCAACCCGTCCTCGCGCACTTGCAGATGCCCGAATGTCGTCAGCGGGCGCACCATCGTGATCGTGGCCAGCTTTCCGTGTGATTTGTGAAAGGCAACAAGAGCGTCCAGATCGACGTTTGAAACACCGTCGCCGTAGGTCAGCATAAACGTTTCGTCGCCCAGATACGGTTGCAGTCGGGCCAGTCGCCCGCCTGTCATGGTTTCCGTCCCGGTGTCGATCAGATCGACTGTCCAGGGCGGCATCTGCGCATCCAGAACACTGTTGTGATAATCGGGCTCGCCAAACAATTCGCGCTTGGCAAAGTCGATCCTGAGATTCCCGTCATACTGACACAGATCGGAAATATAGCGTTTGATCAGGTCACCCATGTAGCCAAGGGCCAGCACAAAGTCATGATGCCCATAGGTCGAATAATGCTGCATGATATGCCACAGGATCGGCCGGTTGGCGATTTCGACCAATGGCTTGGGGCGAACGCGGGTTTCCTCGATCAGGCGAGAACCCTTACCACCTGCAAAAATGGCTGTTTTCAATGGTGCCTCCCGAACGGATACAAAAGTTGGAAAAAAGATTCAAAACGACGAATGGTCAAAGTCGACAATACAGGGCAGGCCGCTGTCAATCGTTGAAACCTGAGGCCTTGAATTAAGGCTGGCGACATCGAATTGATCGAATTGATTTGAGCGCACTGCCCAAAAACCTGTTGTCTATCTTCGCAGAAGTACCTCATGCCAATGACGCGCTCCGCAACCTGAAATCTGCGACCAGCGCTTTGGCGACAAGATTCGTTTTGGTCATGTACATGACCAGCAGGATCCACATCCCGTCCAGACGCCCCATAACGTTGCTTTCAGTAATATTCAGAAAGATGAAACCCACACTCAGCGCGAACACGAGGACAAAGTCATCCCGGGGTTTCAGGTGTCGCATGCAGTAAAACACCGAGCTGAAGAACCGAAAGAAGGCAAGAAACAGCAGCACGACGCCAACAAAACCGATGTTCAGCCAGGTTTCGATCAGGCCGTTATGCGAATAGTAGGGCGTGAATCCAAGCTGGTACTGATTTTCGTAGATGCGCATATGGGGGGCCGCGTCGTGCCAATAGCCAGCATACCCATATCCCAACCAAAACCGATCCATGGCATAGGGCCAGGTCAGTTCCCAAATGGGAATCCTGTTGGACAGCGTGGGTTGACGCCCGATCATCGCAAATAGTGGCTCGGCAATGTCGGAGGCCAGGATAAGTGTTCCCATTCCAATCACAAACGCGGAAAACAGTATGAATCCCAAGGCCCATAGAAACTCGAGCCGGGGCATTATTTTGGTAATGAGGAAACCCGAGATCACAAACAGCCCGATGATCTGCGCCGTTCTTGAATCGGACGCAATCAAAAGAACAACCGCTACACCTGCTGTGATCTGAAAGAACATGCGCAGCCGTCCGGTCGTGATCTTCATCGCGAAGAATGACGACAGAATTGCCATTACTGAATTCGCGCCCAGCTCGTTCTTGTGCAGATAGATGCCGTTCCACGAGTTTTCCCACGGCGGCAATCCACGAGCTTGCGGAAGCGCTCCGATGGCGGCCAGGGACAGGGCCATGGAAAGGGCAAAATACATTGCCACGAACAGCACCAGACCCCGCATGGACATCATGCTGCCCAAGGTCAGGCCAAACAGGGTGGTCGCCGCCAAGGGAACGGTGCGCTCCATCGTAAGCAATCGGTAATCGCTCCAGGATGCAGACAGAATGGCAATGATAATCATGAGCGCGATTTCGGGTGAGGCGAATGCGCCGCGCAACAGGTGTCGATAGTAAAGAGCAACGGTTGCAAGGATCGGCAGCAGCGTGAGGATCTCGATCCGATTGGCAAGGTTGTTGCGATACAGGACGACGGACAGAAGGTCCGATCCGACCAGAATCAGAAAGACCATGCAGATCAGCAGGACATTGTGGTGGAACGAAGTGCCCGCCACCTGCTGATAGGGAATACTGCTAAAGGAATGCCTCATGACACGGCCAACAAACCCAAATACCCACATGCTGAATACGCGATTCAACAGATCACTCAGAAAACTACAAAGCCAAGCCTAGCAAAGCCCAACGGCCTGAGTCCATCTTCGTGCTGTTTCCGTGATGGTTTGCGCACGGCAAATCCCAGTTTCACCAATAATTTCAGCAAATCGACATCGCGCGCGGAATATGGTTTAACAAATTCGGTTTCTGCGCCGGGTAGTCACGAGGCATTTTCAGGAATTGGCCCGCAAGCTGATGGGAGCGGCCCCATGTGAAAACTTCCGGGTGCATTGTGTCTTATGAGTTGATGTCAGCTTCTGACGGTTGGGTATTTTTATGACGGCTCCGCGCCCTATTACGCATAACGGACTTTCATGACGTGGTATTTTGTTCCCAGAATGCTGTCCGCATTCCTGTCTGTTGTGATCCTCGTGGTGATGACGCGTGTGCTGGGGCCGGCAGAGTTTGGGCGCTATACCCTGACCCTGCTGCTGGGCACGCTGTTGTTCTCGTTCACATTCTTTTGGCTGGTGATTTCAGTCGGGCGCTTTCACCACGCCAAGGAGTTCGAAGGCAAAACCATCGGAACGGTTCTGGGGGCTGCCGTCCTGATTGTCTTTGCTTTGCTGGCAATTGTGGCGATGTCCTACGTCATTCTGCCCTTTGCCTGGGCAAACAGCTTTTTCTTTGCTGCCGTGTTTTGCATCAGCCATGCGATCCACGAGATCGGCGCCGTTTGCTTGCGGCAGTATAACGAAGGGCCGAAATTTGCGGCCGTGACACTGCTGCGTCATGCGCTGGGCGTGTCTTTGGCCGTCGCATTCATCGTCAATGGCGGCGGTTACGAAAGCGCCGTGATCGGAATTTCGCTTGGTGCCGCGCTGACAGGGGCCTATGCGGTGCTTGTTACGGTCGGACGGTCGCGCGTCTATTTCCCCAAACGGGCCGAGGCGAAAACATACCTTTTCTTTGGCTTTCCATTGGCCGTGGTCGGGTCAACCTCGGTCTTTCGTGCGATGTCCACCCAATCGTTGCTGGCGGTGCTGGTGGGGATCGAGGCGGCGGGCTATTTTGCGGCGGCTCAGGCCCTGACCATGCGGTCCCTTGTGCTGACGATGAGTACTCTTTCGAATGTGGTTGCGCCTTCGGTTTTTGAAGCGCACGAGGTTAAGGGAATTGCGCATTCCGACTCGGTTCTTGATCGCTATTTCTCGTTCCTGATGCTGATTTCGATGCCCATTGTCGTGGCGCTGGTCAGCGCGGCAGACGTATTTGCGAACCTGCTGTTTGACCACGGCTTTGCTCAGGAAACGGCCGGATACCTGCGTGTTCTGGCAATCGCGGCTTTTGTGACGGGCCTGCAGGGGGCTTATTTTAGCTATTCGTTCATGAGGTCCAAAAAGACCGGCTTGCAACTGGTCATTACGTTCGGGACGCTGATCGTGCATGCCCTGCTGTCGCTGGCTGTCATCAACCTGTTCGGAGCCCCCGGCGCATCTTATGCGTTCCTGGTCAGCAGCCTTGTCAGTTTTGTCGTGTATTTCTATATCGGACGAAAGGTCGATCCGCTGAAAGTCCCCGTTCGGGAATTGACCAAAGCCTTTGCAGGGGGGCTGATTTTTGTGCCGTTCGGTGTGATGGCTGAAGATGCTACAACGCTGCTCGTTCAGGCCGCTTTGCTTTTGGCTGGGTCTTTGGCGATGTTCGTCACTCTTGTACTCATTCGGCAAACCGCGGCTGTCACAGTCTGGAATAGAATACGGCCTCGGGCGCGTTAGCCGAACTTTGCCACTGCGGAAAAATTATACTTAACAATATATTAACCTCTGTTTGGCCACAGTTCCTTCAGTGTGTGGGCATAATTTTGCCCAGTTGCCATGGGTTTCTTGAATCGGGCGATTGGGTCCCTCGTGGTTAGCTGAATATGATGTTAGATTGTCACTGATCTCAAGATTTTGTGTCACTTGATGGCTTATCGTGTGGGGCGATCTATATTCAAAGCCAACTGCCTGAGCACACAAGAGCATGAGGTCAAAATGGCAGGTGAAATAAAGATGACAAAAGACCGAACAAGAGCAACGTAATAGATGGTAATCGTTTATCTTCTCTCTGGGCCGCTGGTTGCCGTTCTGTGCTGTGTCGCGCTGATTCTCACGGGCGCAAGTACGGGGGTGGCCGTGCTGGGTGGATTGCTGATTGGATGCTTTACGCCGTTTCTGGTTGCCGTTTTGCATTTCACGTTCAGCCGTAAGTTGCGCCTGAAAGTGTTCAGTAAACTGCCCTCGAAGATCGGTCAGTAACGAATTTGGAAACGGCGCACAGAAATGTGCCTTACTGTTTCCAATTTGGAAACCATTGCAGTCGGTTGGCCATCTGCTGACCCCCATGATGCCCTGTTTCGATGCAAAAGTTTGTGAGCTCCGATAAACTCCAACAAATAAGTTGTCTCTTTATTTTAAAGGTGCGATCATATTGCGGGGCAATAATCCCGGTCGGTGTTGGCACCGAGTCGGGTTATAACATGGGTGGGATCACGCACTTGGTGCGCTGTACCCCAAATTCGAGCGAATAGAATTTGTAGTCGCCGCTGCATCCGCACTTAACGGAGCAGCGTGTGGCGAAGCGTATGTGGCATGTTTTGCCGCCGACGTTTTGAGTGCTGTTGTGTTGTCTTGGGGGTTATTATGAACCATGTTCGAAGTTCTATTCGGATAGAAGATTCTGAAATTTGCAAACCAAATCAAAACTCTATTTCTGAAGTTGTCGAGTTCTGCAATTTAAAAAGTTTTTACGCCGTCAAGGGTAAGCGTCTGTTGGACATCTTTCTTATCCTGATCGGTGCACCATTTGTGCTGCCAATCATTCTTGTCATTTCGATCCTTGTAAAACTGGATGGTGGTCCGGCCATTTACCGGCAAAGACGTGTGGGCATCGGCGGCAAGGAATTCGACTTTCTGAAATTCCGCTCGATGGTTCCGAATGCGGAGCGGATGCTGGAACAACATCTGAAAGAATGCCCGGCGGCGGCCGCTGAATGGCGCAAGCATCAAAAGTTGGAAAATGACCCACGGGTCACACGGTTCGGCCGGTTCATCCGTATGACATCGCTGGATGAGCTGCCGCAGCTTTGGAACGTCCTTGTGGGGGATATGAGTCTGGTTGGCCCGCGTCCGATGCTGCCTGAACAGCAGGTTCTATATCCGGGGCTGGAATACGGTTTGATGAAGCCCGGAATCACCGGTCTGTGGCAGGTTTCCGATCGCAACGATGTAGAGTTCTCGCATCGCGCGCTGTTTGACAGCGACTATGCAAGGCAAATCGGGTTCTGGTTCGACCTCAAGATTCTCTTCCGAACCGTAGGCGCAGTGTGTAACGCGACCGGTTACTGAAATTTCCGGGCTTGTTGCCTGCATGTTAAGTGGTGACCGAGATGACATTTGTACTGTGTGATTTGTGTGGTAAGGCGTCCGGCTGGATTGGCGATCAATTTCGGTCGTTTGCTCGTGGCCTGGTTGCGATCTTTTTTACTCTTTACGCCGGAGCCGCCCTTGCGGATTTCGATCTTGAGCCCGGCGATAACGTCCGTGTGACGTTTACAGGACTGGATTACCTGTCTTTCGAATCGGTAATAGACGTACATGGTTACGTGAACCTGCAATGGCTTGGTCAGTTTGAAGCACAGGGTTTGTCGCTGGAGGAACTGGAGCAGCGCGTGCGCCTGGACGCCTCTGGCAAAATCGTGAAGCAATACAACAACAACGGTGAGATATTCATCATTCAGTTGGATGGTGATGAGATTGAGATTTCCCGGAACGGGTATCGACCGATCATCATTGGCGGGGATGTCGCGCGGACGGGCCAGATTGATTATCGACCCGGTGTCACAGCCCGCGAAGCCGTCGCGCTGGCTGGCGGTGTCAGAAGCCAGCTTCTGACCGATGACGTCACCATTGACCCCATTCAACTGATGCGCTGGCAAACAGCCTATGGTCAGGCGGCGCTGGACCAAGCGGAAGCGCTGACCCGGAAATGGCGTGTAACAACTGAATTGTTGCAAAATATGAACCATCCTGAGCCCTTGATTGATGATGTTTCCGTATCGGAAACAGTTCTGGCGGATTTGATCGCTGAGCAGATCAAGATTCGCACGGTGAACCTGGCCAATGAAACGGGTGAACGGCATTTCTTTGAAGATGCCGAGGAACAGGCAGGCGAGCGTATCGCGATCCTTCAAAAGCAAAAATTCCAACTGGCTAAGGCGCTGGCTGCCGACGAAGAAGAAGAAGCGCGGGTCATCAGTCTTGTGGATCGTGGTCTGGCGCCGGGTTCTCGTATCGCCGACACCCGTCGTACAACCGTTCTGTCCGCAACACGTCTGCTGGATGTAGACGAGGACCTTGCTGCAACCAGTCTGGTCCTGACCCGGCTCAGACGGGATCGCGAACAATACGAACAAGAGCGGTCTTTGCGTCTGTTGCAGGAGCGGCGGGATGCGAATCTGGCCATTAGGGAATCGACATTGCAAATGGACACGATCGCCAAATATCTGGCAGGGGCGTCCAATGAGATGGGGATTGATAGTCTAATTACCGACATCGACTACACGGTCAGAATTTATCGTTTGATCGAAGGTGAATTGCAGGCGGTTCCGGGGGACAAGCAAACACGTTTGCTTCCGGGTGACAGCCTGGAGATCAAGGTTGAAGAGTTGCTGCCCGAAGCGCCTCTGACCGAGTGAGCCCAGCAAATACATCACCAGTCAGAGGAGGCACATTCGGCGCGGCGCAAATTTGAAAAGCGGGTGTCC
Source organism: Ruegeria sp. HKCCA5426 (assembly GCF_013034585.1). Taxonomy (NCBI): domain Bacteria; kingdom Pseudomonadati; phylum Pseudomonadota; class Alphaproteobacteria; order Rhodobacterales; family Roseobacteraceae; genus Ruegeria; species Ruegeria sp. HKCCA5426. The sequence continues at coordinate 13,851 of NZ_WQGH01000005.1, forward strand.
GTCCGCCTCGCCATAGTTGTTAAACGGGTAACGAATTTCGAATGTGGTTTTTAGCATGAAAAACGAAGCATCCAGCGTGGCGTCCATTGGTGTCGGTGTTTCCCCGCAATCAGATACAGCGAACATGACCACTTTGAAGGCCTTGATGCTGGTCGTCACATTTGCGGTCATGCTGATGTTGCCAGCGGCCATAAACGGGTTTCCTTTCGTTTTCTTTGACACGGAAGGGTATCACAAGGCGGGTGAAGCGGTGGTTCAGACGATTGCCGGAAAACCTGCCGAAGAGTTGATCGCTGAAAACACCGGATCACAAGCGCAGAGCGCGAATGAAGAGACAACTGCGCAACCGGGAAACTCGGAAAACGGCGGCAAGTTCGCGGTACCCATGTCACGGTCCCCATATTACGGGATTTTCGTGTACGTCTTTTTCGGTGTTCAGCCTTACTTGCTAGCGTTTTTTCAGTCGCTCATAGTTGGCTATGCTGCGTGGTTGACGGTCAGGCAGCTGTGCCCAGTTGATCCTGTAAAACCCTATCTGGCCGCCGGGGCGATTTGCGCTTTGGCGACACCGCTGCCGTATTTTTCGACTTACACTATGCCGGACATATTTGCGGCTTTGGCACCTATTTGCCTGTTCCTTCTGTGTTACGGCAGAAAGAATCTGTCGGTCCTTCAGAAAGTGTTCTGTTGGGTCACGTTGGCCGCCGCCGCCGCCTTTCATAACAGCCATATTCTGGTGATCTTCGGATTGCTGACAATCTTGTTGTTCATGTCGATCTGGCCGCGGCTCAGGCCCACGTTTTCCGGTCTGCTTGTATCATGTTCCGCCTTTGGCGCAGGTGTGTTTGCGGTTTTCCTGTTCGCCTATGTCGCCTTCACCATGTTCGGAAGCTGGCCGCAAAGCATCCCCTTTTTGACCGCACGGGGGATCGAAGATGGACCGGTTGCGGAACTGATTGACAATGACTGCGAACAGCACGGGTTCACAATCTGCGGCGCGGCTCCGCTACAAAGCCGGGACTCGCAGCATTTTCTGTGGCACCCGGACGGGTTTTTCCGGTCGTCCGATCCGGACACCAAGCTGCAACTCAGCAATGAGGACGCCTCGGTTTTTCTGACGGCGGCACTGGAATACCCGGGGATGCAAATCGCGGCGTCGCTAAAAAACTCGGCCGAACAGTTCGGCCTGTTCGGGTTGTACGAGTTTGAAACGGCCAAGCGGGTCTTTCTTGAGCAGGCACCGCTGTTCATGTCCGAGGTCGATCTGAAAAATTACGGGGACTCGAAGGCCGTCACCGGAGCCTATCCGTTTGTTGCATTGTCAACCCTGATCTATGTGGTTGCGGCCTTCAGTTTGATGACAGTGTTTTACATCTACGCGTCACGACCTGTTTCAGACGCGGCCTTGGCTTTGGGCATTCTGATTTTGGCAACGCTTGTGGTAAATGCGGTGGTATGCGGCGTTCTGTCGGATCCGCATCACCGGTATCAGGCGCGCGTTGTCTGGCTATTGCCGCTGTTGGCGACCTACCTTGTATTTCATATCAATCAGCGTCGCGCCGGGTCTTAGGGTTTGGGGGCCTCATACTGCAGATAGCTGAGGCGGCGGGCCTCTCTTCTGCCGCGCGAAACGGTGTCGAGGATCAGGGCGCAGGCGATACAGACAATTGACATCAGGAACCCGGTCAGTGCCGCGAATAAGGATGGAAACCGTGCGACCTGACTTGTTTCCAGAAATTCCAAAAGCACCGATAGGAACACAAGGCCCGAAGGGATGAAGATCAGCCCGGCGAGTGAGAAAAAGAACAACAGTGGTTTCTCTTCCTTCACCAGAAAGCCGATCATGCGCAGGATTCTCAGACCATCTCCATAGGTCGACAGCTTGGACACTGAATTCTCGGGCCGTGCGCGATACTTGACCTGTACCTCATCAATCGGAAGCCGCATTTGAAGCGCGTGAACGGTAAGTTCGGTTTCGATCTCAAACCCGCTGGACATACTGGGAAAGCTTTTGACGAACCGTCGGCTGAACACCCTGTACCCCGACAGCATGTCCTCAAGGTTTCGGCCAAAGAACAGCTTGACCAATGAAGTCAGCATCCGGTTGCCAAATTTGTGGCCGGGCCGATAGGCTGCGTCATCCGAGTGTTTTCGTGCCCCGTTCACCATGTCCAGGTTGTTGTTCCGCAGCAATGCGATCAGCTCAGTGACATTGCTGGCGTCATAGGTGGCATCGCCGTCGGCCATGACATAAACGTCTGCCTCCACGTCCGCAAACATGCGTCGAACCACGTTTCCCTTGCCTTGATTTGTTTCGGATCGGACGGTCGCGCCCGCGCGCTGTGCCACCTCGATCGTCGCATCCGATGAATTGTTGTCGAACACATACACGTCGGCGTCTGGCAGGGCTTCCTTGAATTCAGAAACGGTCAGTTCAATCGCCGCTTCTTCGTTGTAGCAGGGTAAAATGATCGCAATCCGAACCGTATCATCCGAAGCAACGTGATCTGGGTTGCTACCCTTCACACCCGAAGCTGCCTCCTCCTTCAACACGGCACTCATCCTCCAAAAAAACAAAAAACACGGATTGACAGAATATGTTTTGGGATACCAGATATTCGCCTATGCCAAAAGAAAAATTGACATAAGGGTCAAAGCTCTAACCTGTTTTGCGGCCAATTTGCTGCGGTCTTTCCAGAGCTTTCGGTGGGGTCCAAGAAAAGCCCGGCCACTTGAAATGAGATTGTTTTATCAATGGCGACAATGGACTTGTGAACATGCCTTCCTCTCAGTTTTTCAGGTTCGTAATCGTGGGTGGTATCGCGTTCTTCGTGGATGCTGGTCTGCTGTTGCTGACAACCGAGTGGTTTGGACTGATCCCCGAGATCGGGCGCATTATCTCTTTCTGCGGGGCCGTCACGACAACCTGGTATTTGAACCGGACCTTTACGTTCGCCACTGTCAGCCGTCCGACACTGAGAGAATTCGCAAGCTATGTGTTGGCAATGAGCTTTGGTCTGGCGGTGAACTACGCGGTGTTCGTGGCGTTGATCCGCCTCAACGAGACAGCAGGTGCCTATCCGGTCATTGCATTGGTGCCTGCGACGCTGGCCGGGATGGTTATAAACTTTCTGTTCTCGCGGCGCATTTTGGGCTCGGGCCAGAACACGGAACAATGAAAACGGGCTAGCAACATGTGCAGTCTGAAAATGCCTACAGGAAAACTTGTTGTGTCAGGCGCTATCCCAGGTTGGGATCACCATATTTTTTGGCGCGTTTCAGATCGACACGCGTCGCAACCAGGGCCGCAGGTCTGACATCAGCGTTTTCCAACTCACGTATCGCTTGAAAGACGGAATTTCTGTGCGTGTCGTTCCATCTTGTAAACAAAATGACCCGTTGGGAAATCTGTGACAGATACGCAGATTCCACCGCCGCCAGCAGGGGCGGTGTGTCCAGAAGGATCACTTCGTACATATCGGACAGGGTGATCAACAAATTAATGAAGGCCGGAGAGCGCAGGAACTCTTCAACAAGCGATACCTTTGTCTCGGAATCCAGATTGCCGGCAAGCGGCAGGATATCCAACCCATCCTGAGGCGTCGCAACAATGTGTTCCTGAAAGGATGAGGGATTAGCGGTGCAGTATTTCAGTTCATCGACCGACAGTTTTGACAGATCTCGATAAGCAGACGCGACCGTATCGCAATCAATAATCAGCGTCCGAAATTTTGTCTTGGCGCAGACGGATCCGATCAACAGAAGGGATGATGTTTTCCCTTCATCCGGCAGCGCGGACGCGCCAGAAAAGATGACGCACCCATTGTTCGAGAAGCTCTGGTTAGGCTTGCCGTCCAGGCTTTTCGAGAAAAACTCGACCGCTTGCGAGAAGGACGGCTCGCCCTGCTGGCGCAGGGATCGCAATCCAACGTCACTGCTGGCCAATAGCTTTTTGCCATATCGAACAAACTCGGGGTCCAGCTTTCCGTCATTGGTAAAGAACGCCTCGAATTGCGGGGCGTTTTTGATCTCGGGAAGGATAGCAGACAGTTTTACCCCTGTCGCGCCTTCGAATTCATAGGTGGTTCTAAGCCGCTTTTGGAAGATTTCGCGCATCACGGTCCACCCGAGACCGGCGAAGATGATCATGAACATCACGCCGATGGATGTCTGCGACCGCTTGGGTTCCGACGGGTCGACCGAGACACGGGCCCGCTCGATAAGATGCGCACCAGCGTCCAGATAATCACCTTGTTCGGCCCTGCGCCCAAGCTGGGATACGAAGTCCCGGTAAATCGCTTCGGTGACCAGAATTTCATTTTCGATCCGCTTGGTGACCGAGTCGTGCTGAACCTGTTCGGCCTGCTGCGCGCGGAACACTTCGATGCTGCGGTTCAGGTCGTTCAGTTGGTCGTCCAACTGCTCTACCCGTTTTTCGGCAATGTCCTGCGCGGCGCTGAGGCGCTTTAGCGCTTCCTCGGTATTGGGATCCTGTCCAAGGTCCGGCGGAAGCAACCCGATTTTCTTGGCAAAGTCGATCGCTTCTTGGGATTTTCCTTGCGCGCGCAGGGTGTGGATCGCGCTGGTTTGCTCTTTGATCCGGGCCAGCTCATTTTCCACCAGTTGGGCGCGCCGCTCGGCCTTAATGCGCTGGGCCTTGATGGTTGCGTATTCGTCCGGGGAATAAGGGATTTCGATAGAATGTGTTTCCAGATCCGAGCTCAGTTTGTTCAGATCATCCCGCAAATGCCCGATCCGCGTTGTAAGCCAACTCTGGGATTGGACCAGATCATTGCGTTTCATGGTCGTCAGATTTGACAGGTATTCTGACGCAAGGCTGTTGGCGATGTCGGCCGCCTTTTGCGGTGACTTCGCCGTGACGCGAATCTGGTAGACCGCTGAAATATCGCCAATCTGTTCGATCCGTGTCGATTTTAGCAGGTTCTCAATGGTCGTTTCCCGCGCAAGCTCTTCCGCCGAGGAATCGCTGCCCACCACTTCGTCATTATCACCGCTCAGGGCGTCGACCAGACTATTCTTTAGGCTACGCGCCAGTGCGATTGGCGACAGGTTGATACTGGTGTCTTCCCCAGAAAATTCGGGATCCAGATAAAGCTGCATCCGGTCGACAACACCTTCGATCAAGTCGGTAGAGCGTAAAAGCTCAAGTTCACTTTCCAGCGATGTCAGCGAAAGCGGCAGGCCTGAAACGTAAGGCGTGAACTGCGTTTCGGTCTGAACACGGGTTTCCATCATGACTTTTGCGCTGGACGTGTATCTTGTGTCCGAGGTGTACGTGAAAATGTATGCTATAACAGCACCCACAAACCCCATTGCAATGATCCACGGAAGTGAGCGCCTTATGGCCCAGGCAATATTGGACAGCGTTCTAAGCTCTGGGTCGCCTGCCGAAGCTAGACCCGTCCCAGAGAGTTCTACATCTAATCCTCGGCGATACTGATCAGTCATAACAAAAAACAACGTGCGGTAAGGATAGGCCCGAGCATAGTGTCAGCGGGCTTATATCAACAGTGAAATCAACAGATGGCGTCAACAATGGGTCTAGAAAACCATGATTGGCTGCGAAAAGATAGGAAGTTTAGGAGGGTTTGCTAATTCGCACGGGGCTGCGCCGATTAACTGAGCAGTTCGTGGAGTATGTATTAGCGAGAATCGGCAGTCCTGATAACCTGCCGTTACTGTATGTGTTTTAACCAGTTGGCTATGAGATGAACAAGATTCTCGACAAGCGTTTGTCGCACACAATTGTAGGCGGTATGCCCGTCGCTCTCGTCAGCGACGCCGAGCTTACGTCGGCGATGCTGGACGATGTTGAACGGCGCAGGGCCGGGCAAAGCCACCGCACATTGACAGTGTTCGATTCGAACGCACAGGGAATCTCGCTTTATGCCGAAGATGCACAATTCGCCAAGGCGATAGACGCGGCCGATATCATTCATGCCGATGGGCAGATCGTGGTCTGGGCCTCGAAGTGGACACAGGGGTCCAAGGGCATTCCCGAACGCACGGCCACTACCGATTTCATTCACTCAGCCGCTGCGGCGGCGGCGAAGAACGATGTGGGATTCTACCTTCTGGGCAGCACCGAAGAGATTAATCGCGGATGCGCTGAAGAGTTGACCGCCCTGTATCCCGGTCTGAAGGTCGTGGGCCGGCGAAACGGGTATTTTGATGCGTCAGAGGAAGAGGCCGTTATCGCCGACATCAACGCTAGCAAGGCCGATATCCTGTGGGTCGGGCTTGGAAAGCCAAAAGAGCAGTTGTTTGCCAACCACATAGCCTCAAAACTGGATCATTGTGCCTGGATAGTGACCTGCGGCGGCTGTTTTCATTTTGTCGTCGGGGATTATCCGCGCGCGCCTTTGTGGATGCAGAAAATGGGGCTAGAGTGGTTGCATCGAATGGCGACCGGTCCGCGGTATCTGTTCAGAAGGCATATGCGGACGCTGCCGCATGCGTTGAGCATTGTGCTTAGAAAAGATGTGCCGAAGCGGTTCGAGCGTAGGTAGAGAGGCGCAAAGACTGGCTGAACTGAATTTCCCGGAGTTTTGCCAGAAGTATTGGTAAGTTGGTTTGTTCAGAAGGGATTTCGTGTGGGGAAGGTGGATTTCATAGGAATCGGTGCGCAAAAGGCCGCGACGACTTGGCTGCATCACGTGTTGTCCGAACACAGTTCGGTGACGACGAATGACACCAAAGAGCTGAATTTCTTCACCGCGAATTTTGACCGGGGCTATGCATGGTACGAAAGCTGTTTCGCAAACGCCCCGCCCGGAAACATATGTGGAGAGTGTTCTCCAACCTACTTCTTCAGTTCAGATGCGCCCCGGCGGGCGCGGGCCTATAACAAGGACCTCAAGCTGATCTGCATCCTCAGGGATCCGATTGGGCGCGTGTTCTCGAACCATTTGCATGAGATTCGCAAAGGCCACATTGCGCCCTCGACTTCGGTCGAGGCGGGTCTGGCCCAAAACCCCGCCTATGTGCAGCAAAGCCAGTACAAGACCAATCTGGAAAACTGGCTGCAGCACTTTGACCGGGACGCCTTGCTGGTGCTGTTTTCCGAAGAAGTGGCCGCAAATCCAGACGAGTCCTATGATCAGATTTGCGAGCATCTGGGCCTTTCGGCCCGGGAAGGGTCAGAGGCGATTTCAGAAAGGTTTCATGAAAACATCACCTACAGGAACAAGACTTTGCAAAAGTCGCTTCGGTTCGGTGGCGATATGATGCGATCGCTGGGAATGGGTGACGGGGTGAAAAAGCTGAAGACCCTTCCGGGTTTGAAACAGATGTTGTCGATGAACAAGCAGCATCTGAACATCATGGTTCCGCCTCCCACATCTGAAACGCGGGAAAGGCTGGCGAACCAGTTCAGGCCCGACATGGAATTTGTGGCCGAACTTACAGGGCGTGAAACCCTGCCGTGGTCCACCTGGAGCGATCTGCGACCAGCGGATGCCGAGCAAAGGGGATAACCATGCAAGGATCATCGCCGACGCAAAACCCAGACAGGACCGGTGCAAGAAACCGGAACTGCAAGAGCGGAAACTTGCTTCGCCGATGACGGTTGAACAATCACATAAAGCTGCGCCGCATATCGCCATTTGCATTGCAACCTACTTGCGGCCTGAAGGACTGCGGAATTTGGTCGAAAGCCTGAACCGGCAAGTACTAGAAGCCCCTGGAATTCGTGTGACCTTGGTGATCGCCGATAACGCGCCTGACGCGCCAGCGACCGAGGCACTGGGCGATATCGGAAAACTCAGCCATTGGCCGGTCATCTACACCATTGAATACGAACGCGGAATCGTGTCTGCACGGAACCGGACACTGAACGAAGCCCCGGCTGACGCAGATTACATCGCCTTTCTGGACGATGATGAAGAAGTGTCCGAGGACTGGCTGGCGCAGATGATGCAAACGATGGTTCTGCCTGACACCGTAGCTGTGCAAGGGACCGTAGAGCCCCGGTACCGGCAACCTCCACCGGACTGGATCGAGGCGCTTAATCTTTTTCGAATGGGACCTTATGTGCAAGGGGCCGCGCTGCCGGCTGCGGCGACGAATAACGCGATGGCGGATGCGGCAATCATTCGGGAACGTGGCCTGCGGTTCGATCCGCGATTCAATATCACCGGGGGCGAAGACGAAGAGTTCTTTTCTCGGCTGCGGGACGGCGGTGGAATGATCCGGGCCGCAGCAGATGCATTGGTTTGGGATGATGTCCCTGAAAACCGCATGACATTGCGCTGGCTTGGCCGACGGTGGTTCCGAATGGGCAACACGTTAAGTCGCATCGCCCTGATCCGGCGGCAGGGTATCGCAACGCGCGCCCTGAAAAGCGTTGCGGCCATGGGCTGGGGTGCGCTGACCTGTTTGTGCCTCGGCTTCGGCTCTCGGGCTAGGTTTTACAGGGGGTGGCTCGAAATCCTCAGGGGGGCGGGCATGGTTGCGGGGCTGTTGCGCTTTGACTTTGCCGAATACAGCAGCGCGGCCGTCAAAGTCGACCGCGTGAAGGAGGGGTGATTGTGGCGCATACCTCTGACGAACCGGTCTTTTCGATTGTCATTCCGGCCCGCAATATGGAGCGGTTTCTGGAAGAAACGCTTCAGAGTGTGCAGGACCAGACCTTTGCTGATTTTGAGGTGATCTGCGTCGACGATGGCTCAACGGACAACACCCGACAGATTGCGGATCGTTTTGCCCAATCGGACGACAGGTTTCACGCCGTGGACGGCCCGGCCAAAGGTGTCAGCGCGGCCCGAAACCTTGGCTTGAGCCGGGCCCAAGGAAAGTTTGTTCTGTTTCTGGACGCTGATGACCTGCTGCATGCGCAGGCGTTGGGCACGTTTTCCGAAGCTTTGAAAAACTCCGACGCCATTGCCGCCGTAGCAGGGGTGCAGAGGATCGACGTGGACGGGCACCCTATGCGCGGGGCCGACAACCGCCACCTTGTGCCTGATCAGGATCAGTTGGCCGCGTTGTTGCGAAAGAACTTTGTGGTCAATGGGGGGGCACTAGCCGTCCGAACCGAAGGCGCCCAACGCTGCGGTGGGTACGACGAGTCTTTGGTCAATGGCGAAGACTGGGAATTCTGGTGCCGACTGGCCCTTTTGGGTGAATTCGCCGTCGTGCAGGGGCCTGCATTGCTGAACTATCGCCAAGTCGCCAGTGGCGCCAATTTCGGGGCGCGTGGCCCGGCCTTTGCGCGGCGTGTACCGTGTATCGAAAAAATTGCGGTGAATCCTTTGATGAAAGAACGGTTCGGGTCGCGGTTGCGGTCGCTTCTGCGTGCGCGGCAAATTGATATCTTCTGGTCGGGCGTGCGAAATCAGTACCAGTACGGGCGCAAGTCGGCGGCTCTGTTCGAAGGCACCTGCGGTGCTGTTTTGTACCCCGACAGCCTGCTGCGCCCCCGCCTGATCTGGCGTTTCCTGCAGAGTTTGGATCGGACGGCGAAATGAGGTACGCTCGCTTTGTTTGATCCCGGGAGAGTATGCGGCTCATGATGTTCTCGCGACGTGCCATATTGCTCCAGGGTACTGCTCTGGCAGTGTCCGCCCCGATTGCGATCGCGCTGGTTTCTTCATTGCGAGCGGACAATCAGGTCGAAACCCAATTGAGTTTCGTGGGTGATGACACCGTTCAGATCACGGTAATCGACACGCTGTTCGAAAGATCCGATCCAGTGCCGGTCAAACCCGAAGACAATCGCGAATGGGTTCCTGACCCCTATGTCTCATTTGGTTCGGTCGGTCGGCTCAACGGGCTGGACGGGTATTTCTCGGGCGATGCAAACGTGACCCAGCCGCAGCTTTTCACGGCGTGGCCCAAAGTGGTGCGCGATAGCAGGCTGTCTGGTTTCCGCACCGGATCAGAGCCGCATCAGAAGCACGCGCTTGCAGACCAGCCGGAAGGTTGGAGCGTTACCGTCAATGGACAACCCGTCACCGTTGTCGCGTTGTATCGCAAGTCTACCCCGATCCGGACCGAGGCACTGGACGTCCGCCGATGGGACAGCACCAAGCGTCACATTCTGACTTTCGTGTTGGACCAACCAATTCCGCAAGGGGCAGAGCTTTCCTTCAAAGGACCCACTGTCGCGACCATCCAAGGGCACAAGCCCGTCACAGCCTTCAGCGAAGCCGTGCACGTCTGTCAGGCAGGCTATCCGGTGAAGGGCCCAAAAAAAGCCTATGTCGGCGAGTGGTGGGGGCATGATCAGAACGGAATGCCCGGCAACACCGATGTCATTCTGACCGAACAAACCGGCTGGCGCTTGATTGATGAGCTGGACCGTACGGTTGTGCGCACCGGCACGCTGGAGCTTGTCAAACCCGCGACCGAACCGCACTGGAATGAAGAGAACTTCAATGGCTGTGATATCTATCAGGCTGATTTTTCGGATTTGGACAGGAATGGCGATTATCACCTGCACGTCGATGGATTAGGGGATTCCTTTCCATTCAAGGTTTCCGATACCCCTTATGCCGATGCGCTAAGGTTGGCTGCGCGCTGGTATTATCATCAAAGATCGGGGTGCGAAATTGCCGAGCCATATGGCGAAGGCAGAACCCGACCTCGCAATGGCCACCCCGAAGACGGGCTGGTGGTGTGGCAAACCGACGTACAGCTTGGGCGAACATCCGAGGGCTATGACGGGTCGAGCGTTTTCAAGATCCTGCGCGAGCAACCAATCGGAAACGCGGGTCTTTCTGGATCCACCGCTGCATGGTCCGAGGACCTCAACCCAAATGCCTGGGGCGGATGGCACGACGCAGGGGATTGGGATCGCCGTATTCAGCACACCGATGTCGTCTATCACATGGCGCATATCGTCGAGGCGTTCGACTATGCCCGGACGCTGGACCTGAATATTCCCGAAAGCGGCAAGCCATTTTCCGATGAATCCGTGCGCGCCCGTAAGAACAGCGACGATCGCGGGGACGGACAGACAGTTCTGCCCGATCTTATACACGAGGCATTGTGGGGCATTTCCCTGTGGCGCAGAACCCAGCGCGAGGATGGCGGCATAGGCGGAGGCGTTGAATACTCGAATTCGGGGATATTCGGCTCGGTTTCATGGAACCCTGTTCAGATTGCGTACGGCTATGGGCCGGAAGACTGGGCCTCGTACTGGTTTGCCTTTAGTGCGGCGAAACTGGGCCACGTTATCAAGCACGTGTGCGGTGACATCACCCTGGGCGAAAGTCTCATAGATGAGGCGGTCCGCGCCTGGTATTGGGCCGAGCAGGAGTTTCTGTCAAAAAATCCTTATGCACCCGTCCCACTGAACGAAGACGGGACCGAGCCAAAACCGGAAAAATGGGTGAGCGTCGTGTCGCGATCCCGTGTCGCGGCTGCCGCAAGTATCTACCGCGCCAGCGGCGACGCGACGGCCTTGAAGGTTTTCGAGGATAACAACCCGTTCGAGCCCTTATCTGATGATCCCGCCGATGGCATTCAACGGGAAATCTTCCAGTTCTCGTATTATGATTATCTTCAGGCGGGACAGGAAGGCAGGCCAACAAACCCCGAGATCGTCAAGTCGATCAAAGGCTGGATTAGGTACCGCGTCAAACGGGCCGAGCGGATGGGGCGTGATTTTGGATTGCACAGCACCGCGACCTATCCGTGGGGTCCGGGTTGGCTTCGGTTTGGGCCGGGGTCGAATTGGCGGGCGGCGCATTTTGCCCTGTACTTTGCGGCCAATGGTGAGCTTCCGCCTGAAATGCAGGCGGCGGTGGTCGAAGGGATGTGGTTCGGATTGGGGTGCAATCCCGCAAATGTAAGCTTTGTGCAGGGCCTGGGTCGTCGGGATTACGCTGATCCGTTGTTGATTGACGGGAGGGGCAAACCGCCCATTCCCGGCCAGATCAGCTTTGGTGTCGCTGGCGGTGTCATGCACAAATGGGAACAGCAAAAGACTGACGGATCAATTTACCCGGCCGATCAACTGGCCTGGCCGAAATATGCCCAGATTTTCGAAAGCCGAACAATCGCGATCTCGTCCGAGCACGATATCAAGGCCAACGCGATGGAATGGCTGATCGCCTGCGCCATGGTCAATTACCAAGCACCAGAGGCGCCTCCCGAGCATGACGGGTAGACATCGGCCCAGTTCCGGGCCTCTCATTGGTGCGGCTTCTATGGCTGTCTATCAACGGCGGAAATCCGAGCACGCGTAATCTCGTGGGGTCACAATGGTGTCGGTGACCCTTTCGTGCCCTAACTGTCTTGGATATGACGGTTACAGCGCCCGTCAGACATGCCGGTTGCTGATGACTGCGTCGAACAATTGGGAGCGCGCAAATGAAGTTTCGCCGTGTGGTGCTTGCCGCGATATTCGTTTCACTACCACTTGCAGCAGCAGCGCAGTCCGAAGGGGCGGACCAGACCGGGCTGTTGCTGGAACTGAACACCCTTCAGGATGTCGAAGGGGCCTGCCGATTGACGTTCCTGATTGACAACAAGACCGGTTCCGAAATTGACGCCGCAAGTTTCGAAACGGTGATTTTCGATGCTTCGGGCAGTGTGGTCAGCCTGTCGCTGTTCAACTTTCGCGATCTGCCCGCTGGTCGGCCGCGCGTGCGTCAGTTCGATTTGCCGGGCATGACATGCGCGGGGGTGGGTCGGGCGTTGATTAACGGTGCAAACACTTGCGTTGTTGAAGGCGCGGACAGTCAATTATGCGATGACACGCTGAAACTGAACAGCCGGACAGAAGTGGAGTTACTTGGATGAGCCCGCTGGACGCATTGCGCGAAATTCTGGCCCTTGGCGGGCCGGTTGTCGGAATTCTCATCGCAATGTCCGTGGTGACACTTGCAGTGACGCTCTACAAACTCTGGCAGTTTGCTGTGTCGGGCGTTGGGCGGCACCGTGTTCTGTCTCAGGCGCTTGCGGCGTGGGATGACGGTGATGTCCGGCGCGCGCGTGCGCGTTTGGCCGAGAGCCGCAGCTATCTTGCTCCGCTTGTCGGGGTTGCTATGGACGCGCCGGACACGCCGGGGCTGGATCAACGGCTGGACGCAGAGGCGGGGCTGGCGCTGGCAGGTTTGGAGCGAGGGTTCCGGCTGTTGGATACCGTGGCCCAGCTTGCTCCTTTGCTGGGTCTGTTCGGCACTGTGCTTGGCATGATCGAAGCCTTCCGCAGCCTTCAGTCCGCAGGCTCAACGGTTGATCCGTCCTTACTGGCTGGTGGTATCTGGGTTGCGCTGATCACGACGGCCGTTGGTCTGGCTGTGGCCATGCCGACCTCGATGGTTCTGTCCTGGTTCGAAAGCCGAACGGCGCGTGAACGGGTTTTCGCGGACAAGGCGCTGCGCACGGTGCTGGTGCCGGGTCAGGGTATTCCCGGTCCGGTCGATACCTCTGCGACAGCCGTCGCGCCCGAGCATGCGTAACCCTGCACCGTTCGTCAGGCGAAGATTGTCGATGACCCCGCTCATCGACGTTATCTTTCTGTTGCTTCTGTTTTTCATGCTGTCATCAACATTCGCCAAGTACGGCGAGATCGAGCTGAGCAATGCGACAGGTGGAGGCGCGGCCTCAGAAACCCCGGCAGAGAGGCATTTTGTGCAGCTTGGAACCGAGCGGCTTGATCTGAACGGTGCGCCGATCACGCTGGATGAGCTGGGTAATCAGCTTGAAACCGGGCAAGTTCTTGTCAGCCTCTATCCCGATACGACGTCGCAGCGTCTGGTTGACCTGTTGGTCCGGCTGCGTGGGCGTGACGAGCTCAGCGTATTGGTGTTGGAATGATCCGGTCGATGCGTCCCCACCGCAAACGCGATTCCACCATCGCGCTGATCAACGTCGTTTTCCTGATGCTGATCTTTTTCCTGATCACGGGAACCGTGGCGCCTCCGTTGGATCCAGATCTGGATCTTGTCGACACATCGGATCTTGAAGGTCGCGAACCGCCCGATGCCCTGATCCTGCATGAGGATGGCCGCATCAGTTTTCGAGGCCAGACGACCGACGCTCAAGCCTATATGGAGGGTCGCGAACCCGGCGCGGTCCGGATCGTTCCCGATCGCGCAGCGCCCGCCCCCCGACTGATCGAGGTTACGGGCGAATTGCGCAGGCTGGGCGCGACATCGGTTTATGTTGTCACCGAGAAGGCGCTGGAATGATCCGGGGGTCGGTCGTCATAGCGGCTGTGGCCATTCTTGTATCGCTGTTTATTCACGTGATGGGCCTGACGTTCACGGCCCCAAGCCTGTCGGAACAACCAACTAATGAAAGCCCGGCGGACTCCGTGGCGCTGGGCAACACGTTCGAAGACCTTGCCGAAGTGATTGCCGAACCAGTTGAGCCAGAACCGCCCGAAGCGCCTGAACCGCCGGTCGAAGCGCCGGAAGAACCGCACGAGGTGCCCGTCAGCGAGGCGCTTGTTGCGTCTGACAACCCGCAGGTGACACCCTCGCCGGATTTAGGGGATGCAGAGGTCGTACAACCGATTGCGACCGAGCCTGTTGAACCGGATGTAGCTGAGACCGAGAATACGTCAGAAGGTGACGACGCCGCCAGTCAGGAGGTGGACGAGACGCCACCGGTTGAGCCGTCCGAGGTTGTTGAAACGCCCGAAGGTGCGCCTGACGTGGTTGCAACACAGGTTGAACCCGTGGAGCCAGAGCCGCAACAGCTTGCCGCACTTCCATCACCCGAAGTCGCGCCTGTCCTCGAAGTGTCGCCTGTCCCAGTGGTGCCGCTGGAAAACGAAGCCGTTGAGCCCGATCTGCCGACGTCTGCTGAATCCCCGGACGACACCGGCGAAACCTCAGACCTTGCGGTGACGTCTTCGATACGCCCGCAGCGACCAGAGCGCACGCCCGCTCCGCAAAGACAGGGGGTTCAAGGCGGTGCGCGGGATTTCAGCGCGCTTAGATTTCCGTCGCAGGAGGTAGAGTCGCCACTGACCACTTACCGGCGCAGGGGGATAGACGCATTCACCTCGGGCAATACCGGCAGTCGCTCTGGCGGGCGCGGACCGGGGAACTCGAACACGACCAATTACGCGGGCCGGGTGCTGGTACATCTAAACCGCGCGCCGGTGGTGTTTGTGTCTGCGCGCGGCTTTGCGCAGGTGTTTTTCCAGATCAACCCGGATGGATCGCTGGCTTGGGTTGATGTCGTGGACAGCTCCGGATCGCCCGAAGTGGACCGCGCAGCCAGAGCGCAGGTGCGGGCGGCCTCGCCCTTCCCGCCGCCGCCGGGTGGGGTAAGCCGAAAACTCTCGTTCTTCTATACAAGCAATTGAAGGATCCCACATGTGGGCTGATTGCACAGCCGGGCGTGCGACTTGCGCCGATTCAGGCCCTTCACCAATGCCTGTTCGAGCAGGATTCTCTTGCTGGACTGCTCGAATTAGGTAAAAATTTCAAATGCTTGAAGAACTTACAATTTCAGCGCACGGTACACTTGCCCAGATTTAAAGGGGTGGTTTTGTATTTTTGTGTTCAAATTTTTGTAACGATTCCGGTGACGACCCTGAACCGCCTGTAAACACACGCAAAATGGTTTTGTGTTTCGAAAAAAATGTTGTGCAAACATGCAACAGAATTCCGCGCTCTCAATTTGAAATGCTGCGGACCCATTGTGCACGTAGGGATTTTCTTTGAAGACGCGGCCAGCCGCAATTTTGTGGCTACACTCCTCTCAAAACTTATGGATAAACCATGAAAAAAGTACTCTTTGCATCGACCGCACTGCTTGCGACCGCAAGCGTTGCCGCGGCTGAAATTCGGTTCAGCGGTTACGGCCGTTTTGGTGTTGGCTACCAAGAAGACCGCACCGGCACGGTTGCGAACTTCACCACCACCGCTAGCGGCGACATCGTTCGTGGAACCGGCACCACCGCCAGCGCTACCGTCGACACCGACAACACCATCCTGGTCTCGCGCTTCCGTCTGAACATCGACGCAAACGTCGAAACCGACAGCGGCGTTGAATTCCAGGGCCGTGTTCGTCTGCAAGCTGACGACGACTCGGGCAATGGCGAGCAAAACGAAGCCGGTCTGAACGGCGCACGTTTCTCGGTCATCTACAGCGGTCTGCGCGTTGACGCCGGCAACGTTTCGGGTTCGTTCGACAACCTGGGTGACTACTTCGGTACCGAGCCGGGCCTGGAACAGTTCCTGGGTCAGTACTCGGGCGTCAACTACTCGTTCCTCGAGTACAGCTCGACCGGTTCGGGCGCAAACGGCGTGTTCTTCCAGTACGCAGTTGGCGATCTGTCGTTCGGTGCGTCGTATGACCAGCGTACCCTGGCTTTGGCGGGTCAACCCCAAGACGCGGACCGTTGGGACATCTTCGCAAGCTACGTCTTCAACAACATCACCGCATCGCTGGCCTATGGTCAAACGGATCTGGTTGACGGCGAAGACCAAAGCCTGACCGTCTTCACGCTGGGCGCTGAACTGGGCGACTTCTACGGCACCCTGTTCGTTGCAGACGATGACGTCATCGACGACGCAGAAAACGGCACCGCCTACGGTTTCTCGGTTTCTTACGACCTGGGCGCAGCAACTACCCTGCAGCTGGTTTACGGCGACGGTTCGGCTGACGACGACACCCGCAACATCGGTGTTGGCGCCATCTACGACCTGGGCGGCGGTGCATCGCTGCGCGGCGCAGTAGGCGAGATCAAGGACGGTGACGACGATGGTCGCATCCGTGCTGACTTCGGTGCTCAGTTCAACTTCTAAGTTGACCTGAACCATCAAGGTTCAAGGGCGGGTCGTCTGACTCGCCCTTTCTTGTTTCAGCTTTCTACTTTTTTTCGAAAAACAGAATGACTTCGCCCAGCCGGACGCCGTACCGCGAGACATAGGCGCGGTTCAGCAGGCGATAGTCTGACAGCAGCCACATCCAGTCATCGAAATTGACCCGCATCGTGCCGTCCTTGACGGGCAGGTCGATCTTGTATTTCCAGTTGAACGTGTCTCCGCGCTCTACTCCGCTGGCGGTTCCAAGAACGCCGGGCGCGGTACCGGTCCAGGTGTCCTCACCCGTTTTGGTCAGCGTCCAGATCCGCTGTTCCTTGGCACCATCATCATAGACGAAATCCTCAACCAGCGTCAGGGTTTCACCATCCCATGTGCCTTCGATTTCGACGGTGAACCGGCGTGGGACGTTGCCCAGAATGTCCTGAAACTGACCATAGGCGACGGTCTTGCCTTCAAAGAACTCTTCAAGGTTCAACTGGCGGTCAGACAAGAAGGTTTTGGGCACGCGCGGTTTGGCCGAGCAGGATGCCAGAATGGTCACACCGACGATCGCAATCGCCCAGATCAGAAAACGCCGCCAGTTCATTGAACCGTCCTCGTTTCTGTTGTGCTGTCATAGCCATTCGCGCCGTTCAGATGGGCGGCCTTTGTTTCCGGTGCAGGGCGCATCGTTGCAACCAGTTCAGCGACTTTGATGCCGAATTTGCGCATCTCGGACCTGTTCATGATCACCCCGTTTTCGGTCAGGTACATCCAGTCGGTAACATCCAGCGTATGCCCTCCGGCGTCCTCGGGCAGGATGATGCGATAGGTCAGTTTGACGGTCGCACCCGAAATCGTACCCTTCCCTTCGCCCACGATGTCATCCGCAGTCGCAATGAAGGTGTTCCCGGTGCCCAGTGTCAGATACCATTTGCGGGCCATTTCCTTGCCGTTGGAATAGGTAAAGTACTCGGCCAGCGTTCCGGTATTTCCGTCCCATTCCCCGACCATGCGGGCGACAAAGCTGTTCGACATCTTGCCGTTGGGTCCATAGATCAGCCCCTCGGACAGGATTTCACCGTTCAGCGCTTCTTTCATTTTGAATGCGGGTCCTGTCCCGGCATAGTCCGCAGGCGATTGCGCGCGAAAACTCAGAAGGCGGCCTCTGGCGACAAGAATGGCGAGGATGGCGAGTAGAAGGGTTACGACAAGGTTCATTTGGCTGATACCTCAGTTGGCAGCGTCAGGACCATTCCGAACGCGCCGAGTTTCAGGATGCAGGGCAAAACGGCATAGGCGAGGTTAAGCGTCTGCAACGCCGCCGCCGAATTGGTTTGTCCCGGTGTAAAGCCGTTGCGTTCCAGCAACGGCAGAGTGAAGAAGGCCGCGAGAGCAAGGCCCAGCTTGCCTGCGAAGGACCAGATACCAAACGCAGCCGACGCGTTCAGACCGGCACGGGTCAGGGCGACCGAAAACATTGCGGGCAGCACGACCATGTCCGCACCCAACGCCGCACCTGAAGCCAGACAGATCAGGGCGAACCCGGTCAGGTTTCCGGCGGATAATGTGGCTGCGCCGATAAACCCCGCAATCGCCAGCGGCATCGCGATCATCAGAGTCTGTTTCGGCCCAATTCGATTGCTAAGGCGTGCCCACAAGGGAACGCTCGCCCCGGCGCTGAGGAAGAACAGGATCAGCAGAGGACCGGCCATTCCGGGCAGTTGCAGACGGTCTTCCACAAAAAACAGAAACAGCGTCGATGTTATCGCAACAGGCAAGCTGTTGATCAGCGCCAGCGCCAGCAGACGCAGCGCCCCAGACTGGCCTAACCCAGCAACAGACAATCCCTGACCGGTGATCGGGGTGCGCTGCCAGATAGGAAAGGTCAAGATCAGCGTGACGATGGCCAGAACGCCCAGAAACAGTCCAAAGGCAGGATAGCCCTGAGCGCCCGCGCCAAAGGCCACAAACAGGGCGGGTGCGCTTGCGGCAAGAACGACTCCGGCCAATTGCCCGCCTTCGCGAAAAGCCGCAAGGGTCATAAGCTCTTTGGCCTCGGGGTGTTTCGCCAGCGTGGCGCTGCGGCCGTAGAGCAGGATTGTCCCAAGGCTGTAGGCGGAAAAGAGAAGTATTAAAACAGACACTAACACGGACAGTTTGGCCCCATCGGGCAACGAAAACAGTAGTGGAAACCCAACGGCGAGGCCAAGTGCGGCCAATGTCGCGAACAGTGCCTGCGCCCTTGGCCAGCGATCTATGGCCCAGCCGATCAACGGATCTTGGATCAGGTCCACCAGACGGATCACCAAAAGCACGGTTCCGATGACCCCCAGCCCAATACCAAGATTGACGGCAACAAAACGTGGCAAGTGAATATAGAGCGGGATACCCGCCGCAGCGAGCATCAGCGCATAGAGACTGACGCGCGGGTACAGCATCACTGCCCCTTCAACTGACGGGTAAAGCTGGCGCTTCGAGTGTCTGCGCCGAGGAAAATGGACATGAAGGCCCGTTTTGCGCCGGGATAGGACAGCGTGCAGGTCTTTTGTCCGTTGCGCCAAAACCCGACCTTGTTGGGGCCTTCTGATATCGCGATATAGCTATCGCCCTTGCCGACCGCCTTATAGCAATCCTCAAGCGCGCTTTGCGGCGGCGCGGGATTTCCCTGCCGTGCCATCTCCTCCAACGTGGACTCGACCAGAGCCTTTTGCTTGAGGGTCTTCCGGTAGGTCAGCTTGAGGCCAAAATCGGCGTCCCAACTGAACGCCGCGCCGTTCGGAGTGAAAAGCTGCGCGTCATAAACCGGTATGCCCAGAAACCGAAAGGTCGCGCTGCCGATCTGCTGCGGGTTGGACAGGTTTTGCGAGATCGGAGAGGCCGCCAGCCCCCCCGGTATCAGTACCGTAAGGGATACCAGTGCAGCGCAGCAGGTATCACAGATCCGCTGAGACAGGGATGGCCGGATCTTTTGCAAGAATGCCATTTTCCGCTCCGAGGGTTTGCGGGGCGCCGTTCAAAAGCCCGACGACATGCATCGCGCTGGCGATCCCGTCTTCGTGAAAACCGTGCCGGTTGTAAGCACCGGCAAACCAGGTTCGGTTCTGTCCCTGCATTTCGCGGATTTGCCCTTGTGCCTTTAGGGCTGCCTTGTCGAATACCGGGTGGGCGAACTCGACCTGGTCATAAATTTTATCCGCAGGAATGTCTGAACCCGCGTTCAGCGATACAAACAATGGATCGCTGTCGGGGATGTTCTGCAAACGGTTCATCCAATAGGTCACGCCCACGTTTCCAGCTTGCGAGCGATAGGTCCAACTGGACCAGCACGCGCGTCTCCGGGGCATCTGGCGGGGATCGCAATGCAGGATCGCGGTGTTCGGCTGATACCGGATCGCGCCCAGAGCGTCCCTTTCGTCAGGTGTCGCACTATCGCCGAGGATGGCCAGAGATTGATCGGAGTGGGTGGCCAGAATGATTTCATCGAACTGGTCGATATGTCCTTGGCTGTGAACAGTGACACCGGCCTCGTCGCGCTGCACGTGATCGACAGGGGCGGCCAGACGGATGTCGCAGCCGCGCCCGCGCAGGGCGGCGTCGATGCGGCGGACATATTCGATACTGCCGCCTTTGACCGTGTACCACTGATGCTGTTTGGCGCGTCCGCTGGCCAAAAGCGCGTGGTTGCGGAAAAACTGAACCAGAGATCGAGCCGGGAATTGATCCACGAACTCGACCGGGGTTGACCAGATCGCACCACACATCGGCATCAGGTAATTATGGCGGAACCAGTGACCAAGACGCAGTTGGTCGACCAATTCACCGATGGTGGTGTCATCATCCTGCGCCGCAATAGGGGCCTCTTTGCCGAACCGCAGGATGTCCGCGATCATCTTGTAATATGCCGGACGCGCCAGATTGCGTTTCTGGGCTGTCAATGTACGCAGATTGTTCAGGCCGTATTCGATGCGGCCATTGTCGATTGTCGCGCCAAAACTCATTTCCGATTTGATGACGGGGACATTCAGCTCATCGAACAGTTTTGTCAGATAGGGGTAGGTCACATAGTTGAAGACGATGAAACCGGTATCCACCGGCTGATCGCCATTCTTGCCCGCCATTACCGTTCTGGCGTGGCCGCCCAGTCTGGGTTCGGCCTCAAAGACGGTCACGTCGTTATTTTCTGAAAGGTAGTAAGCTGCGGAGAGACCTGAGATTCCTGCGCCAATTACTGCGATTTTTTTCCGGACGCCCCGGGATTCGTCGAACATTCAAGCCTCGTTATGTGACATTTTACAATAAGATACGCAGAAAGGGCCGGGGTGGATCAATCGGGTTATGAGAATTTCAGCAGTGAATATTGCCAAATCTTTAGGCATTGAGGCCTGTTTCCGGTCCCGGCGCGTGATCCATTGCCTTGGCGTGGCCGTAAAAGCATCACACGAAACGAAACGGTCGTCGCATGAGCAGCTTTGAAGGAAAAACCTATTGGATTATCGGCGCAAGCGAGGGCTTGGGGCGCGCTCTGGCCGACGCGCTTAACCATCAGGGGGCGCACCTGATCCTGTCCGCGCGCAATGCCGATCGTCTGAACGAAATCTGCGCAACGCTTCCCAATGCTCGGTCCATACCGATGGATGTGACCGATTTAGACTCAGTTCGTGACGCAGTAGCCAAGGCCGGGCCTGTTGATGGGCTGGTCTATAATGCGGGCGCTTATGATCCGATGCGTAGTGCTGACTGGAACACCGAAGCGGCCCTGGCCATGAGCGATGTCAACTATCTGGGTGCCATTCGCGTGTTGGGGGAAACAGTTCCGGGATTTGTTCAAGCCGGTCGCGGTGAAATTACCTTGATCGGGTCCCTGGCGGGGTATCATGGCCTGCCAGCCGCTATCGGGTATGGGGCAAGCAAGGCGGCGTTGATTTCATTGGCGGAAACCATGCGACACGATCTGGCTGGAACTGGCGTGACCGTGCGGATCGTCAATCCGGGCTTCATCAAAACCCGCCTGACCGAGAAGAACAGTTTCAAGATGCCGATGCTGATGACGCCCGAGGATGCCGCGAATCGCGTGGTCAAGGCGATGTCGCGGCGTCGGTTCCGTACTGATTTCCCTGCTCCGTTTTCCTGGGTGATCCGATTGATCGACTATCTGCCTGATATTCTTGTCTATCGCGGAAAATAGACTCTAACAAAACTGACCGTGGCAAAACCAACCCGCTGACATGGTGCCGCCATGTCCGTAGAACAGCCAGAGCCGTTCCCCTTGTTCGGTCACCACCACCCAGTAATCGCGCACGCCGCTGCGCCAGTTGGGGTCGTCCAGCCACCATTCCGGCGCGATCCGTTCCGGGCCGGTCGCTTGTGCCAACTGCCAGTCGCGCCCACGCCAGCGAAAGGTGCTGGGCACGTCCGGAGTGTCTGGGGCCATCACCGGTTCGGGTTGCCACATCTGCAAGGGGCGCGGGCGCGGCGGCGCGGGCCAGTCGCGCGCAGGTTCCGACCATGCGGCAGCCAGCACCTGCGCGGTCTTCTCGGGGATGTGCGAGGCCGCAGGGTGCCGTCGTGTGATCGCCTCCAACCCGACCCGTGCGCCCAGTTTACCGATCAGGTCCTCGACGGCGGTGTTGCCCGCTAACCGCTCGCGCACGGCGCGGCGTGCTTCGGCATGGCCGGTCATGGTGCGCGCGTGGATCGGTTCGGTCTGCACCGCTTCAAGCCGCAGCATGTCGATGCCATAACCCGCGTCAATCTTATCAATTTTCATCTCTAATAAAGGGCGAATGCGATGTTTGTCATAGCTCGGGCGGGCCAGACCGACCTCGATAACCTCGGCTGCCTGATCGGCACGATGTGCCTCAAGCCGTAATGTTCGTACCCCGCGGGCTTTCTCCTCCAGCTTGGAGCAAAGGATGGGCAGAACCCGGTCGATGGCGGCCATCACATCCTCGGTCAGGCCAATCGGGTTGGGCAGGGTCATCCGCACCGCAAAGTGATGTGGCGGGCGGGCGGGTGAAACCGGCTCGGGCGCGCTGCCCATCGCCTGATCCAGCCGTAAGACCAACCCCCGCCCGAACCGCCGCGCCAATGACGCGCGTGGTTGGCCCAGCAAATCCCCGATCCGGCGCAGGCCCAGACGGTTCAACTGCGCCACCACCTGATCCTCAAGACGCAGCGCCGCGATGGGCAAGGGGCTGAGCGCGCCATAAGATTGCCCTGGTGCTGCAATCCGCGCGCCTCCACCCAATGCCATCACCTGCGGCGCGGCCCCGCCCTTGGTCCAGTGCCGCCGCTTGGTGGCGCGGGCGCGGGTGGCGCGCGCCTCTTGGCTGATGGCGTCGCCGTTGCGGTCCGATGTAGCCTCTTGCCCGGCATAACGCGCCAGCGCCCAAGCTGCGCCCAGCGTATCGGCGATGCCCATCTGCACGCTGAGACCCATATCAGCGCAGTCGGTCTCAATCACGTTCAGCAACGCCTCTTCCCCGCCGAACAGATGCGCGCAGCCCGACAGGTCAACGATCAACCCATCCGGTGCTTCTTCGGCCACCCACGGGCTGAACTTGCCCACCCAACGGCGCAGCGCGGTCAGAAAAGCAGCCTCGGCCGGGACGTTGCGGGGGCGGGTGATCAGGGCGGCGCACATGGCGTGGGCATCACGCACAGGCTGACCGACACGCAACCCGGCGGCCTGCGCCTGATCATTCAGCGAGGTGACAACCTGCATGTTCGACTGTTCGGCCACCACAGCCAAAGGCCCATCCTGCAGCCCCCGCGCGGCGCGGACCAGCCGTTCAGCCCCCAGGCGGGGGAACCAGAGTGAAAGTATTCGGCGTTTGGGCATCGGCAGACATCAAAATGTTCCCACTTTGTTCTTATCCGAGAATCACACCCCGAGTCCACGCTTACCCGCAGGTCAGACGTTGAATGATCCCTGCGCCATCGACATACACGTTCAGCCGGTCAATGCGGTAATCCTGCGTGGCAATCCCATCGGGCCCCAGGATGCGCGACCGTTCAGGCAATTGCGCCTGGATGGTCGAGACCGGTTGGCCGACGGAATCGGCGAATGTCTCGCCCTGACAAAAGGCCAGATCAACCGGAGAAGCTTCGGGCTGAGTCGCCGCTGTTTCGGTCGCGGGGGTCTCTGCACAGGCTGCCAACAGGACCAGCGCGGGTAAAAATCGGTGCATTGGCGTTTCTCCTCGTGACAACGTCGTTACTGCAATATCAAACAATTAGCCAATCTGTCACGAAAGCACAGTTGAAAACACCCTGCAATTGACGCAGGGTCGAGGCATATAAGACAGGGAGACAAGCACAATGCGTACCCGTGCCGCCGTCGCCGTTCAGGCGGGCAAACCTTTGGAAGTGATGGATGTAAACCTTGAAGGCCCCAAAGCGGGCGAGGTTCTGGTCGAGATCAAGGCCACCGGTATCTGCCACACGGATGAATTCACCCTGTCAGGCGCCGACCCCGAGGGGTTGTTCCCCGCGATTCTGGGCCATGAAGGTGCGGGCGTTGTGGTCGAGGTCGGCCCGGGCGTGACCAGCCTGAAGCCGGGCGACCACGTGATCCCGCTCTACACCCCTGAATGCCGCGAGTGTGAATACTGTCTGCACCCCAAGACCAATCTGTGTCAGGCGATCCGCGAAACGCAGGGGCAAGGGTTGATGCCCGATGGTACCTCGCGCTTTTCAACCTTGGACGGCGATCCGATCCTGCACTACATGGGCTGCTCGACCTTCGCCAACCACACGGTTCTGCCCGAAATTGCGCTGGCCAAGGTTCGTGAGGACGCGCCCTTTGATAAGATCTGCTATATCGGCTGCGGCGTGACCACTGGTATCGGCGCTGTCATCAACACCGCCAAGGTGGAAATCGGCAGCCGTGCCATCGTGTTCGGTCTGGGCGGTATCGGTCTGAATGTGATTCAGGGCCTTCGTCTGGCCGGGGCCGATCAGATCGTCGGCGTTGATCTGAACCCCGCCAAGGTCGAGATGGCCACCAAGTTTGGCATGACCGATTTCGTGAATCCGGCCGAGGTTGAAGGCGATCTGGTGCCCTATCTGGTCAATCTGACCAAAGGTGGCGCGGATTACACCTTTGATGCTACCGGCAATGTGGGCGTGATGCGCGCCGCACTGGAATCGGCGCACAAGGGCTGGGGTGAATCGATCATCATCGGCGTGGCACCTGCCGGGGCCGAGATTTCGACCCGCCCATTCCAACTGGTCACCGGTCGGTCATGGCGCGGCACTGCCTTCGGCGGCGCGCGGGGTCGGACCGACGTACCCAAGATCGTCGACTGGTATATGGAAGGCAAGATCCAGATTGATCCGATGATCACTCATACGATGGGTCTGGATGACATCAACCAAGGGTTCGACCTGATGCATAAGGGTGAAAGCATCCGATCGGTCGTAATCTACTGAAATAGGAAAATTAAATTCACAGGGCGGGCTTTTGCCCGCCCTTTCTTGTTCTTACATTCATCCTCAAGAATACTATCTCAGGTTGAGGATTTGAATTGACGACACGGAATACTGACCGCCTTGCGGTTCTGATTGATGCAGACAATGTGCCTGCGAAACATGCGGCAGAGATTTTTGAAGAAATTGCCACATTGGGTGAAGCCAGCTTGCGCCGTATCTACGGTGATTTCTCGAACGGAGCACCACAAGGCTGGGATGCCAAATCTCTTGCCAAATATGCCGTCGTTGCCCATCAGCAGTTCGCTAATACGATAGGCAAGAACTCCAGCGATATCGCATTGGTCATTGACGCGATGGATATCCTGCATTCCGAGCGGTTCAGCGGGTTTGTACTTGTGTCCTCTGACAGTGATTTCACCCGCCTCGCCACCCGCATTCGCGAACAAGGACTGGACGTCTTTGGGATAGGCGAGCGCAAGGCACCGGAATCGCTGGTCGCAGCCTGTAATCGGTTCATCTATATCGAGAATATCAAGCGGGATACCGCGCCTTGCGTACCCGCAATCAAAGATGGTGAAGCAAAAGGAAAACAGAGCCTAAATCACGCGTTTCAGTTGATACGAAATGTGGTCAATACCACAAACGATCCCGATGGGTGGGCGACTTTGCCCTTTGTGGAACGGCAACTGGGTAAGATTTATCCGGACTTTGATCCGCGCAGTTATGGCTATACCAAGCTGAGCGATCTGGTTCGCGGTCTTGGTCGTTTTGATGAAGCCGACGCGAATGGAAACTTCAGGTTGCGATATTTGGAAAAATAATTGGATCGCGTTACGCCCCCGGCCGCGTCGCCCCCGTATCCGAGCGCGGTGACCGCACCCGTAGAACCGGTGTGTTGACAGACGAGGTGTTCGCCCGGCTCTCGCGCCAGACGACAAAGACGCCGGATGCGATGATGATGCTGGCTCCGACCGCGACCCAGCCGTCGGGCCGTTCGCCGAAAAAGGCCATGCCGAACAGCGTGGCCCAGATGATCTGGCTGTACTGGCTGGGCGCGACGACCCCGGCTGGCGCGGCGCGATAGGCCAGAATGATCAGGTGCTGGGCGATCACTGAAAACACACCAACCAGCGCCATCATCGCCAGATGCAGCAGCGAGGGCGGCAGGTAGACCGCGGGTTGGGCCAGACTCATCACCAAGATGGCCAGAAGCATCGGGTAGAGGATCAGCACCGCCGAGCGTTCCTCATTCCCGATCTTGCGCACCAGAACGGATGCAAAGGCGCTGCAAAACGCGGCTGTCAGGGCGGCAAGATGGCCTATCGTGATGTCCGTCGCCCCGGGGCGCAAAACGATCAGCACGCCGATCAGACCGACGCCAACGGCGGCCCAGCGCTGGGCGCGCACGACCTCTCCCAAAATGGGGATCGACAGGACTGTGACGATCAGCGGGAAGGAAAACAACAACGAGTAGACCTCGGCCAGTGGCAGGACTGAAAAGGCGTAGAACGCGCAGGACATGCCGGTGACCATCAGGGCCGAGCGCAGTAGGACCAGCCACGGGTGGTGCGGCAGAAAATTCCCGGTGGCCCGGTCGGTCAGGATCGTGACTGCCATTGGTACAAACGAGAATAGCGTGGCGAAAAAGATGATCTGCATCACCGAGTAGGTGCCACCCAGAACCTTGATCAGGGCGTCATGGCTGGCAAAGACCGCAAAGCCTGCAAAAGCATAGCCAAGGCCCTTGAGGGTGTTGTTTTGCGTGGACATCCTGAAGGTCTCGGCAATATGTCAGGTGGGTGGCCTGTTGCTTACCCCTATTTGGCCGAGTCTGGTAGCCTCAATTTTACCGCTAACATCGGTTTTTGGTTGGGGCGCTATCGCAAGATCGGCGGTGCGTCTTTTGGCTGGCGTGCGGACTGAACGCCTGCCTTCATCCCTACGCCGATCCTGCGCGCCAGCGCGACCCATGGGGTGGCGGTTTCAGGCGGCAGGATCTGGCTGGCGACCTCTTCAAACAGGTCCAGCCAGTGGGCGAACATCTCGGGGCGCACGTCAGGCCGCTCGATATGGACCCGCTGCGGATTACCGTCATAGCTGCGCTCAAACAGGATGGCGTTGCGCCAGAAGGCGACGATCTTGTCCTCATGCGCGGGCCAGTCATGGACGTGCTTGTTGAACACCGGCCCCAGAACGGCATCCTCGCGCACGCGGGCATAGAAGGCGTGGACCTGCGCGTTGATCTGGCCTGGTGTCGCAGGAAAACGCGGGGGCAAGGTGGGTCTGGTCATGGTGGTCTCAGGTTTCGACTCTAGACCGGGACATATCCGGGGCGCAGGTCAGGCAACAGGTGTGGTTTTGTCGCGCGGCTCTGGCGTCAGCAGATGCCGGATCAGGGCCACCGGATGCGCCTTCAGGCTGAGGCGGGTGGCCACGTAATCCTCGACCACCTGTTCGCCCAGCGTCATCTGCGGCAGATAGGCCTCGGGTTCATCCAATGCCTCGCCCTCCAGATCCTGTGAAAACAGCGGCAGGGGCTTCGCGGTCGCAATCGCCTTGGCCTGCCACAACGCCTCGCGCCGGGTCAGATCGCAGGCGGCGAAGGCATCGGCCTCGGCCAGACGTTCGATCGCCGACGGGCTCAGCCCCGCGCGGCGCCAGACGTCATCCACTTGGGTGTAGCCATTGCCCCGCGCGGCAGTCAGCCAGCTGGCGTCTTCCTCGCTGAGGCCCTTGATCTGGCGGAACCCCAGTCGCAGGGCCAGCCCACCATGGCCGTCGGGTTCCATCACATTGTCCCAGAAGCTGGCATTGATGCAGACCGGCCGCACCTGCACCCCGTGTTCGCGGGCATCCCGCACGATCTGGGCAGGGGCATAAAAGCCCATTGGCTGCGAGTTCAGCAGTGCGCAGGCGAAGATGCCCGGATGGTGGCATTTGATCCAGGCTGAGGCATAGACCAACAGCGCAAAACTGGCCGCGTGGCTTTCTGGGAAGCCGTAAGAGCCGAAGCCCTCGATCTGTGAAAAACACCGCTCGGCGAAATCCTGTTCGTAACCGTTGCGCTTCATCCCGCGCAGGAACAGCGCGCGGAACTCGCTGACATTGCCATGCTTCTTGAAGGTCGCCAGCGATCGGCGCAGCCGGTCCGCCTGTTCCGGGGTAAAGCCCGCGCCGACGATGGCGATCTGCATCGCCTGCTCCTGAAACAGCGGCACGCCCAGTGTTTTACCCAACACCTCACCCAATGCGTCCGAGGGGAAGCTGACCTCTTCTTCTCCGTTCCGGCGGCGGATATAGGGGTGGACCATGTCGCCCTGAATCGGGCCGGGGCGGATGATGGCGACCTCGATCACCAGATCATAGAAAGTGCGGGGCCGCATCCGGGGCAGGAAGTTCATCTGAGCACGTGATTCCACCTGAAACACCCCCACCGAGTCCGCTTTGCACAGCATATCGTAGACCTCGGGATCCTCGGGCGGCAGGGTGGCAAGGGTATAGCCGGTCTGGTGGTGCTGTGTGATCAGATCGAATGCCTTACGGATACAGGTCAGCATCCCAAGGCTGAGGACATCGACCTTCAGAATACCCAGACTGTCGATATCGTCCTTGTCCCAACAGATGACTGTGCGGTCCTCCATCGTGGCGTTTTCGATAGGGACAAGCTCGTCCAGGCGTCCTTCGGTGATGATGAAACCACCCACATGTTGCGAGAGATGCCGGGGGAAGCCGTCGATCTCATAGACCAGCATTAGAGTCTGTTTTAGGCGGCGATCCTCGGGATCAAGGCCGATCTCGCGCATCCGTTCGGCCTCAAGTCCCTTGGCTGAGAAGAACCCCCATAGCTGCGAGGACAGGGCCGAGATCGTGTCTTCGGTCAGGCCCATGGCGCGCCCGACCTCGCGGATCGCACGCTTGCCGCGATAATGGATCACGGTGGCGCATAGCCCTGCGCGGTGGCGGCCATAGCGGTCATAGATGTGCTGGATCACCTCTTCGCGGCGCTCATGTTCGAAATCGACGTCGATATCGGGCGGTTCATCGCGCGCCTCGGACACGAAGCGCTCGAACACCATCGTACCCATCTCGGGGCTGACCTCGGTGATGCCGAGACAGAAGCAGACCACCGAATTGGCCGCAGATCCGCGTCCCTGACACAGGATATCGCGCGAGCGGGCGAAATGAACGATGTCGCGGACGGTCAGGAAGTAGGGCTCATATTTCAGCTTGCCGATCAGGGTCAGCTCGTGCGCCAGCATCTTTTTGGCTTTTTCCGAGGCCCCAGCCGGATAACGCCATTTCAACCCTTCATGCGCCAGACGGTGCAGGCGCTGGGTCGGGGTTTCCTGATCGCTGCCCTCGCTGGGGTATTCATAGCGCAGTTCATCAAGCGAAAAGGTGAGGTCTTCGCTGAGCGCATGGGCGCGGGTGATGGCGCCCTCATGATTCTTGAAGATACGTAACATCTCGGCCTCGGATCGCAACCGCTGTTCGCCATTGGCCAGCGCGTCGCGGCCCAAATCATCGACCTTGCGGCGCAGGCGGATGGCGGTCAGCACATCGGCCAGCTTGCGACGGGCCCCGTGGTGCATCATCGGCGCGGCACTGGCGATTGTGGGGATGCCAAGTTGCTTTGATTCAGTCTCTAATAAAGAGAAATACGCACTGTCTGCACCGTCATACCGGGGATGCATCAACAGATGCATCCGCCTGCCAAAGCGGCGCGTCAACCGTTGTGCCTGTGTCCGCCAAGGGCTCGCGCCGCCCTGTGACGGGGTCGGTTGTGGCCAGAGCAGCAGGTGGAGACCGTCAGAGAATTCCATCAGGTCGGACAGGTGCAGGATACAGTCGCCTTTCTCGGCTCGCAGACGGCCCGCAGACAGGATACGGCACAGGTTGCCCCAACCCTGCCGGTTCAGCGGCAGGGCGGTGACGGTGGGCGCGTCGGTGAAGATCAGCCGTGCCGCAGGGATTAGGCGCGGCACCGCGCGGATCAGATATGAGGGTGGTTTGGGGATATGATCGGGGCAGGTTGGGCCTATGGGCGTGTTCTGCCCTTCCCATTCCACACGTTCGCGCACCTTTCGGGCGATCTCGCGCGCTTGGGTATGGGCGCGTACGATCCCGGCCACCGAGTTGTCATCGGCAATCGCAATGGCAGGCAGGCCCAGCATCACGGCGCGCTCCATGTATTCCTCGGGGTGGGATGCCCCGGTGAGAAAGGTGAAGTTCGACGTGATCGACAATTCGGCATACATGGCGATTCCATATTATATTCACGTTTTGTTCTTTTTCGAGTCCTTTGCGCAGGAAGCGGGTCGCTTGGCTTTGCCAGGTCACAGTTGATCCTGATTGCCGCATCTCACACGCGGCACTTGCCCCCGGTTTGCGCATCGCTCATAAACGCAGTCACACATGCCCCGCGAGGCCGACAACCGAAGAAGGATCGCCAGCCGTGACCATCGAAGCGCCGGAAACCAAGATCGTGGAAACCACCCGAGTTGCCTGTGACGGCGGCGAAGGCGCGTTGGGCCATCCGCGCGTGTGGCTGCAAATCCCCGAGGATACCGGTTGGGTCGAATGCCCCTATTGCGATTGCAAATATGTCCTGAAGGGCACAGATCAGGGCTGATCGCCCTTACAAAGAATGAACGCCAAAATCTCGCCGCGTTTTTTGTGCTAAGGCTCGACCGGAACCAGCCCGGGTGAGAGTGATGACTGACCTTCACGCTACTGACACAGCAAATCCTGTTTTTGGTTGGACAGGGTTTAGCCTTGCGTCGATTGCGCTGGTTGCAGCGCTATTTGTGTTCTGGGCAGGACCGTTCGCGCCGCAGCAATCCACCGGGGTTTCCTTGGGGGAATTGGCGGCCGAGATCGGTAAATCCACGCTGCGCGCCGCGGCCGGGCTTGAGCAGCCCGAACCGGTTGCGCCGACCCGTGATCTGGACGATTTCCTGCGTATCGGGGTCGCCATGTTGGGCGGGCTGGCAATTGTGTTGTCCGTTGTTGGTATCCTGCGTCACGAAAAGAGACGCCCGGCTATTGCAGGCGTTGTCATCGGTGTGGGGGCGATCCTGTTTCAGTTCTTTGCCTTTGCATTTTTTGCCTTCCTCGGTGTGCTGGTGATCATGGCGCTGCTGAACAGTTTCTCGGACGTTTTCAGCGGTCTGTTTGGTGGATAAGCCGCGTTCCTGACTGGTCACGCGCGCGGCCCTGTGGCAGAACCATCCCTGACCGACAGGGAGAGCGCGCATGAGCAATTTCGGAAAAGGATGTCACCTGCATCTGATCGATGGATCGGCCTTTATTTTCAGGGCCTATCACGCTCTGCCCCCGCTGACGCGCAAATCCGATGGGCTGCCGATCGGCGCCGTTTCGGGGTTCTGCAACATGCTGCAGAAATATGTCGAAGGAAACGCGGGGCCGGATGCGCCGACCCATGTGGCGGTGATTTTCGACAAGGGCTCGCACACGTTCCGCAATGACCTCTATGACCTCTACAAGGCCAACCGCGAGGCCATGCCTGAGGACCTGCGACCGCAGATGCCTCTGACCCGTGAAGCCACTCGCGCCTTCAACATCGCCTGCAAGGAGTTGGAGGGGTATGAGGCCGACGACATCATCGCCACGCTGGCCGTTCAGGCGCGTGACGCGGGTGGGCGCGTGACGATTGTTAGTTCCGACAAGGACTTGATGCAGTTGGTTGGCGACGGCGTGGAAATGCTGGACGCGATGAAGAATAAACGCATCGACCGTGATGGTGTGTTCGAGAAATTCGGCGTCGGACCCGAACGGGTGGTCGATGTGCAGGCGCTGGCCGGGGACAGCGTGGATAACGTGCCGGGCGCTCCGGGCATTGGAGTCAAGACCGCCGCCTTGCTGATCAACGAATATGGCGATCTGGAAACGCTGCTGGACCGCGCAGAAGAGATCAAGCAGCCCAAACGCCGCCAGACCCTGATCGAAAAGCGCGGCCAGATCGAGCTGTCGAAAAAGCTGGTGCAGTTGGACGAAAACACCCCGCTGGACTTCACGCTGGACGATCTTGAAGTGAAGGACCCCGAGCCGGACACGCTGCTGGGTTTTCTGGCGGATATGGAGTTCCGCACCCTTACCAAACGCATTGCAGACAAGCTGGGGGCCGAGGCCCCGGTGATCGCCGATGCCCCCGCGCCCGAGGTTGTATCTGAGGCCGAGGATATCTCCTTTGACGCCGCGAAATACGAGTGCGTTCGGGATGCAGCAGCGCTGCAGGCGTGGATCGACCGCATCTATGAATCCGGTTGGGTAGCCGTCGATACCGAGACCACCGGATTGAACGAAATGATCGCCGATCTGGTGGGCATTTCGCTGTGCGTTGAGGCGGGCTCGGCCTGTTACATCCCGCTAACCCACCGCGACGGAGCCGCTGATGATCTTTTCGGCTCAGACGCACTGGCCGAGGGGCAGATGCCGCTAAATGAGGCTCTAATACTGCTGAAACCTATGCTTCAGGATCCGTCGATCCTGAAGATTGGACAGAACATGAAGTATGACGCCAAGATATTCGCGCGCTATGGTGTGGAGGTGGCACCGATCGATGACACGATGCTGATGTCTTATGCGATGCATGGGGGCGAGCATGGGCATGGCATGGATACGCTGTCGGAACGATATCTGAACCACACGCCGATTCCAATCAAACCGCTGCTGGGGTCCGGCAAATCGGCCATCACCTTCGACAAGGTGCCAATTGACGAGGCCACCGCTTATGCCGCTGAGGATGCGGATATCACGCTGCGCCTTTGGAAACTGTTCAAGCCGCAACTGCATCAGGTGCAGGTGGCGACGGTGTATGAGACACTCGAACGCCCTCTGGTGCCGGTCCTCAAGGAAATGGAGATGCACGGCATCAAGGTGGACCGCGATGTTCTGTCCCGCATGTCCAACGCCTTTGCGCAGAAAATGGCTGGGTTAGAGGCTGATATTCACGAATTGGCCGGTGAGAACTTCAATGTCGGCTCGCCCGCGCAACTGGGCGAGATTCTCTTCGACAAGATGGGGCTTGAGGGCGGCAAGAAGGGTAAGACCGGGAAGTATTCGACCGGCGCGGACATCCTCGAAGACCTCGCCACCGAGCATGAACTGCCCCGCCGGGTGCTGGATTGGCGGCAGTTGTCCAAGCTGAAATCGACCTATACGGATGCGCTGCAAACCCATATCAACCCCGATACGGGCCGGGTACATACGTCTTATTCAATCACGGGGGCCAACACGGGCCGTTTGGCCTCGACCGATCCGAACCTGCAAAATATTCCGGTGCGCACCGAAGAAGGCCGCCGCATTCGTGAGGCGTTCATCGCCGAGCCGGGCAATGTGATGGTCAGCCTCGACTATAGCCAGATAGAGCTGCGGATTCTGGCCCATATCGCCGATATCCCGGCGTTGAAACAGGCGTTCTCGGATGGGTTGGACATTCACGCCATGACCGCCTCCGAGATGTTCGATGTGCCACTGGACGAGATGACGCCGGATATTCGTCGTCAGGCCAAGGCAATCAATTTTGGTGTGATCTACGGGATTTCAGGCTTTGGTCTGGCGCGCAACCTGCGCATTCCACGGGCCGAGGCGCAGGGCTTTATCGACCGCTATTTCGAACGTTTTCCGGGGATCAGAACCTATATGGACGACACTGTCGCCTTTGCCAAAGAGCATGGCTATGTCCAGACACTGTTTGGCCGCAAGATCCATACGCCCGAGATCAATGCCAAGGGGCCTCATGCCGGGTTCTCGCGCCGGGCGGCGATCAATGCGCCGATTCAGGGCACGGCGGCGGATGTGATCCGGCGCGCGATGGTGCGGATGCCGGATGCGATCAACGGGCTACCCGCCAAGATGCTGTTACAGGTGCATGACGAATTGCTGTTTGAAGTGGCCGAGGATGCGGTGGATCAGGTGATCGGCGTCGCGCGCGACGTGATGGA
Source organism: Ruegeria sp. HKCCA5426 (assembly GCF_013034585.1). NCBI lineage: Bacteria > Pseudomonadati > Pseudomonadota > Alphaproteobacteria > Rhodobacterales > Roseobacteraceae > Ruegeria > Ruegeria sp. HKCCA5426. The sequence goes on from NZ_WQGH01000005.1 coordinate 47,986, forward strand.
AGGCGCATCGGACCCGGCGGTGAAACTGGACGTCAAGCTGAGTGTCGATGCCGGGCAGGGGGCGAACTGGGCCGAGGCACACTGAGGCGCTCCGGCGCGCTTCTCATCAGGTCCGACGGACCCTCTTCGCAGCGGGTCAGTCCTGCGGCCTGACCAGGCGATTGACCAACCGTTGCACGGCAGGTCCGAGAATCAGGATGACCGAGAACGCGATCGGCCAGCAAAAGGCCCAGGACGCCATCCAGTCGCCCAGCGTGGTTGGGCCTATCCCGATCGCCTTTACCGTAGCGATACCTGTAACGATGCAGGACATCAGGCCCGACATGATCAGGCTGAACAGAGCGCGGGTAAAGCGGGCAGGGATCATTGACTAAATCCTATTGGTCTCGACCCATGTCATCTGCGGGATTTTTTGAAAAAATGCCAGAGCTAGGCGCGCATCCACTTCAAGCTGTTGATCGTTTGCGGCGTTGAGGGCACGTATTCGGCGCTGACCCATCCTGCGTATCCTGCATCATCCATCGCGCTGAACAGGGCGGGAAAATCGGTTGGCCCGCGCCCGGGTTCGGATCGGTCCGGTGCCGCGCCAATTTGGGCGTGAACCACATTGGCGTTGAACCGGGTCCACACGTCCAGCGCGTTGCCATGGATCATATGGGCGTGAAAGCTGTCGAATTGCAGGCCGACATTGGGGCGGTCTACGCGGTTCAGAACATCAGCAGCCAGATCGTAGTCGTTCAGGAAATAGTCTGGCTGCGAAACCGGGTTCAGCGGCTCAATCGTGAACTGTTGCTGGGGTGCGAAATCGGCAGCCCATTTCAGGTTCTTTACGAAATAGTCCAGCGCGTCCGGCCCCGAGGCATAACCCGACATTACGTGGATCAGCCCCGGTTTAAGAACATCGGCGTAACGCATCACGCGACGAATATCCGATTGGAACCGCGCTTCGCCGCCGGGGATTGCTGCATAGCCCGGCTGTCCGCCCGTGTAATTCGGTGGCGGCGCGTTGATCAGGACAAGGTCCAACCCATTGGACAGCAAGGCCCGCCGCGTTTCCTTGGCGGCCAGATCATAGGGAAACAAAATCTCAACGGCTTGAAACCCGGCTTCTGCTGCCGCCTGAAACCGGTCGAGATAGGGAAGTTCTGCAAAGAGCAGCGAGATATTGGCGGCAAATTTGGGCATTGGCAGGTCCGGGTTTTTGGTGACCGGACCTTAGCTGTCGGGTGATTTCAGGGAAAGGGACTGAAAACGACAGATTGTCGAAAATCGGCCAGATCGCCCGGGGCAATTCAGAGACATTCGGGACAATGCGGCGAATCATTTTCGGTCGCCGTTCCAACAAAAGGTCTGACACCATGGCAATGAGCCCTGACCCCGTGCGCGGGAACACTCTTTCTGTGTCTGCCGGGCGCAGTTCTGCCTTGCCCGGCAATGGCTTGGCGGTGGCAAGCATGCTGACATGGGCAGCCGGGTTTCCGGCGGCCGAGGTGCTGTTGCAAAGCTGGCCCCCCGTCGCGCTCTTGGTGGCGCGACTGGCGATTGCGGTGTTGGTGATGGTGCCGATCTGGGTGTTGTTTGACGGGCCGACCCGCGTACTGCGCGCCCGTTGGGGGCATGCGATGCTGGTCGGTGGAACGCTGGGCGCTGGGATGTTCCTGATCATTCTGGCGCAAAAGCTGACCGACCCGGTGACCGTGGCCATCATCGCCTCGTGCGCGCCCTTGTTTGCGACTCTGTTGGAGCTGGCGACGGGTACGCGACGTTTGCGGTGGAATTTTGCCATCGGAGTCATAGTGTCGATCATCGGTGGGTTAATCGCAACCAGCGCGGTGGCCCCCGCTCAACTAGGGCTTGGCGCAGGGTGTGCCATTGTGTCGACGGGGTTGTTCTGCTGGGCCAGCATGGCAACCGCGCGGGATTTTCCAGAACTCAGCCAGACCGGGCGCAGTACCATTACATTCGTGGGCGGGTTGGTCGTGGCCTTCTTTCTGTTCTTCACGGCAGGGCAGTTGGGTATGGATGTCATCCCCACGGCTCCGGTTGATATGCAGCAAGCGGGAATGCTGGTGATCTATGCGCTGATCTCGATGGGGCTGAGTCAGGTGTTCTTTATCGCCTCGGTCGGGAAAATCGGCGTGGCGCTGGCGTCGTTCCACATCAACATCGCGCCGTTTTACGTGATGTTGATCATGCTTGTGCTGGGGGACGAGTGGAACTGGACTCGCGCGCTGGGCGCGGGGATCGTGGCTGTGGCCGTGGTGCTGGCGCAAGATCGTCGGGTGGTGCGCCGGGCTTAGTCCGGCAAGTCCTCGGACCGGATCAGGGGGAAAAACTGTCCACCTGACCAAACGCCAAACCATTCGCCATTGTGTTTGGCAATGTCGACCAGCCGGTAGAAACTTTTGCGGTCGATCCGCGCTTCGAGGTTGGCACGCACCAATATGTAGGGCGCGGGTTCATCTGTTTCAGGGTCGATAACAATGCGGATCGGGTGATCTGGCCCTGCGATGGCGGTATCGCCGACATGTGTCGTGAAAGTCAGCACCTGCGCCGCGCCGGCGCCCGTCGCATCGAAATCGACCGCGACGAAGGGCGCGTCCTCGACGGTGATTCCCACCTTTTCGACCGGGGTGACAAGATAATATTTCCCCTCTTCTTTCTTAAGAATTGAGGAAAATAACTTCACAAGCTCGAACCGGTTGATCGGTGACCCTAGATAAAACCAAGAGCCATCTTTGGCGATATGGATGTCCAGATCGCCACAAAACGGAGGATTCCACAGGTGAACCGGGGGCAAGCCCTTGGTTTTGGCGGCTTTGACTGATGCCGCAATGCCATCAGGAGAGGGTGTCACAGGTTTTTGTCCGCTCATTACTTTTGCCATTTCCTTTTCGCGCGATACACTTCAACCATATTAGTCCACGGAAGGGAAAGTCATGACCGAACCTGCCGACCTCGTGTCCGAGATCGAAGCGCTGGAAACCAAACTGCAAGAGGCCAAGTCCTCGATCACCCGCCGCTTTATCGGACAGGAACGGGTCGTGGAACTGACCCTGACCGCGCTGCTGTGCGGCGGGCATGCGTTGCTGATCGGTCTGCCCGGTCTGGGCAAGACGCGACTGGTTGAAACGCTGTCGACCGTGATGGGCTTGCACGGCAACCGCATCCAATTCACGCCGGACCTGATGCCTGCCGATATTCTGGGGTCCGAGGTTCTGGATACCGCCGAAGATGGCAGCCGCCATTTCCGGTTCATTTCTGGCCCTATCTTTTGCCAGTTGCTGATGGCAGATGAGATCAACCGCGCCAGCCCTCGGACCCAATCGGCGCTGCTGCAGGCGATGCAGGAACGCACGGTGACGGTAGCGGGCGAAGATCGTTCTCTTGGAACACCGTTTCACGTGCTCGCAACGCAGAACCCCATTGAGCAAGAGGGCACCTATCCGCTGCCCGAGGCGCAGTTGGACCGCTTCCTTGTCCAGATCGACGTGGAATACCCTGATCGCCAAACCGAGCGTGACATTCTGCTGGCCACCACGGGCGTTGAAGAAGATGACGCGCATGAGATTTTCACCAAAGAAGAGCTGCTGGCCGCTCAGGTTCTGTTGCGGCGCATGCCCGTCGGAGATTCGGTGGTTGAGCTGATCCTCGATCTGGTTCGTGCCTTCCGCCCGGATGAGGCGGGTGTGTCTGAGCGTGTTGCCGAAACCGTTGCATGGGGGCCGGGTCCACGTGCGGCGCAGGCGCTGATGATGACAGTGCGGGCGCGGGCGATGCTGCAGGGGCGACTGGCCCCGAATGCCGAGGACGTGCTGGACATGGCCCGCCCAGTCCTCAGCCACCGGATGGCGTTGAACTTTGCGGCGCGTGCACGCGGGGACAGCCTAGCTGAGCTGATCGAAAGCACTGCTGCCGGCTTGATCCGCACCGAGGCTGCGGCGTGAATGCCGCGCTGACCCTTCGTGAAAGATCCGAGGCCGAGGCGTCCCGGCTGCCGCCCCTGTTGGCGCGGGCCGAACATCTGGCGGGAACCGTCCTGCTGGGTGATCACGGACGCAGGCGGTCCGGTCTGGGTGATGATTTCTGGCAGTACCGACCGGCGCAGATCGGAGACAGTCGTCGGATGATCGACCATCGGCGGTCTGCGCGGGGGGATCAGCAATTCGTGCGTGAACGCGAGTGGCAGATCGCGCAATCGGTGATGCTCTGGGTCGATCAGGGCGCGTCGATGCGGTTTGCGTCCGACAAATCCCTGCACACCAAAGCGGACCGGGCGCGCCTGCTTGGTCTGTCAACGGCGATCCTGCTGGTGCGCGGCGGGGAACGTGTCGGACTGACCGGAACAACCCTTCCGCCCCGGCGCGGCAACGCGCAAATCGTGCGGCTGGCGCAGGCTTGGTCCGAAGATGCCGCAGCCGATTACGCCCCGCCCGAACATAGGGCCATGATCCCACATGCGCGTGCCGTCTTCATTTCCGATTTCTTAGGGCCGATGGATGAGGTCGAACTGGCCCTGACCAAAGCCGCCGACCGGGGCGTGCGCGGTGTCCTGTTGCAGGTTCTGGACCCAACCGAGGAAAGCTTTCCCTATCGCGGGCGGACCATATTTGAAAGCGTTGGCGGCACAGCGCGACACGAAACCCTCAAGGCCGGAGAGTTGCGGGACCGCTATCTAGAGCGTCTCGCCAGTCGCAAGGACGCGCTGACGCAACTGTGTCGCGCGACCGGATGGCAGCTTGGTCTGCACCACACGGGTGACAGCGGGCAAGCGGCTCTGTTGTGGCTCTATCGTGCGCTGGACGGGGGAACGGCATGACGGTTCTGGCGGGCATTGGATTTACCGCACCGTGGGTGTTGCTGGGTCTTTTGACCCTTCCGATCCTGTGGCTGATCCTGCGCGCCGTGCCACCAGCGCCGATCCGCAGACTGTTTCCGGCGGTCACACTACTGCTTGGGTTGAAGGATGAAGAAAGCGTTTCGGACCGCACCCCGTGGTGGTTGCTGCTTTTGCGCATGCTGGCAGCGGCGGCGATTATCATCGGGTTGGCTGGCCCGGTTCTGAACCCGTCCCGAGAGCAAGCCGGATCAGGGCCATTGATGTTGGTGCTGGACGGAAGCTGGGCGGGCGCATCCCGTTGGTCTTCGACGCTGGACCAGATCGACGCGCAACTGACCGAGGCCGGGCGTGCCGGGCGCACGGTCGCGATCCTTAACCTGACGGTTCCCGAAGTCCCTGTCTTTCAGGCCGCCGAGGCGTGGAGCGGTCGATTGCCTGGGCTGGCTCCGATGCCATGGCAGCCTACGCTGCCGCAGATTGAACAGGCTTTGGCCGCGCTGGATGAGGTTGAAGGTGGATTTGAAACGCATTGGTTCAGTGACCGTCTGGCATATGATCGCAGCGAAACGATCCTTGCGGCTTTGCAGGCGCGCGGGGGTGTCACTGTGTATCAGTCGCCATCCTCGGTTGTTGGACTATTGCCGGCCGGCTATCAGGATGGCGTCATTCAATTGACGGCGCAACGGGCCGAGGCGGGCCCGGCTGAACGCATCACGGTTCTGGCGCAGGGCCGCGACCCGGCCGGGGTGATGCGGGTTCTTCAATCTGCCGAGGTGGAATTTGCAGGTGGCGAAACGCAGGCCCAGATAGAACTGGCCCTGCCGTCAGAACTGCGCGCGCGGATCACGCGGTTTGAAATTCAAGGTGAACGGTCTGCGGGGGCTGTGACACTGACCGATGACAGCCTGCGGCGGCGCGAAGTTGCCCTGATCGCCGGGACGCGGAACCGCGAAGGTTTGGAGTTGCTGTCACCGTTGCATTACCTGACGCAGGTTTTGATCCCGACAGCGGATTTTGTTGATGGCGGATTGCTTGACGTACTGCCGGCCAACCCGGATGTGATCGTTCTGGCCGATGTCGCCAAACTGTCGGGGGGCGAACAATCGGCACTGGTTGAATGGGTCGAAGAGGGTGGCTTGCTGTTGCGCTTTGCCGGACCGCGTATGGCTGCCAGTGATCTGGGCCGTGACGAGGAAGATATCCTGTTGCCTGTCCGCCTGCGCAGCGGCGGACGATCCGTTGGCGGCGCGATGAGCTGGGGTGAGGCCAAGGGGCTTGCACCGTTCCCCGAAGGCTCACCGTTTTATGGGCTTAAGGTCCCCGGAGATGTATCTGTGACCACGCAGGTCATGGCGCAACCAGACCCTAATCTGGCGGATCGCGTGATTGCATCTTTGTCGGACGGCACGCCATTGGTGACCCGCAAGGCGCTTGGGTTGGGTCAGGTCGTGCTGTTCCACGTAACGGCTGATGCAGAATGGTCCAGCCTTCCCCTGTCGGGCCTGTTTGTCGAAATGCTGGATCGGCTGGCCGTCGCCTCGGCCGCCAAGTCTCGGCAGGAGTCCCAGTTGCAGGGCACCACGTGGGAGCCAATTCAGGTGATGGATGGGTTTGGCACCTTGTCTGATGCCGGCAATCTGTCGGGCGTTGATGGCGTCGATCTTGTGTCGGGTGCAATTGGCCCAGATCTGCGTCCGGGGCTTTACGAAAGCGGCAAGCAAAAGCTGGCGCTGAATGTTCTGACCAGCGACACGGTGCTTAGCCCTGCGGTCTGGCCGCCGGATGTGCCTATCAAGGGGCAGGAAATTAGCACGGAAACGCCCATCGGAGGTATCCTGCTCAGCCTTGCGCTGCTGTTGCTGACGGTGGATGTCATTGCGTCTTTGGCGCTGTCAGGACGGTTGGGTCTGGCCAAGGCCGCGGCCACTGCGATCGGAGTTTTGCTGTTTGTGCCCCAAGCAGACGCGCAGACGCCCGCGGATACCGATTTTGCGCTGAACGCCACCAAGGAATTGGTGCTGGCGCATGTTTTGACAGGCGACGCGCAGGTCGATGACATTGCAGGTGCCGGAATGCGGGGTCTTGCACAAACCCTATTCTATCGCACGTCCGTCGAACCGGCCGAACCGATCGGCGTTGATCTGGAACGGGATGAGCTGGCCTTTTTCCCTTTGCTCTACTGGCCCATAACCCCCCAGCAACCGCAACCGTCTGCCGAAGCCTACGCCAAGCTCAACGCTTACCTTCGCTCGGGTGGGATGATCCTGTTTGATACGCGGGATTCGGATGTGGCGCGGTTTGGCGCCTCCAGCCCCAATGGACGCAAATTGCAGCAGTTGGCCGCGCCCTTGAATATTCCTTCGTTAGAGCCTGTCCCGCGTGACCACGTGCTGACGCGCGCTTTCTATCTGCTGCAGGATTTTCCCGGGCGCTACGCCGGAACCGAGGTCTGGGTCGAGGCCGCGCCACTGGATGCCGAACAGATCGAGGGGATGCCGTTCCGCAACCTCAACGACAACGTGACGCCGGTGGTGATCGGCGGCAATGACTGGGCCGGAGCGTGGGCCGTTGACCGCAACGGTCAGGCCCTGTTGCCCGTTGGACGCGGCTATGCAGGTGAGCGTCAGCGAGAGCTGGCTAATCGCTTTGGTGTCAATTTGGTGATGCATGTCCTGACCGGGAACTACAAATCGGATCAGGTGCATGTGCCTGCCTTGCTGGACAGGTTGGGACAATGACAGGAACCGTTATCTTTGATCCCCTGATCCCGTGGCCTGTTTTGGCCACCGTTGCTGCGGTAGCCCTTGCCGGGGTGGTTCTGGCCCTTTGGCAGGGTCTGTCCGGTTGGGCCCTGCGCGGTTTGGCGGCCCTTGTCGTGATCGGTGCGCTGGCTGGTCCGGTCTACCAGATCGAGGATCGCGCGCCCCTGACGGACATCGTATTGATGATCGAGGATGAAAGCGCCAGTCAGACCCTTTCGGACCGCGCCGAGCAGACCGCGCTGGCAGCCGAAGAACTGGCGGCCGAGATCGAGTCGCGCGACAATACCGAGTTGCGCCGGATCAAAGTCGGTGATGGCGACGGCGACGAAGGTACGCAGGTCATGGCTGCGCTGAACGAGGCGTTGGCCGAAGAACCGCGCGCGCGGATCGCAGGAATTCTTGTTGTATCCGACGGGATTGTGCACGATGCAGATCAGGCACCCGACCTGCCAGCGCCGATGCATTTGCTGCAAACCGGGCGCGCCACCGACTGGGACCGCCGCTTGATTGTGCGAAATGCCCCCGCCTTTGCCATTATCGGTGAGCCGGTCACCCTGACCTTGCGCGTAGAAGATAGCGGTGCAGCCCCTGCTGGCGCGACCAGCGCGCCGCTTGAAATCTCGGTCGACGGTGCCGAGCCCCAACAATTCTCGATCCCTATCGGTGTCGACGTGGAATTGCCCGTCAGCCTGCCCCATGGCGGGCGTAATGTCATTCAATTCACGGTGCCCGAAGCCGAAGGTGAATTGACAGACCGAAACAACACGGCGCTGATCCAGATGAACGGTGTTCGCGATCGTTTGCGCGTGCTGTTGGTATCGGGCGAGCCGCATCCGGGCGGGCGGACATGGCGCAACCTGCTGAAATCCGACAGCTCAGTCGATCTGGTGCATTTCACGATCCTGCGGCCACCTGAGAAACAGGACGGCGTTCCGGTGGATGAGTTGTCGCTGATCGCGTTCCCAACTCGAGAGCTGTTTCTGGAAAAGATTAACGATTTCGATCTGATCATCTTTGACCGTTACAAGCGGCGCGGCATTTTACCTGCGATCTATCTGGACAACGTCAACAACTATATTAACGACGGCGGTGCCGTCCTGATCGCGGCCGGGCCTGACTTTGCCAGCGCGGACAGTATCTTTCGCTCGCCCCTGGCACCGATCCTACCGGCGCAGCCAACCGCACGGGTGATCGAGGAACGCTTTGTCCCGATGGTGACCGATCTGGGGCATCGCCATCCGGTCACGACTGATCTTGGCGATTCCGAACAATGGGGCGCGTGGTTGCGCCAGATCGACGTAAAGCACCGCTCGGGCGAGTTGCTGATGACCGGGATTGAAGACAGGCCGCTTTTGGTTCTTGATCGTGTGGGTGAAGGCCGCGTGGCAATGCTGGCCTCGGATCATGCGTGGCTTTGGAATCGTGGGTTCGAGGGGGGCGGGCCGCAGCTTGAACTGCTGCGCCGGCTAGCGCATTGGATGATGAAAGAACCCGAGCTTGAGGAAGAAGCGCTGTGGGCCGAAGCCAACGGCCAGATCATGCGGATCATTCGGCAGACCCTTGAGGATGAGGTCGGTCCAGTTACGGTCACGCGCCCGAATGGGGAAACGCTGGACATCACGCTCGACATGATTTCCCCCGGCCGGTTCGAGGCACAGTATTTCGGGCCGGAAATCGGACTTTACCGTTTGCAGGAAGGCGAGTTGTCCGCCGTTATCGGGTTAGGTCCGGCCGCGCCGAAAGAATTTGAGCGCACCATCGCAACCTCGGACGTTCTGGATCCGCTGCTGGCTGAATTGCGCGGTGGGGCGATCAAGTTGGAGGACGGCCTGCCCGCGATCCGCAACGTGCGTGCGGGACGACCGGCATCCGGGCGCGGTTGGATTGGCCTGACGCCGCGTGACGCTTATGAAACTCGGGACGTCACGCAGGCCGGTTTGCTGCCGCCGTGGTTGGTGCTGCTTCTGGCGGGCGGCTTCCTGCTGGGCGGTTGGTTGCGCGAGGGGCGTCGTTGACGGCCCGCGCCTGTGATCCGAACTGCGCGGTAAGCGCTTAAACACTTCTTCACGCTCTGGCTGGATGTTGATCTCGGGTTAGTCTGGGATGACCAAAGATGAGTCTTGCAACAAAACTGGCACAGGAACGACGCGCACGTCTGGCGGCAGAGCGTCTTTTGGAAATGAAGCAGGCCGAATTGTCCGCCGCCAACCGCAAGCTGGGCCTGCATGCGATGGCTCTGACCAAACGCATCGGCGAAACGCAGGCCGAGGTGGAAACGGTTCGGGGTGAGAATGAAAAGGTCAAATCCGACCTGACGCTGGCCAATGCCAAAATCGAGGTGGCCGAACGGCGCTTATGGCATTCAATTCAGACGTTTCAGGACGGGTTTGCGTTTTTTGACGGCGATAACCGCCTGATCGGGGCGAATACGGCCTATCTTAGCTTGTTTGACGGGATCGACGAAGTTGCGCCGGGCGTCGCATATCCACAGATACTTGAGATTTTGGTCGCTGAGGGGCTGATTGATCTGGGTTCCGAGGCTGCACCGGACTGGATCCGGAGGATGCTGGCCCGTTGGTCACAACCACATCCCAACGCGGAAATTATCCGCCTGTGGAATGGTCATTATGTCAAGCTGATCGACCAGCGGGGCAATGGTGGCGATGTTGTAAGTCTGGCGCTGAACATCTCGGCTTCGGTCCGGCATGAGGCCGAATTGACGGCCGCGCGCGAACGGGCCGAAGCAGCAAACCGCGCCAAGTCCGCATTTCTGGCCAATATGAGCCATGAGATACGCACCCCGATGAACGGCATTGTCGGGATGACTGACCTGCTGACTGAAACCCCTTTGGACGAGGAACAAAGGCTCTATCTTAACACGATCCGCAACTCGGGTGAGGCGTTGCTGGTCATCATCAATGACGTTCTCGACTATTCCAAGATCGAGGCGGACAAGCTGATCCTGCACCCCGAACAGTTTGACTTTGAGCGCTGTATTCTTGAGGTTGCGATGCTTTTGCAGCCAAGTGTTCGTGACAAGGGTCTGACGCTTCTAGTCGACTATGACCTGTTCCTTCCAACGCTATTTGTTGGTGATCCGGGTCGTGTTCGTCAGGTTCTGACGAATCTGGTGGGCAATGCGGTGAAATTCACCGCCAACGGCCATGTTCTGATCCGCGTTACCGGGGTGCCCAATACCGATACCAAGACCTGCGATATACACGTGGCGATCGAAGACACTGGGATCGGGATCGAACCGGAAAAGGTCGACCACATATTTGGAGAGTTCGATCAAGTCGAAGATGAACGCAACCGCCAGTTCGAAGGAACCGGGCTGGGGCTGGCCATTACAAAACGTCTGATCACGCTGATGGGCGGTACGATCTGGGTAGAAAGTGAACCGGGGCGTGGGTCGTGTTTCGGGTTCCGCGTGTCGATGCCGACCGTCGAAGGCGTTCAGCCTGCCCCTCCGGATCTGGGCGGGGGTCTGCACCACGTGATGGTTGTTGAAGATTTGGCGGTCAACCGGGCCATTCTGTCGAAGCAGCTCGGCCGGTTGGGATCGCGCGTCACTGTGTGTGCGTCTGGTGGGGAGGCTTTGGCCGCAGTTGACGATACTGTTGACCTGCTTTTGTGTGATCACGATCTGCCGGATATGGATGGGCTGGAATTGGCGACCATCCTGAAAGATCGCGGGTGGGGCGAACTGCCGGTTGTGGTGATGTCAGCCAATCCCGCCGTCATCCACGCAAACCCGGCCCGACATCTGATCGAAGGCGTTCTGCAAAAACCCATTCCCCGGGCTGAACTGTATACGTACCTGACCGCTCTTGGTCAGGACACACGGGCCGAACCCGCAGAAATAGCTGTACCAGAAACCGTCGAATCCGATTGCGCGAACGTGCCTTCGGCCGGGCGTTTGATGCGTGTTCTGGCGGCCGAAGATAACCGGACCAATCAACTGATCCTGAAGAAAATGGTCAAGGATCTGAACATCGAACTGCGGTTCGCCGGAAATGGACTTGAAGCCGTGGATGTCCATCGTGATTTCGATCCGGACCTGATATTTATGGATATTTCCATGCCGAAAATGGACGGAAAGCAGGCCACCGGTGAAATCCGGAGGCGCGAGATTGAGACAGGCCGCCATGTTCCGATTGTCGCGTTGACCGCGCATGCGATGTCAGGAGATGATCAGGGGATCTTGTCGGCAGGTTTGGACCACTACCTAACCAAACCTCTGCAAAAACAGAAAATCCAACAAGCGATCCTGACGCATCAACCGGAGGGCACGCAGGCAGTCGTTGCCGGACAGCCATAACCAAATTAGGCTGAACTCATGTTAAATGAACGTGGTTTTCAGCCTCGCGCGCTGGGCGAGATAGCCATTCGATGCGCCGATATGTCGGCGATGGTCGAATTTTATGAAACAGTGATCGGATTGCAGTGTCTGAGCGGCGACCATGACAGTGCGATCGTTTTTTTCGAGATCGCGCAGGGTTTCGGCGGGCATACTCAGGTTTTGGCCCTGTTCCACCATACAGCCGCCCCGCGTCCGGGCTTGCATCCCACAGGTGATCAATCCCCGGTGACCGGCGGCGCGTCGGCTTTGCATCACATCGCCCTGTCGCTGCCTTTCGAAGAACAAGACCCTGTCACGCGTTGGTATGAACAAATTGGTCAGCCCTACCGGGTTGAGCAATTCGACTGGATTGGCTGGCGCGGGATTTTCACCGAAGACCCCGAGGGCAATACGGTTGAACTGGTCGCTTACGACCGGTCAATGCTGGCTCAGGCCTGATACGGACGCACGAAGACGGGTTTGTCCTCGGTCGACAACTCGGGCCGGTGTGCATAGCCGCCGGTGTCAAAGTCCAACAGCCCCGCAGGATCGGTCAGGCGGTGCTGCACGATGTATCGCGCCATCGCGCCGCGCGCTTTCTTGGCAAAGAAGCTGACGATTTTGGGGGTGCCCGCCTTGTCCTCCATGAACACAGGTGTGATCACACGCAGCTTCAGCGCCTTGGGATCGACAGCGCCAAAGTATTCCTGACTGGCGCAATTCACCAGAATGTCTGACCCGATCTGCGCGCCTTGTGCGTTCAGCGCCTTACTGAGCTGGTCGCGCCAGTACTCATACAGGTTCTTGCCGCGTCGGGTCTTCAGCTTGCTGCCCATCTCAAGCCGGTAGGCCTGAATGGCGTCCAGAGGGCGCAGCACGCCGTAAAGCCCCGACAGAATTCGCAGGTGATCCTGCGCCCAGGCCATTTCATCGGCATCCAGCGATGCAGCCTCAAGCCCCTGATAGGTGTCCCCGGCAAAGGCCAGCGCGGCAGGGCGGGTTAGGTCGGCCTCGGGGGCATCGGAAAAGGCGCGATACCGGTCGCGGTTCAAACGCGCCAGATCATCGCTGAGGTCCATCAGCTTTTTGAGATCGCCCAGCGTCAGGTTGCGGGCGGTTTTCGACAGCCGGATCGCGTCGTCCTGGAAATCGGGTTGGGTGACTGTCACATCGCGCTCGGCCCAGTCCAGCCGCTTGGCCGGGGAAATCACTACCAGCATATCCGCCCTCTTTTCTTGCCTGATACGGCGTATCTAGCCCGCCTGTTCCAACACGTCCAGAAAGGCCGCGCCAAACCTTTCGTGACGACGGTCGCCCAGCACTTGTTCCAGCCCGCGCTGATCGCCGGGCCGCAGTTGCGCCACCTTGGCCAGTTGTGAGGCCGAGCAGGTCAGCGGTTTGTCGATCCCTTCTGGACCGCGCGCCAGATCGTTCTGAACCGCCAGAAGCTGATCGAAAATCTCACCCTGATCGCGCCCGGCCAGTTTGCGGCGGGCGGGGTGCAGCGCGGCGGCTTCGCCCGCGATCACCTCCAGGAAGGTATCGCCGTAGCGTTCAAGTTTCTTCGCGCCCACGCCGCCGATCCGGGCCAAGTCGTCCAACGTCATGGGTCGGGTCTCGGCCATCTCGATCAGGGTGCGGTCAGGGAAGATCACATAGGCGGGCACCCGCTGTGATTCCGCCAGTGCGCGGCGTTTCGCTTTCAGCGCCGACAGCAGCGGTGCGTCTTCTTCGGCAACCATCGCTTTGACGGCCGGGCGGCGGGTGGCTTTGCGGATTGTGTCCTTGCGCAAGTTAATCTGCGCCTCGCCCTTCAGGATCGGTTTGGCGGCCTCGGTCATGCGTAACGCGCCGTGGCGGTCAGGATCGGGACGGACCAGATCATGCCCCATCATCTGCCGGAAAATTGCCTGCCATTGCGGGCGGGACCAGTCCTTGCCGATGCCCCATGTGGACAGGTCGTCGTGTCGCCGCGCCCGGACTTTTTCAGTTTCATTGGCCAGAAGGATGTCGATCAAATGACCCGAACCGAACCATTCCTCGGTGCGCAGGATGGCGGATAGGGCCATGCGCACAGGAGTGGTACCGTCGAACACCTCGGGCGGGGTGTCGCACAGATCGCATTTGCCGCAGGGCGCAGCCTGTTCGCCGAAATACCCCAGCAGGGTCTGACGGCGGCAAACCAGCGCCTCGGCCAGTCCAAGCAGAGCGTTCAGCCGGGCATGGTCGGCCATGCGGCGCTCAGCCGGGGCCAACCCTTCGTCGATTTGCGAGCGGCGTAGGCGGATGTCATCGGGGCCGAACAGGGTCAGCGTTTCAGCCTGGCCACCATCGCGGCCTGCGCGTCCGATTTCCTGATAATAGGCCTCGATGGATTTGGGCAGGTCCGCATGGGCGACCCAGCGGATATCGGGTTTGTCGATGCCCATGCCAAAGGCCACGGTGGCGACGACGATCAGACCGTCTTCGCGCGCGAAACGGGTTTCGACATTGCGGCGATCCTCGGGGTCCATGCCACCGTGATAGTGGCAGGCGGAGTGCCCCTCGGCGCGCAGGGCTTGGGCCAGCACTTCGGTCTTGTTTCGGGTGCCGCAATAGACGATGCCGGATTGCCCTTTTCGCGCGGCAGCAAAATCCAGCACCTGTTTGCGTGGCCCGTCCTTGGCGGCAAAGGCAAGATGGATGTTGGGTCGGTCAAATCCGCGCAGGAATTTGCGGGGCGCGGTGCCGTCGAACAGCTTCTCGACAATCTCGTCCTGTGTTTCGGCATCCGCCGTGGCGGTAAAGGCCGCCAAGGGCACCTTCAACGCGCGCCGCAACTCTCCGATCCTTAGATAATCCGGGCGGAAATCATAGCCCCATTGGCTGACGCAATGCGCCTCATCCACGGCGATCAGGCTGACATTGATACGCCGCAACATCCCCAGTGCCGACCCGGCGGCCAGACGTTCGGGCGCCATGTAAAGTAGTTTAAGCCGCCCAGCCTCCAGCGCCTCCCACACGGCATCGGTTTCCTCGGGGGTGTTTCCCGAGGTCAGCGCGCCGGCCTCAACCCCGGCCTCTTGCAAGCCCCGTACTTGGTCGCGCATCAGGGCGATCAGAGGCGAGATGACCACCGTTACCCCGCCGCGAAGTAGGGCAGGCAGTTGGAAACACAGGGATTTCCCGCCACCCGTCGGCATGATGGCCAGCACGTTTTCGCCCGCTGTCACGGCATCGACGATCTCTTCCTGACCCGGTCGGAAGTCGTCGAATCCAAAGACATCTCGCAGCAGGGGCGCGGCGTCGAACATGTGGGGATTGCCCTGTTTTTAGGTTTATCTGCTCGTATGACAGGACAATCACATACTAAGATTCGGTGAACAAGAGGTCAGACGAAATAGACCATATTGTTGATCAGGATGATCCGCAGCGCATAGACGCCGACGAGAACGACCAGAGGCGTCAGGTCCAGACCGCCCATATTCGGCAGAACCCGGCGGATCGGGCCGTAGATGGGTTCAAGTATCCGGTTCAGACCGTACCAGATTTGCGCGACCAACTGCTGATGCAGGTTGAGAACCTGAAAGTTGATCAGCCAGCTCATGATCACATGGGCCAGAATGATGAACCAGACAATGTCCAGGATCAGCAACAGGATTTGGATCAGTGACAGCATGGGGCCTCCGGTATTTGCGTCAGACGAGACGTAAGCGCCCGCGCCCGAAAGAGCAAGTCTGGGTCAACAGAACGCTTGCGAAACCGTCCAAAGCCCCGTCTTACTAAAAGCAACAAGAACAGGGGCAGTCATGGCAGAGATTTCCAAGCGTAAGCGCATCTGGGGCTGGTGGTTTTTCGATTGGGCGACGCAGCCATATCACAGCCTTCTGGTGACGTTCGTCTTTGGACCCTATTTCGCCGGGGTTGCGGCGGGATATTTCGCAGGAACCGGACTGGACTCTCAGGCGGCGGCTGCACGGGCACAGACGGTTTGGGCGAATTGCCTGACCATTACCGGGCTGATCATCGCCTTTGGTGCGCCGCTTTTGGGTGCGATGGCAGATGTGTCAGGGCGGCGCATCCCTTGGATCTTTGGGTTTTCCGTCATGTATGTCGTGGGGTCCGCGGCGCTGTGGTACACGCTGCCGGATGGGTCAAACATGTGGCTGATGCTGTCGGCCTTTGGCCTTGGGTTTGTCGGCGCGGAATATGCGCTGATCTTCATCAACTCGCAGTTGCCCGATCTGGGCGACGACAAGGAAGTGGGTGAGATTTCCGGCTCGGGCTTTGCCTTCGGCTATTTCGGCGGGCTGATTTCATTGGCGATCATGCTGCTTTTGTTTGTCGAGCAGGACAACGGCAAGACGCTGGTCGGACTGGACCCGGCCTTTGGGCTGGATGCGGCGCAGCAGCAGGGCACCCGGTTCGTCGGCCCGTTCACGGCAGGGTGGTTCATCCTGTTCATGGTGCCGTATTTCCTTTGGGTGCGGGACGATTCATCGTCCAAGAAACACGGCTCGGTGCGCGACGCGCTGGGCTTGCTGGCGCATTCGATTTCCAACCTGCGGCACCGGCTTAGCCTAGCCAGCTATCTGGGATCTTCGATGTTTTACCGTGATGCGCTGAACGGGCTTTACAGCTTTGGCGGCGTATACGCCCGGCTGGTGCTGGAATGGGACCTCATCAAGATCGGTGTCTTCGGGATCGTCAGCGTTCTGGCCGCCGCTGCTTTTTCGTGGGTCGGTGGCAAGCTGGACAAGAAAAACGGCCCTAAACCGGTCATTTTGGTCAGCATCTGGGTTCTGATCCTTGTTTGCGTCACGATCGTATCCATGGACCGGACGCAGGTTTTCGGCATCACTTTGCCCGATGGATCGGGCCTGCCGGATCTTGTGTTCTTTGCCTGCGGCATCCTGATTGGTGGTATGGGCGGCATTTTGCAATCGGCTAGCCGATCCATGATGGTGCGTCACACCGATCCCAAGGCCCCGGTGGAAAGCTTTGGCCTGTATGGTTTGTCGGGTCGCGCCACGGCCTTTGCCGCGCCTCTGTTGATCGGGATTGCCACAACCGCAACCGGCAGCGCGCGTCTGGGGGTGTCACCGATCATTCTGTTGTTTATTCTGGGTCTATTCCTGATGCGCTGGGTTAAACCGGAAGGGGATCAGAGCAGATGATAATACAGCGTTTTTTGGCAATATTGGCCTTAATCACACTGGCAGGCTCCGCAGGGGCGCAACCCCTGGCCAAGCAATTATTCGGAGCCCAAAAGCAAAGTTCACAACAAAAACCCGCCGCTTTCGGCAGTTATTCGCGCGGATGTGCGGCCGGGTCGGTGCAACTGCCCGAAACAGGCCCGACATGGCAGGCCATGCGCCTGTCGCGCAACCGCAACTGGGGACACCCGGTGGCGATAGATTATGTGCAGGACCTCAGCCAATTCGCGGCCAGGCAACCGGGTTGGAATGGTCTTTATATCGGGGATATCAGCCAGCCTCGGGGCGGGCCGATGACATCAGGGCACCGGTCGCACCAGTTGGGTCTGGATATTGATATCTGGATGCTTCCGGGTAACGACATGCGGCTTAGCCGCAAGGCGCGCGAGAATATCTCGTCTGTTTCCCTGCGTCGTGCCAATGGGGCGTTCGTCAACGGCAACTGGACCAAGCAGCATCACGCCGTACTGCGTGAGGCAGCCAAGGACAAACGCGTCGCCCGAATATTCGTCTTTCCCGGCGCGAAAGTGCAGATGTGCAAAGAGGAAAAAGGTAACCGCGCCTACCTGCGCAAAATTCGGCCCTGGTGGGGGCATCACTATCATTTCCACGTGCGGCTTGCCTGCCCGCGCGGGTCCAGAGGCTGCGTTAATCAGGACCCGCCGCCCAAGGGTGACGGCTGCGCCGAAGCGCAGCAATGGGTGAACAATATACTGAACCCGCCACCGCCAGACCCAAATGCGCCGCCACCGAAAAAACGCCGAGAATATCGTTTGGCCGATCTGCCCCAGCAATGCGCCGCCGTTCTGCAATCCAACTGATATCCGCGTTTTGTCTGGCAGGACCGGCCTGGGCCGTCGAAACAAAGACCGCCGTTGAGTTAGGCAGCTTTGCCTGGAGCGACCCGGCTGGCTGGTTCGGAGGGTTTTCCGCGCTGCATGTTTCTGCGGACGGCCAAAATTTGATGGTTCTGAGTGACCGGGCCACTCTGGTACGCGCCAGAATTCTACGCGAAGGCGATGCAATTACCGGTGTCGAGATCACAGGGAAATGGCCGGTTCTGTCCAGCACAGGCCAGCCATTAATCGGGTCTTCCGGTGACTCCGAAGGGCTGGCCGTGGCGCCGGATGGCAGCTTTTTTGTTTCGTTCGAACGTGTTCATCGCGTCGCCCACTATTCAGTGCCGGGATCCAAGGCGCGCGTCCTGCCGCGCCCCAAAGCGTTTGACCAGTTACCAAATAACGGCTCGTTCGAGGCGCTGGCGATCGACGGCAAACAGCGGCTCTATACCCTTACCGAGAAAGGCCGAACCGAGAATGGCGACATTCCTGTTTACCGCTGGAACGGGCAGGTCTGGTCGACACCATTCGTTTTGCCTCAGCGCGGGCGGTTTTTACCCGTAGCAGCCGATTTCGGACCTGACGGCAGGCTTTACGTTCTGGAACGCTCGGTGTCGCTGACAGGTTTCCGGTCGCGCCTTCGACGGTGGCGGCTTCAGGATGACACGCCCACCGGCGAAGAAGTTCTGTTCACCACCGGAATGGGGGGGCACGACAACCTCGAAGGCGTGTCGATCTGGCGTGATGACCGCGGTCGCATGCGCGCCACAATGGTGTCCGATGACAATTTCCTTGCGCTGCAGCGCACCGAACTGGTGGAATATCTGCTGCCCGATTGACAGTCTCTGATCAAGCGTCTAGAAGCGCGGCTTGCCTTGGGACGGTCCCTTGGCCAAGTCGCCGCTACCTTGTCAAAACGGGCATCTGAAAATGCAACGCAGCTATATACCCGGCATTCTTGCCATGGCCACTATCGTTGTGGCCTCGAACATCCTGGTCCAGTTCCTGATCCTTGACGGATTGCTGACTTGGGGTGCTTTTACCTATCCTCTGGCCTTTCTGGTCACTGACATCATGAACCGCGTCTACGGGGTGGGCCCGGCCCGCAAGGTCGTATTCGCAGGGTTTGTCACCGGCATCATCTGTTCGCTGATCGGCAGTCAGATCATGCTGCAAGGTGACGGCTTCACCTACGCCGCCGTGCCGTTACGGATCGCCGTGGCCTCAGGCACGGCCTTCCTGATCGCACAGCTGACCGACGTCACCGTGTTCAACTCGCTGCGCGGTGGCCGCTGGTGGCGCGCGCCGCTGGTCTCGACGCTGGTTGGATCGGCTCTGGATACCGCGATTTTCTTCACTCTCGCCTTCTCAGCTTCGGTCACATTCTTCGGTGCCAATGCCGATGCCGCGATCAACTGGGCGTGGGAGCCTGTGCCTTTCATGCTGTCAGGCCCGATGGCGCCGCTGTGGGTCACGCTCGCCTTTGCTGACTGGTTGGTAAAACTCTCGTTGGCGTTGATCGCGCTGATCCCCTTCAAGGTGATCGTTGCGCGGCTGTCCGCCCAACCTGCGTAAAAAAGTGCTTTGAGAATGGCGCATCTTGTGTCACCATCCCTATCAACCGCAACAGATAGAAAAGGAGGTGATCCAGTGTCGAGAAAGAGATTGGAGAGAGGTGTCGGAACAACCGGGGGGATCGCCTGTTAAGGCAGCCCTTGGCGGAGCGCTCGCTCCGGCTGGTCGATTGATCTAACCGACCCGACCTCCTGTACTTTCGAAGGGCCGTCCCATCGGGGCGGCCCTTTCTGTTTTCGCGCTGGCCGAGTAAGGTCCAACTCATGTTGCGCATCACCGAAGATATCGTCCTGCAGGATTGGGAATTGACCGAAAGTTTCGTGCGATCGTCCGGTCCGGGCGGGCAGAACGTGAACAAGGTTTCAACCGCCGTTGAACTGCGGTTCGAAGCCGCACGCTCGCCCTCGTTGCCCGATCCAGTCAAAAACCGGCTGAAACGGCTGGCCGGGCGTCGATGGACCAAGGACGGCGCAATCATCATCCAGTGTGAGGAAACCCGCAGTCAGGCCCGCAATCGCGAGATTGCGCGCGACCGGTTGGCAGACCTGATCGCTCGTGCATTGGTTAAACCCAAACGGCGTATCGCGACAAAACCCACCTACGGTTCGGTAAAACGGCGCTTGGCGGCGAAAAAGGCCCGTTCGGACGTCAAGGCGCTCCGGGGTCAGGTATCGGAAGATTAATCTGGTAAGTTCGCGGTGCCTTGCTACTCTGCCCTGCAAAGACGACCGGGAGGCAAGGGTATGAGGTTGGAAGGAAAAACCGCAATCGTGACAGGTGGCGCCTCAGGGTTTGGGGCGGGTATCGTCCGAAAGTTCCTGTCCGAAGGCGCGCGTGTGATGATCGCCGATATCAACGGCGACGCGGCTCATGACATGGCGGACTCACTCGGGGCACAAGCTTTTGCACAACAGGTGAATGTTGCCGACGGCCCTTCGATTCAGGACATGGCAGCGGTCGCTGCGGACAGGCTCGGGCCACTGGACATTTTGGTGAACAATGCCGGTGTCACCCACTTGCCGACCCCGTTGGAAGCGGTAACCGAAGAAGATTTCGACAGGGTCTTCGCGGTGAACATGAAGTCCGTCTACCTCACGGCGCGCGCCTTTGTTCCGCAGATGAAGACGCGTGGAGCAGGGGCAATTCTGAACGTGGCCTCGACCGCCGGGCTGTCACCGCGTCCGAACCTGAACTGGTATAACGCGTCTAAGGGCTGGATGATCACAGCAACGAAAACAATGGCCGTGGAACTGGCCCCCTCGGGCGTGCGTGTCAACGCGATCTGCCCGGTCGCGGGCGAAACCCCCCTGCTGAAATCGTTCATGGGAGAGGACACGCCCGAGGTACGGGCCAAATTCCTGTCCACTATCCCTTTGGGCCGTTTTTCGACACCTCAAGACATGGCCAACGCGGCGTGTTTCCTGTGTTCGGACGAGGCCAGCATGATCACCGGCACAGCTTTGGAGGTCGACGGTGGCCGCTGCATCTGATCCGCTCTTCATCTGGCGAAAAATATCCCCGCCGGAGGCAGCGCGCCTGCGCGCTTTTCGGCCCGAAATTCAAAGAAACAAATGACCCCCGGACCAAAGAACCTGATCACCGATGTTCCCGGCCTTTTGGTCGGCAACGCGCAGGACGATGCGTTGAAATCGGGCACAACCGTGCTGACCTCTGACAGCCCCTTCATGGCCTCAGTGCATGTCATGGGGGGCGCACCGGGCACGCGCGAGACTGATCTGCTGGCTGCGGACAAGTCCGTAGACAGGGTGGATGCACTTGTCCTTTCGGGTGGATCAGCCTTTGGATTGGATGCATGCGCCGGTGTTTCTGACTCTTTATACGCACGCAGACGAGGGTTTCAGATGGGCCGCGCGATTGTTCCCATCGTACCGGGCGCGATCCTGTTCGATCTGTTGAACGGAGGAGCTAAAGATTGGGACGATAACCCCTATCGCGCCCTCGGACGAAGCGCCTTTGAATCCGCGTCGGATCAGTTCGACCTCGGAAGCAGCGGGGCGGGGACCGGCGCGCTTACGGCGATGCACAAAGGCGGGCTGGGGTCGGCCTCATTGGTTCTGGATAACGGGGTAACGGTCGGCGCTCTTGTCGCCGCGAATCCACTGGGCAGCGTCACCACCCCGGGGGACAGGCATTTTTGGGCCGCGCCTTTCGAAATCGACCGGGAATTCGGCGGGCGGGGCACCGACCCTGCAACCGGTCTGGGGCGGCAGGTGATCAGCCGTAAAGCGCAGGTCATGCATCCTGCCGAACCAGACAAGACAAACACAACGATTGCAATCGTTGCAACAGACGCGGCATTGACCAAGTCACAGTGTCAGCGCGTGGCTGTTGCCGCCCACGACGGGATCTCACGGGCCATTGTTCCGGCCCATACGCCGGGTGACGGGGATTTGGTGTTCGGGGTCAGCACCGGTGCGCGCGAGATCCGTAGCACCGGACCCGAATTGGGCATGATTGGCCATGCGGCTTCGATCTGCCTCGCCCGTGCAATTGCGCGCGCTGTCTATCTTGCTACGCCAGCAGAGGGCGACCTTTTGCCTTGCTGGTCCCAACAGGATGGTGCGGCTGCTGCCGACTTGGGATCGGTGTGATTTCCGACTTTCGTACGCGGCAATCTGCGCGTTGACTCTGCTCTCTTGCAGGTTTCCATTCATGTCAGCCAATTTGTATCGGAGCAAAGCTATGAATCGCATCCTCGCAACCGCACTCATGGGCCTTTTGGCCGTTCCTGCATTTGCTGAAGGCGACGCAGACGCTGGCAAGAAAGCTTTTAACAAGTGCAAGTCCTGCCACCTGATCGCCGACCCCGCCGGAGAAGTAATCGTCAAGGGCGGTAAGACCGGCCCGAACCTTTATGGTATTGCCGGACGCACGGCCGGAACGGTTGAGGGGTTCAAATATGGTGACAGCCTTGCCGCCGCAGGTGAAAACGGTCTGGTCTGGGACGAGACAACATTTGTTGAATACGCTCAGGACCCCAAGGCTTTCTTGAAAACCTATCTGGATGACACCGCGGCCAAGTCCAAAATGACATTCCGGCTGAAGTCGGGTGCCGAGGATGTGTACGCTTATATTGTTAGTGTTTCTGGCGAATAACGTCTGCATCCACAAGCTTGGGAAGTTGAGCGAAGGCCGCAGCTACCTGCGGCCTTTCGTGCGGTTGATAACTAAGTCGATCAGCGCCACCTTGGAATTATGTGGATTCAAATGCACCGGTGGGATGCAACTGCACAGCCAAGCCGGTCCGGCGACAGCCAGAAGATTTTATCCGGCCGTTCAGTAGGATCGGTAGCAGGAGACATCAAATGGGAATTATGATCCCGGCCTGGGTTGATGGCGAGTTGACCCCCGTGGACAAACTGGAGGCGCATGAAAAGGGTCTCCGGCACAAGGCGGTGTCGGTCTTTGTCGTGCGTGGCACCGAAATTCTGCTGCAGCGTCGAGCGATGGGTAAGTACCACACGCCCGGCCTATGGGCGAATACGTGCTGCACCCATCCCGATTGGGGCGAGACACCCTCGGAATGCGCCGTGCGTCGCCTGCGCGAAGAACTGGGGATCACTGGCCTATACCCCGAATACCGCCACCGGCTGGAGTATCACGCCGATGTCGGCAACTCGATGATCGAACATGAGGTGGTTGACGTTTTTCTTGCCCATGTGCGCGGCCCCCTGACCATCGAGCCGAACCCTGACGAAGTGATGGATATTCGTTGGATCGACTATCACGACCTTCTGGCCGAGGTGCAGCGCCACCCGGCGCGGTTCACGCCATGGCTCAAGATCTACCTGCATAACCATGCCGACACAATTTTTGGCCCCGACCTGATCATCTCGGCTAAGACCTGAGGGCTTGCAAGGCCGCCTTAAGCCGCCTAAATCAACGCGTCATGGCCAAGCAGAAGACAGACCCGAATTACAAAGTCATCGCCGAAAACCGGCGGGCACGTTTCGATTACGCGATCGAGGACGATATCGAGTGCGGCATCGTGTTGGAAGGGTCCGAGGTCAAGTCCCTGCGGGCCGGGGGATCGAACATTGCGGACAGTTATGCCTCGGTCGATGATGGAGAGTTGTGGCTGGTCAACAGCTATATCGCCCCCTACGAGCAGGCGAAGGTCTTCAAGCATGAAGAACGTCGCCGCCGCAAGCTGCTGGTATCTCGCAAGGAATTGTCGAACCTGTGGAATGCGACCCAGCGCAAGGGCATGACGCTGGTGCCGCTGGTTTTGTATTTCAATCACAAGGGTCGGGCCAAGATGAAGATCGGGATCGCCAAGGGTAAAAAGACCCATGACAAGCGCGAAACCCAGGCCAAACGGGATTGGTCACGTCAGAAACAGCGGTTGATGAAGGATCATAGCTGATCCTTCAGCCTTTTCAGAACGCCATCGCGGCGGACACCGCCCTTTGCCAGCGTGCGTAGGCGGCATCTCGGTCTTCTTCTGACAACTCGGGTTCGAATCTGCGGTCCAGCGCCCATGTTTCCGAGAATTCATGTTGCTTGGGGTAAAGCCCCGCGCGCATTCCAGCCAGCCAAGCTGCGCCTAGTGCCGTCGTTTCCTGCATGACGGGGCGGTCTACGGCAGCCCCCAAGTAATCCGCCAGACCCTGCATGGCCCAGTCCGATGCGCTGGCCCCGCCATCCACACGCAAGGTCACCTTGGTGTCTTGGCCCCAATCCCCCTGCATGGCATGCCACAGGTCGCGCGTCTGGTAGGCGATGCTTTCCAGCGTCGCACGGGCAAATTCGGCGCGTCCTGAGTTGCGGGTCAGGCCAAAGACAGCACCCCGGCAATCCGGTTTCCAATAAGGCGCGCCCAGACCGGTGAAGGCAGGAACCAGAACGACGTTCTGGTTTGGGTCGGCCTGTTGCGCAAGCTCGCCGCTTTCGGCCGCAGACTCGATGATCTGCAGCGCATCGCGCAACCACTGCACAGCGGCCCCGGCGACAAATATTGACCCTTCCAAAGCGTAGGTGCGCTGACCATTGAGTTGGTAGGCGATAGTTGTCAGCAGGCGATTCTTGGATTCCACGGGCTTTGAGCCGGTATTCAAAAGCGCAAAGCACCCGGTGCCATAGGTGGATTTCATCATGCCCGGTTTGAAACACGCCTGCCCGATCGTCGCGGCCTGTTGATCGCCTGCGACGCCCAAAATCGGAATCTCGCCGCCCAACAGGGTTGTCGTTCCAAAGTCCGAGGCACAGTCGTGCACCTTGGGCAGCATATTCATCGGAACATCCAGAAGATCACAGATCTCGGCGCTCCATTCTCCGTTATGGATGTCGAACAGCAGGGTGCGGGCGGCGTTGGTGGCGTCGGTGGCATGGCTGCGTCCCTCGGTCAAGCGCCAGATCAGGAAACAGTCGATGGTGCCGAACATCAATTCTCCGGCCTCGGCCTTGTCCCGCGCGCCCGGTACGGTATCCAGCAGCCATTTCACCTTGGTACCCGAGAAATACGGGTCCAGCAGCAGCCCGGTCTGGGCGGTGACGTCGTCTTCGCAGCCCGCTTGTTTGTAACGGGCGCAGATTTCGGCGGTGCGGCGGTCCTGCCAGACGATGGCATTGTAGATCGGCTTGCCTGTGGCGCGATCCCAGACAACGGTTGTTTCGCGCTGATTGGTGATCCCGATCCCGGCAATCTGATCCGGCGTAGCGCCGGCACTGTCCATCACTTCACGGCAGACCCGAAGAACGCTGTCCCAGATTTCCTCAGGGTCATGTTCGACCCAGCCTTCCTGTGGAAAGTGCTGGGTGAACTCATGCTGTGCGGTATCCACGCGTTGCATATCCGCGTCAAACAAAATGGCCCGCGAAGATGTAGTGCCCTGATCAATGGCAAGAATAAAGGTCACGCCTGCGCCCCTCCCGTTTCGTTTTGCGGGACTTTAGCGCAAACAAGGACGCGGGTGCCAGTGCGTTCAGACCGGAATATTGTCGATCAACCGGACGCCATCCGCCCAGGCCGCCGCAAACAGGCGCGCAGGGCGTGATGCATGGGTCAACGGTTCAAGCGTATCGGCGCAGCGTAGCTGAATATACTCGACCTGCGTAAACCCTGCGGCCAGCAATTCCGTTTCAGCCCGCGCAGCCAAAGTGTCGAACTGCGCCCCATCGGCCAATTCCTTGGCAAGGTCGCGCATGATCCGGTGTTTGTTGGCGGCAATGTCCAACCCTTCCGGCGATAGGCGCAAATTGCGCGACGACATCGCCAGCCCCGAGGGTTCGCGAACCGTGGGGCAGCCGATCACCTCGACCGGAATGTCCAGATCACGTGCCATGCGGCGCACGACCATCAGTTGTTGATAGTCCTTTTTCCCGAAATAGGCGCGATCCGCCTGAGTTTGCAGAAACAGCTTGGCAACCACAGTCGCCACGCCATCAAAATGGCCGGGGCGGAATTCGCCTTCCATCACATTGGTCAGGCCCGCGACGGAAACGGTGGTGGCGAACCCCTGCGGATAGATTTCTTCGGGGTCGGGCACATAGATCGCGTCGACGCCGTAAGGGACCAGTTTCTGCGCGTCCTCGTTTTCGGTGCGCGGATATTTGGCCAGATCCTCGGGGTTGTTGAATTGCTTGGGGTTTACGAAAATGGTCACGATCACCCGGTCCGAGCCCGCCTTGGCCGCTTCGACCAGCGATAGATGCCCCTGATGAAGCGCGCCCATCGTGGGTACGACGCCGATCTTTTCACCATTGTTATGCCATTGAGTCGTCAACGCGCGCAGATCCGTCAGGCGGCGCAGGATTGGTGCAGTCATTTAGCGGATCCTTTGGCCGGAGCCTGATCAGAGAACACGTGTTCCTCGGCAGGAAAAGTCCGTGCGCGGACTTCGGCTGCGTATTCGGCGATCGCCGATTCCGCCAGCGGGCCAAGCTCGGCATAGCGTTTGACGAATTTCGGTTTGAAGGCGGTGAAAAAGCCGACCATGTCATCCACCACCAGAATCTGACCGTCGCACCCGGCAGAGGCACCGATGCCAATCGTGGGGATTGCGATGTCAGCCGTAATCCGATCGGCCAGCCGTTGCGGGACCTTCTCAAGCACAACGGAAAACGCGCCCGCTTCGGCAACGGCCTGGGCATCGGCCAGAACAGCCTCGGCCTGGTCGTCCCGGCCTTGCACCTTGTAGCCGCCCAGCGTGTTGATGGATTGCGGCGTCAGGCCGATATGCGCCATTACGGGGATGCCGCGTTTGACCAGAAAGCGGATGGTGTCGGCCATCTCGACTCCGCCCTCCAGCTTGACCGCGCCTGCGCCCGTTTCAGCCATTAGGCGGGCGGCGTTGCAGAAAGCCTCGTTTGGTGAATGCTCGTAACTGGCGAAAGGCATATCAATGACCATCATCGCATTGTTCAAACCGCGCGCGACGGCCTGACCATGCAGGATCATCATCTCCATCGTCACCCCAAGGGTCGATTCCAGACCATGCAGCACCATGCCGACGCTGTCGCCCACCAGAACAAAGTCGCAATGGTCATCCATCAGCCGTGCCATGGGCGTGGTATAGGCGGTCAGGCTGACCAGAGGTTCGCCCCCTTTACGGGCGCGGATATCCTCGGCATTCGGGGCCTTTTTGCGGGCGGTGGCGCTCATGATCGCTCCTCCGGGATTCATGTTGCAGCGCGGCATAGCAGATCGGACACGGGCTAAGAAACCCCGGTTGCGCCAACAATCCCTTGATTGACCTAAGGTTTAAAGTGACATTGGTCTTTGAAAGGCCCGAAAACCAAGGGGTCGCGGATATTCAGTGGGGAGTTATTTCTATGACAAAGCAGATGTTTCGGTCCTTTGCCTCGGCCCTTGCGGTGGGTGCCAGCCTGTTTGCAACGCAGGCTGTGGCCAAGTCCGACATAACCATCGCAATGCAACTGGAACCACCGCATCTGGACCCGACCAGCGCCGCGGCGCAGGCCATCGATTCGGTTGTGTACACGAATATCTTCGAAGGTCTGACGCGGTTCATGGGTGACGGGTCGGTCGTGCCCGGCCTGGCGGAAAGCTGGGAGATTTCCGAGGACGGCACGGTCTATACCTTCAAGCTGCACGACGGGGTTACGTTCCATGATGGCACAACGATGGATGCCGAAGACGTCAAGTTCAGCCTTGATCGCGCCACCGCCGAAGACAGTGCCAATGCGCAAAAAGCCCTGTTCGCCGGGATCGAAAGCGTCGAGGTCATGGACCCCCTGACCGTCAAGGTCACACTCTCGGCCCCAAACGGGAACTTTCTGTTCAATCTAGCTTGGGGTGACGCGGTGATCGTAGCCCCCGAGAGTATCGAGAACATAAAGACCAACCCTGTCGGAACCGGAGCTTTCACCTTTGGTGAATGGGTTCAGGGTGACAGCATCACGTTGAACCGCAACCCGGATTATTGGGGTGAACAACCTGCGCTAGAGACCGCCACGTTCAAGTTCATCTCGGACCCCACTGCCGCCTTTGCCGCGATGATGGCCGAGGATGTGGACGTATTCGACAACTTCCCGGCGCCTGAAAACCTGCCTCAGTTCGAGGCTGATCCGCGGTTTCAGGTGCTTGTCGGATCAACCGAAGGTGAAACCATCCTGTCCACCAACAACAAGCAGCCACCGTTTGATGATATTCGGGTGCGGCAGGCCGTGGCGCATGCCATTGACCGTCAGGCCATAATCGACGGGGCCATGTTCGGCTATGGCACACCGATTGGAACCCACTTTGCCCCGCACAACCCGGCCTATGTCGATCTGACCGGGAAATCGGCCTATGACCCCAAGAAAGCCGCCCAGTTGCTGGCCGATGCGGGGTATGAAAAAGGGTTCGAAACCACGCTGCACCTGCCGCCCCCATCATATGCCCGGCGCGGCGGCGAGATCGTCGCAGCACAATTGGCCGAGGTAGGAATTCAGGCCGAAATCATCAACGTAGAATGGGCGCAGTGGTTGGAATCCGTGTTCAAGGGCAAGGATTTTGGCCTGACGATTGTTAGCCATACGGAACCCATGGATATCGGGATCTATGCCCGTCCGGATTACTATTTCCAGTATGACAGCGTCGATTTTCAAACTTTGATGGATACGCTGAACGAAACCACAGACCCGGACGAGCGTAAAAAGCTGCTGGGAGAAGCCCAAAGGCTGATCTCGAACGACTATGTCAATGGATACCTGTTCCAGCTTGCCAAGTTGGGTGTTGCACGGGCGGGTGTGCAGGGCCTGTGGAAGAACGCGCCGACGGCCGCCATCGACCTGACGGAAATCAGTTGGTCTGAATAACTTTTCAGGGGCCTCCATGAGTGGCCCCTGTTTTTCAGAAGAATCCTGATGACTATGATTGTGTATCGCGCCCTTTGTTTGCTTGTTTCCCTAACCTGCCTCGTGTTGGTCATGGGCGGGCAGGCGCAGGCACAAAACGCGCTTGGCGGGCGGCTGGATGCGCTGGCAGGCACGCCTGAAAACCCTTTGCAGGTTGGTATCGGCATCAGGATTGACCAGATTACCAGCGTCGACCAAAAGGCCGAGAATTACGGCGCGGTCGTCGTGCTGCGGGTGGAATGGACCGATCCAGCGTTGGCCTTCGACCAACAGGCATTGGGTCGGGATATTCGGGTTTTCAATCCACCTGCACTGGCCGACCACGCGGCAAGTATCGGGGCCGTGCTGCCCGCTTTCGTCATTCACAACCAGCAGTCAAACAAGTGGATACACGAGTCCGCCGCCTCGCTGCGGTATGATGGTCGTGTGGTCTATGTCGAGAAATCCAATCTGACGTTGCAGGCCCCGCATTTCGATTTTCGCAAATACCCGTTCGACACGCAGGATTTCTTCTTTGAAGTCGTCTCAATCTTTCCATCGGAATACGTGTCCTACTATCCGCTCGAGGACCACTCGGGCCTGGGCGACATGCTGGGTGAGGAAGAGTGGGTTCTTGGAAACGCCCGTGTCGAAGCATCGACGGTTCCGGGCCTGTCGGGGCAGGACAGTGATCAGATCGCGCTGGTCTTTGAAGGCAGTCGTCACCTGACCTACTATGTGATCCGTGTTTTCCTGCCGATGCTGGTGCTGATCACCGTCGGCTGGGCGCTGTTCTTTCTGGACGAATACCGCAGGCGGATTGAAATCGCCGGAGGTAACCTTTTGGTGTTTGTGGCCTTCAACTGGGCAATCTCGGCTGATCTGCCCAAGCTGGGTTACCTGACGTTTCTGGATTTTGTTCTGCAGTGCATGTTTCTGATGACCGGGGCTTTGATTGTGTTCAACGTGGCCCTGCGCAAGCTCAAAGTGTCGGGCCGAGAAGAGGCTGCGCGCAAGCTGGACAACTATGCGATCAAGTGGATCTATCCTTTGGGCTATGCCGCTATCGTGGGTTACGCGGTTTTTGCCTATCTTCTGATCCCTTAGGTGCTGGACCCGGACGATATGTGATCCTAACGTGGCACCAATGCTCCGTTATGCACTTAAACGTCTGATATCTCTGATGATCAGCCTGGCCGTGGCCTCGGCGGTTATTTTTGCCGTGATCGAGGTTGCGCCCGGCGACCCTGCATCCTTTATGCTGGGCGTCAACGCGCAAGAGGACACGTTGGCCGCGCTGCGTGCAGAGCTTGGATTGGATGGCTCGAAGA
This sequence comes from Ruegeria sp. HKCCA5426, assembly GCF_013034585.1. Lineage (NCBI taxonomy): Bacteria > Pseudomonadati > Pseudomonadota > Alphaproteobacteria > Rhodobacterales > Roseobacteraceae > Ruegeria > Ruegeria sp. HKCCA5426. The sequence continues at coordinate 78,170 of NZ_WQGH01000005.1, forward strand.
TTCAGCGTTACTTTAACTGGGTTAGCGGGATGCTGATGGGGGATTTCGGAACCTCCTACACATATCGAACGCCAGTTTCGCAGATGATCGCCGACCGGTTGTGGGTGTCGCTGCCATTGGCGTTATACGCGCTGACCCTGTCGACCCTGATCGCCTTTCCAGCTGGTATCTATGCCGCCGCGCGACGGGGTAAACCGGGGGATTTGACCGTGATGGGTGCCACGCAACTGGGCATCGCGGTTCCCAATTTCTGGTTTGCGATGATGCTGGTGCTGATCTTCGCCATCAACCTGCGCTGGTTCAATGCCGGAGGGTTCGCAGGGTGGGACACCGGGTTTTGGACCGGCCTGCATTCCCTGACCCTGCCCGCCATCGCGCTGGCCTTGCCGCAAGCGGCGATTCTGGCGCGGGTGATGCGGTCATCCCTGCTGGATATTCTGGGCGAAGACTTCATGCGCACTGCCCGTGCAAAGGGGTTAACGCGCAGGCAAGCCTTGTGGAGGCACGGCGTGCGCAATGCATTGATCCCGGTGCTGACCATTATCGGGCTGCAATTCTCGTTCCTGCTGGCCGGTTCGATCATTATCGAGCAGGTGTTCTACCTTCCGGGCCTCGGGCGGTTGGTGTTTCAGGCGATCTCGGCCCGGGATTTGATCGTTGTGGAATCGGTGGTCATGCTGCTGGTGTTTGCCGTCATCACCGTTAATTTTCTGGTCGACCTGGCCTATGCCGCCGTCGATCCCCGCCTGAGGAGCCGGACATGAGCCGCAACCTGATCCTTGGGGCGGCTTTGTCGTCGCTGGTTGTTCTGGCGGCCTTGGTCTCTTTTGTCTGGACGCCTTACGACTATGCCGCGCTGAGTATCCCGGACAAGCTGCAACCACCAAATGCGCAGCACTGGTTCGGAACGGATCATTTTGGCCGCGACATGTTTTCCATGATCATGGTCGGTGCGCGAACGTCCATTGCGGTGGCCTTGGTCGCAGTGGGTATCGGCATGGCGCTAGGTGTGCCGCTGGGATTGGCGGCAGCAGCGCGCAATGGATCGTGGCTGGATGAGCTAATCATGCGCGGCAATGATCTAGTATTTGCGTTTCCTTCACTGGTCATCGCGATCCTGATCACTGCCGTGTTCGGGGCGGGGGCGGTCAACGCAATCATCGCGATCGGCATATTCAACATTCCCGTCTTCGCCCGTATCACCCGCGGCGCGGCGCTGTCCCTGTGGGAGCGCGAGTTCATCCTTGCCGCCCGTGTGTCTGGCAAAGGTGCCGCCCGGATATCAGCCGAACATATTCTGCCCAACGTCGCCAATTTGCTGATCGTGCAGGGGACCATTCAGTTCTCGCTGGGCATACTGGCCGAGGCGGGCCTGTCCTATGTCGGTCTGGGGGCGCAACCGCCAACGCCCAGTTGGGGTCGGATGTTGGCCGACGCACAGACAATGGTCAGTTTTGCCCCGCATTTGGCTCTGATTCCGGGGCTTGCGATTATCGTAACCGTGCTGGGTCTGAACCTTTTAGGGGACGGACTGCGTGATTGGCTGGATCCCCGAATAAGGGTGGCGCGCGCATGAGCTTGCTGGATATTGAAAACCTGTCTCTGACTATCCACGGCGTGCCGATCCTGAAACAGGTCAGCCTGTCCATCGCCCCGGGCGAGATTGTGGCCGTAACCGGCGAGAGCGGGTCGGGCAAGTCGATGACTGCCTTGGCCGTGATGCAGTTGCTGCCGAACGGAGGACAGGCAACAGGTGCAATCCGGCTGGAAGGCCATGACCTTTTGACCCGCCCCGAGGCTGAAATGTGTGCCCTGCGCGGCGCTGCGATCGGAATGGTGTTTCAAGAGCCGATGACCGCGCTGAATCCGGTCAAGACCATCGGGGATCAGGTGATGGAGACAATCCTAATCCACAAGGCGATGCCCCGCCCAAAGGCCCGTGAACGCGCCGAGGAGGTTCTGACCCGAGTGGGCCTGCCACCTGACCGTTTCCCGCTGACCCGCTATCCGCACGAGTTGTCGGGCGGTCAGCGGCAGCGTGTCGTGATTGCCATGGCCATCGCGCTGCGCCCGAAGCTGTTGATCGCGGACGAACCCACGACGGCGCTGGATGTAACAACGCAGGCGCAGATCCTCGATCTGCTCAGGGGGTTGGTCAGCGAATATGGCATGGGTTTGCTGATGATCACGCATGATTTGGCGGTCGTGGCCGATCTGGCCGACAAGATCGTCGTTATGCGTCACGGCGAAGTTGTTGAGGAAGGGGCCACGGAAAACCTGTTGCGCGACATGCAGCACCCCTACACACGTATGCTGTTCGAGGCGTCTGGTCACAAGGTTTCCCTACCCGACACGATAAGCCCGCGCCCGCTGCTTGAGGTTACGCAGGTTGTCCGCGATTATCGCCTTCCCCGGAAAGGCTTGTTTGATACACCCGGTCATCACCGTGCCGTCGATCAGGTAAGCTTCACTCTCAATCGTGGGGAGCGTTTGGGACTGGTCGGCGAATCTGGATGTGGCAAATCGACCCTAACACGAGCGATTTTGGGTTTAGAGGAGATTCAGTTCGGGGACATCCGGCTGGAAGGGGAGCCCGTTTTTGCGGGCCACAAGCCAAACCCAGCCGTGCGGCAAAAGATGCAGGTGGTGTTCCAAGACCCATATGGCAGTTTCAACCCCCGCCACCGGGTCGCGCGGTTGATCACAGAACCGTTTCACGTATTGGAAAATCCGCCCAAAGGGGCCGCGCGTCAGGATTTGATCGCCGAAATGCTGAGTGCTGTGGGCCTCAGCCCAGAAGACGCGGATAAGTACATCCACGAATTTTCCGGCGGTCAGCGGCAGCGCATTGCTATTGCTCGCGCCTTGATTATCCGGCCCGAGCTGATCCTGTTCGACGAGGCTGTTTCAGCGCTTGACGTATCCGTACGCGCGCAAATCCTCGACCTTCTGGCTGAGCTCTGCGCGGCATATGACCTGACGTATCTGTTCATAAGTCACGATCTTAGTGTCGTCAGAACAATCACTGACCGCGTGATGGTGATGCAGGCCGGTAGAATTGTTGAGCAGGGCGAGACCGAGCAGGTCTTTTCCGACCCCCAGCATCCCTATACCCGAACCCTGATCGACGCCGCGCCTGTTCTGCCAGATATCGGCAGTCAGGTGGCTTGATTCCCAATGTTAGAGCCGAAATAGGAGATCGAAATGCCCAATCCTCTCTGGTTCAACCCAACCCATTGTCTGATCGGAGGCGCATGGGTCGATCCCACCTCGGGGTCGACCTTACCTTTGGTCAACCCTTCTGACGGGGCTGAGATTTGCCGTATTGCCCGCGGCGAAGCTGCAGATATCGACGCAGCGGTCCAAGCCGCGCAATCGGCCCTGGACGGTGACTGGGGCCGTAAAACCGCGCTGGAGCGGGGCCGCATCCTGACGCGATTGGGTCAGTTGGTATTGGAACGGGTCGATGATCTGGCAGCTTTAGAGGCGATGGATGTCGGCAAGCCCCTGACACAGGCCCGCGCTGACGCTGTGGCGCTGGCGCGGTATTGCGAGTTCTATGGCGGTGCCGCCGACAAGGTCATGGGCGACACGATCCCTTATCTGGAAGGCTACACCGTCTACACCTTGCGAGAGCCGCATGGGGTGACCGGCCATATCGTGCCATGGAATTACCCCATGCAGATCATTGGCCGTTCGGTCGGGGCGGCGCTGGCGATGGGCAATGCCTGCGTCCTGAAACCTGCCGAAGAAGCCTGTCTGACGGCACTTGCCTTCGCACATCTGGCGCAAGAGGCTGGGTTGCCAGCAGGTGCATTGAATGTGGTGCCCGGTTTGGGTGCCGAGGCTGGTGCTGCATTGTCCGGTCATCCAGGCGTGCACCATATCTCGTTCACCGGGTCGGTCGCTACAGGTTCGCTGGTGCAACAGGCGGCAGGCCGCAATGTGGTGCCGGTGACACTGGAATTGGGAGGGAAGTCCCCGCAACTGGTGTTTGACGATGCCGATCTGGACGCCGCCCTGCCGTTTCTGGTGAACGCAGGAATTCAGAACGCGGGTCAGACATGTTCAGCCTCATCCCGCATATTGGTGCAGCATGGAGTGTATGAGCAGGTCAAATCCCGTATGGCCGACGCCTATGCCGATCTGACCGTTGGACCAGCGAATGAGGATTTGCGGCTCGGTCCCCTGATTTCTGCCCGTCAAAAGGACATCGTCGAAGGGTTTTTGTCCAAGGGGGTGGACCTGAAAGTCGCTGCGCAGGGTCGCATCGTTGAGCACGCGCCAACCGATGGGGCCTATGTCCGTCCAACGCTGTTTTCTGACGTGCCGCCCGATCACGCGTTGGCCCGTGACGAAATATTCGGCCCTGTGCAAGTCTTGATCCCCTTTGATTCCGAGGAAGACGCCGTGCAGATTGCCAACGGAACCGACTATGGTCTGGTGGCCAGCATTTGGACCCGCGATGGTGCTCGCCAGATGCGATTGGCGAAACGTCTGCGCTCGGGTCAGGTTTTCGTCAACAATTATGGCGCCGGTGGCGGCGTGGAACTGCCCTTTGGCGGGGTGGGAAAATCCGGGCATGGTCGCGAAAAGGGATTTGAGGCGCTGTTTGGGTTCTCACAACTCAAAACGGTGGCAAGTTTCCATGGTTAGAGCCTAAACAATCACCTCGATCGACTCTTGTGCACCCACACCGAACACGCGCTTGTAGCGCTCGATTTCGTCCGCCGGGCCCATTGCCTTTTCCGGGTTGTCCGACAGTTTGACCGTTGGGCGGCCATTGGCCGAGACTGCTTTGCACACCAAGGAAAACGGGGCCAGCGCGTCATCCGGCACCAGCCCGCGAAAATCATTGGTCAAAAGCGTGCCCCAGCCAAACGACACTTTGGTGCGCCCTGCAAACTGGCTGTGCAGCTCGCGGATTTTGTCTACGTCCAACCCGTCAGAAAAGATCACCCGCTTTTCCATTGGATCCTCGCCGCGCGATTTCCACCATTGGATTGCTATTTCCGCACCAGTGGCCGGATCGCCGCTGTCTACGCGGATACCGGTCCATCCGGCCAGCCAATCAGGTGCGCGATCCAGAAACCCCTGCGTGCCATAGGTGTCAGGCAGGATGATGCGAAGATTTCCGTCATGTTCGTCATGCCAGTCGCTGAGAACATCATAAGGCGCCTGCGCCAGTGCCTCATCGGTGTCAGCCAACGCCGAATAGACCATAGGCAGTTCGTGCGCGTTGGTGCCGATGGCTTCAACCTCGCGCCGCATGGCGATCAGGCAGTTCGACGTACCCGTGAACGCAGGCCCCAGCCCTTCGATCATGGCTTGGACGCACCAATCCTGCCACAGGAAGGAATGCCTGCGACGTGTTCCGAAATCGGCAATGCCCAACCCCTCAATCCCGCGTAGCTGTTCGATTTTCTCCCAAACGCGGGTCATCGCACGGGCATAGAGCACCTGAAGCTCGAACCGGCGCATGTCATTCAGCACGGCGCGGGACCGCAGCTCCATCAGAACGGCCAAGGCGGGGATTTCCCACAGCATGACCTCGTGCCACTTGCCTTCGAAGGTTAGTTCGTACTGATCGCCCTTGCGTTCAAGATGGTAGGGCGGCAGGCGCAGATTCTCGAACCACTCCATGAAATCCGAGCGGAACATCTGCCGTTTGCCGTAGAACATATTGCCCCGCAACCATGTGCTTTCTCCCCGGCTGAGGCTTAGTGAGCGGATGTGATCCAACTGTTCCCGCAGCTCGCCTTCGTCGATAAGCTGGGCCAGGGGGATGTGATTCGACCGATTGATCAGCGAAAACACCACATCCGTTTGGGGCTTATTTCGAAACACTGACTGGCACATCAGCAGTTTGTAGAAATCTGTGTCGATTAAAGACCGGACAATTGGGTCAATCTGCCATTTATGATTGTACACGCGCGCCGCAATATCGACCATGAGGAACTCCTGCGATTTCCGTTGTTAGATCAATCGGTGCGTTGAATGGCAAGAGTCGCTCGTTCGGGGACAATGACAATGTCAGGTCACAAAGCGAGCATATTGTGAGTTCTTTTCGCTTGTTAGTGAAAAGTATGGAAGGGAAGACGAGGTTTAAATAGTGAATGGTTCTCGAGTACGATTTTGACATCGTTGTAGTCGACCCGGGGGATGGTGGTCTGGAAACGGGCGCGGATGGGTATTCGCAAAAGCCGGTATTGCGCGCGATGTTCCGCGACGTGAAGACGGCGGACGCCTTGCGTGCGACCTCGCCGAAGATTCGCAAAATCTTCCAGGATGCGGGGTTTGGTCTGGACGCCACCGGCAGCGAGTTGCTGCACGGTCTTTACCGTCCGCGTGACGAGGCCGAGCGTGAGCGGATTTTACGCGCCTTGTTTGCCAATATTCGTGATCTTGGGGTTCAGGGCGAATATTGCGGTGAATTTGACTTTTGGAAGTTCCTGCGCGACGTCAAAACGGCTCGCCCACGGAACGGTCAGCGCAGAAAGGTGGCCGATTGGACACCCAATCCGCGTTACAAATCGCCTGCAACACCCCAACGTCGGACCGTACCGGCACGGGTCGGTGTCGCATTGGGCCTGGCCGTGGTCATATTTGTCATACTCAAATACCTGGCGGATTCAGGGTCGACGCCCTAGGTCAACGTCACACCTGCATTGCGCATTGCCGATTGGGCCGCCGCCAACGAGCCGTCCAGATCAATGGCGCGGCACATATCCATGCGCACTGTCACGTCAAACCCAAGCCGCGCTGCATCCACTGCCGAGAAGTGAACGCAAAAATCCGTGGCCAGCCCAACCATGGTCAGTTTCCTGAGGCCGCGTGTATTCAGATATCCTTCAAGGCCCGTGGGTGTGGTTCGGTCATTCTCAAAAAAGGCGGAGTAACTGTCGATGTCGCTGCGAAATCCCTTACGGATGATCAGGTCGCCGTCGCTGCGCAGGTCGGGATGAAACGCTGCGCCCTTGGTCCCCTGCACACAGTGATCCGGCCACAATACCTGCGGGCCATAGGGCATCTCAGTCATATCAAAAGGATTTTTGCCTGAATGAGAGCTGGCGAAAGATGAATGCCCTGCCGGATGCCAGTCCTGCGTCAGGATGACCGCGTCGAAATCGTTCATCATGGCGTTGATGGGGGCAACGATCTTATCCCCTTCGGGCACGGCCAGCGCGCCGCCGGGGCAAAAGTCGTTCTGGACGTCGATTACGATCAGGGCGTGGGTCATCGGGGCCTCCTTGCGTTGTCTTATCGGTAGGCGGCAAGCAGGGGGGCGTCAATCCGGTCCCTTGCGACTCTTTGAATGCAGGTTTAGACCGCGCGCATGTATACCATCGCTGCCCTCTATCACTTCACCCGATTCCCGGATCACGCTGCCCTGCGTGCTCCTCTGCTAGAGCTATGCCGCGCGCAAGCGGTCAAAGGCACGTTGCTGTTGGCGCAGGAAGGGATCAACGGAACCATTGCAGGCCCCCGTGCCGGGATCGACGCGGTGCTGGCCCATATCAAGGCATTGCCGGGATGCGTGGACCTTGAATGGAAAGAGGCCACCGCCGATCATCCACCTTTTGGCAAGATGAAGGTGCGCCTGAAGAAAGAGATCGTGACCATGGGCCAGCCGGATGTCGATCCGCGCGCCCGAGTTGGCAACTATGTTGAGCCCGAAGATTGGAATGACCTGATCCGCTCGGACGATGTTGTGGTGATCGACACGCGTAATGATTACGAGGTTGCAATTGGCACGTTTGAAGGCGCAATAGACCCTGAAACAGCCAGTTTCCGCGAATTCCCGGCGTGGTGGGAGGAGAACAAGGATCGTTTCCACAACAAGCGCGTTGCCATGTTCTGCACCGGCGGGATCCGCTGTGAGAAATCGACCAACTTCCTGTTGGGGCAGGGGGTTGAGGATGTCTATCACCTGAAAGGCGGCATTCTGCGTTACCTTGAGGAAATGCCCGCCGAAGACAGCACATGGCAGGGCGAGTGTTTCGTGTTCGACAATCGTGTGTCTGTTGGGCACGGGCTGGTCGAAGGCCCCCACAATCTGTGTCACGGCTGCCGACGTCCGATCCTGCCCGAAGATATGAAACGCCCTGAATACGAGCATGGCGTGTCCTGCCACCGGTGCATCAACGAAACGTCCGAGGCGGACAAAATGCGTTTTCGCGAGCGGCAGAAACAGATCGGACTGGCGCGTCAACGCGGGCACGAGCATCTGGGCACGACCTAAACCTCTGATTTTTCAGGTTGCGGGTATGCGCCTCTGACCCGATGATTAACCGTGTCCCATACTGACGGAGGTTTCATGCACCGCGACCCGATTACTCTGGAAGAGTGGAAATCGACCTTGGTTGCTGCCCTTGGGTTGGTGGTCGCCAGCTTCATCGCATGGTACGGGCTGTCGCGGCTAAGTGAAACCACGGCGGGCGACAAGATCGGCACAGCAACAACCGTTCTGCTGACGATTTGGCTTGTTTCGCAGACCTGGTATTACATGACCCAGGTCAAATCTCCCCGGCGGCAACTGCTGCTGATGGGGATTTCCTTCATTCAGGTTGTCCCCTTTCTTTTTGCGGCTGTCTATGGGTCGTTCGGTTATTTTGACCTGTGTGTCGTAGGCGCGCGCGGCCCAACTGATGTTTTGTATTTCTCTTACGTGACTTTCACCACAGTTGGGTTCGGGGATTTACACCCCGCCGGAATGTGTCGCGGTTTGGCCGTGGCCGAAGCTATCACCGGCTATATCTTGTTGGGCCTGTTTGTGGCCGCAGCGGTAGGGATTTACGCCCGCTCACACAGCGAAAACTGATCCGCTATTTGTTGTGGTCGATCCACAGCGACATCGCATGTTTGTCCCGAAAACACTCCTGCGGGATTTGTCTGCGTTTGCTGCGGGCAATCCGCTCGGCATAGGCCACCTGCTTGCCGGTCGGATAATTGGCAAAGGGTGATGGATCATGCGGTTTGTGCGCTGAAATCCACTGCGACATGGCCCGACGATCCCGTTGTGCTTCGACAGGGATTTCCAAAGCTGACTGTTGGGCAATCGCGCGCGCATAGCGCATTTGCCGATCAGTGACGGGCAGCAAGTGATAGTCGTTTGATGGGCCGTTCAGAGCAGAATTTTGCGTGGCGTAAGACATCGGAATGTTCCTCTGACTATGTGGAACATAAATGGAACATTAACTTTTCTATTCAAGAGGGCGGTGATTCACATCAGCGAGAGTTTGCCGTGTTTACGTTTATTGACTGGTCAGTCAATAAAAGCTAGAGCCGAAGAAAGACTTCTGAAAAGGACCCGGTCATGAAATTCCAGCCCAAGGCGAGCCATTTTATCAACGGCGAATACGTCGAAGACACCAATGGCGCCCCCATCGACGTTATCTTTCCCGCAACCGGAGAGATTATCGCCCGGCTGCATTCCGCCACGGCAGAAGTTGTTGAACAGGCTCTAAACAGTGCGAAAACGGCTCAAAATGAATGGGCTGCGCTGTCGGGAACCGAGCGTGGCCGGGTTCTGCGTCTTGCCGCTGACATCATGCGTGAACGCAATCGCGAGCTGTCTATTCTGGAAACCCACGATACCGGCAAACCACTGCAGGAAACGCTGGTCGCCGACGCCACCAGCGGGGCTGACGCGTTGGAATATTTCGGTGGGTTGGCGGCCTCGCTGACCGGTGAACATATCCCGCTGGGCGGCGGAGATTTTGTCTATACCATCCGCGAGGCGCTGGGCGTCTGCGTCGGCATCGGCGCGTGGAACTATCCGACACAGATCGCGTGCTGGAAGGGCGCGCCCGCGCTGGCTTGTGGCAACGCCATGGTGTTCAAACCGTCGGAAACCACGCCCCTGTCCGCGCTGAAAGTGGCCGAGATTCTAATCGAAGCCGGGGCCCCCAAAGGCATCTACAACGTCGTGCAGGGTTACGGTGATGTGGGTGCGTCGCTGGTAACAGACCCGCGCGTGGCCAAAGTGTCGCTGACCGGATCGGTGCCCACGGGCCGCAAGGTCTATGCCGCCGCCGCCGCCGACATGAAACACGTGACGATGGAGCTGGGCGGCAAATCCCCGATGATCGTGTTTGACGATGCGGATATCGAAAACGCTGTTTCGGGCGCGATTCTGGGCAATTTCTACTCCTCGGGTCAGGTCTGTTCCAACGGCACCCGCGTCTTTGTGCAGAAAGGCATCAAGGATCAATTCCTTGCCCGCCTGTCCGAACGTCTGGCTGCAGCGAAAATAGGCGACCCGCTGGATGAAAGCGTCAATTTCGGCCCCATGGTCAGCGAAAACCAGATGAACATCGCGCTGGGCTATGTCGAAAAAGGCAAAGCCGAAGGTGCTCGTCTGGTCTATGGCGGCGACCGGATCGAGGGCGGCGGGTTCTATATGCAGCCCACCGTTTTTGCCGATGTCACCGATGACATGACCATCGCCCGCGAGGAAATCTTTGGCCCGGTGATGTCCGTTCTGGATTTCGAAACTGAAGACGAAGTGTTGGTCCGCGCCAATGATACCGAATTTGGTCTGGCCGCCGGTGTCTTTACCAACGATCTGACCCGCGCCCACCGCATCGTGGCCGGGTTCGAGGCGGGTACCTGCTATATCAACACCTACAACTTGGCCCCGGTCGAGGCCCCGTTTGGCGGCTCAAAGATGTCGGGTGTGGGGCGCGAGAACTCGAAACTGGCGATCAACCACTTCAGTGAGATGAAGACCGTCTATGTTTCGGTGAACGACGTCGAGGCGCCGTATTAACTCAACTCTGGTTGAGAATTATTCGAGGTAGAACTTACCTGTTCCCGACATTCTGCGTCGGGAACAGAACATAAGGCCCCCGGAACCTGTGGCTGACTTTCTGGTAAGAGTTTATTCGCGCGCCAGCAGGAGGTCACGCCGATGAAAACCCACGCACAAGCCGTTGTGATCGGAGGGGGGCTGGTCGGCTGCTCGATCCTGTATCATCTGGCCAAGCTCAGCTGGACCGATGTTGTCCTGCTGGAACGCGATGAACTGACCAGCGGGTCCACATGGCACGCGGCGGCCAATATCCACGGGCTGCACGATAACAACAACATCACCCGCATCCAGCATTATACTATGAACCTGTATAAAGAGCTGGAGAAGGAAACCGGGCAGGGCTGTGGAGTTTTCCAGTCCGGTTCGCTTTATCTGGCGCAGACCGAGGACCGCGAACACCAGTTGCGTCTGCAAGAGGCTAAGGCAAAATTCTATGGCCTTAATTTTCACGAGATTAGCCGCGAACAAGCGATGGAATTGCACCCGCTGGCGCAGTTCGATGACATCCGTTGCATCATGTTCGAACCGGATGGCGGCAATGTCGATCCTTCGGGCGTGACGCACGCCTATGCTGCTGGCGCCCGCGCGATGGGCGCCTCGATTGAGCGGTTTTGCCCTGTATTAGGCACTGAACAGCAATCCGACGGGTCGTGGATTGTGCGCACGAAAAAGGGGGACATCCACACGCAGTGGGTGGTCAATGCAGGCGGTCTATGGGGGCGGGAAGTTGCGGCGCTGGCCGGGATCGAATTGCCTTTGCAACCCACCGAGCATCAGTATTTCGTCACCGAAGCGATTGATGAGGTCGCCGCCTTGGGCCGCCGCCTGCCATCCATCGCGGACAGGGACGGTGAGTACTATTTCCGGCAGGAGGGCAACGGGCTGCTGATCGGTGCCTACGAAAAAGACATGAAGTTTTGGGCCGAAAACGGCACGCCGCTGGACTTTGCCCACGATCTGTTCCCCGACGATCTGGACCGGATCATGGAAAACGTCATTCGTGCTACCGAACGTGTGCCAGTCGCCGCGACCGCGGGTGTGAAACGGGTGATCAACGGCCCTATGATCTGGTCACCCGATTCCAACGCGATCTGGGGGCCGGTGCCCGAGTTGCAGAACTATTTCTGCTGCACCGGGATCATTCCCGGATTTTCGCAATCGGGCGGTCTTGGCCTGCTGTCAGCACAGTGGATGATCGAGGGCGAGCCGCAATATGACATGTTCGCGTGGGATTTGGCGCGCTTTGGCGACTGGGCCGACAAGAAATTCACCAAGGCGCGTGTCCAAGACGCTTATACGCACCGTTTCGCCATCCACTTCCCGAATGAAGAACGCAGCGCGGGACGTCCCGCTCGTCTGCGCCCGGCCTATCAGATACAAAAAGACTTGGGCTGTGTCTTTGGTCTGAACTGCGGTTGGGAACACCCGCTCTGGTTTGCCAAGCAACCCGGAGTGACTGACACAAACGGCTTTACACGCCAGAACTGGTGGGAACCTGTGGGCCGCGAGGCGCAGATGTTGCGTGACCATGTGGGTGTGATCGACATCTCGAACTTCGCCAACTACATCGTCAAAGGCCCCGGCGCGTATGATTGGTTGGATCGTCTGGTCGCCAACCGTGTGCCGACTCAGATTGGGCGGTCCTGTCTGACCCCCATGATCTCGGTGCGCGGCGGAGTTGCGGGTGATTTCACCATCACCAAGACTGCCGAGGACGAGTACATGATGATCGGCTCGGGCATGGCAGAACGCTATCACCAGCGGTTCTTCAACATGGTCGATCTGCCCGAAGGTACAACGCTCGAAGTCGCCACGAACCGTATTGCGGGCTTTAACGTGGCAGGGCCAAAGTCGCGTGACCTGTTGCAGCGCCTCACGAATGCGGACCTGTCAAACGAAGGGTTCAGCTTTATGCGGTCCCGCCGGATCGAGGTTGCGGGTGTGTCCTGTCTTGCCATCCGCGTCAGCTTTACCGGTGACCTGGGGTGGGAGCTTCATTGCGCCGAAGAAGATCAAATCAGGCTCTATACTGTACTTTTGGAGGCCGCGAATGACTTGGGCGGCGGCCCGGTTGGCGGCCGCGCGTTGGGGTCATTGCGGATTGAAAAGGGATACGGTTCCTGGGGGCGGGAGTATTCTCAGGAATATTGGCCGCAAGAAGTTGGGCTAGCCGGGCTGATCAAGCTGGACAAGGATTTCTTGCACAAGGACGCGTATCTGGCCGTCAAAGACAATACCCCACGCGAGGTTCTGTCGATGTTTGAAGTGGAGGCAACCAATGCCGATGCATCCGGTGGCGAGCCGATTTTCACCCCGGAGGGAACGCCGATTGGGCGGGTGACCTCTGGCGCATTCGGTTACAGCGTAGGGAAGTCTCTGGCGATCGGCTATGCCAACCCCAAGGTTGCCCAGCCCGGAGATACGGTGAGTATTTTCATCCTGGGCAGACCGCACAAGGCCACGCTTTTGGCTGAGCCGCCATTTGATCCGTCAGGTCTGCGCCTTCGGGACATAAGGCAACCTGTGGCGGACCCGGTAAAATGACGGGGACGTTCGACCAAGTCGCGGATTTCGCACTGCGCCGGACAGCGGACCAAATGCCGCAAAGCGCGATGGACGCTGCCGCCCTGATGATGCTGGACACTATGGGTATCCTGATCGCCTCTGGTCCGATGGAGGCGGGGGTGATCGCCCGTGAAACAGCGTCAGTGCTGTATGCCAGCACGCAGGAAGATTTTAGCGCGCGTATGATGTTCGATGGGCGTCGGGTCAGCATGGCAGGGGCTGCCTATGCCATGGCAACCCAAACCGACAATCTGGACGGGCATGACGGGTACAACCCGACCAAGGGGCATATCGGCGTTGTCGTCTTGCCCACGCTAGTCGCCCTCGCCGAGCATTGCCCCGACCTGACCGGACCCGACGCGCTGGCTGCCGTGAGCACCGGGTATGAGGTTGCGGGGCGCGCCGGGTTATCGCTGCACGCCTCGGTCGACGATTATCATACATCGGGTGCGTGGAACGCGCTGGGTGTGGCGGCAATGGCCGCGCGCTTGCGGGAGCATACATCGGAACAATTGCGACAGGCGATGGGGATCGCCGAGTATCACGGCCCGCGCAGTCAAATGATGCGGGAAATTGCGAATCCAACGATGCTGCACGACGGCTCTGGCTGGGGGGCTCTGGTTGGGCTGTCCGCCGCTGTTCTAGCCGAAAAGGGATTTACCGGCGCCCCGGCCATCACGATTGAAGCCCAATCTGCGGCATCTCATTGGGCTGATCTGGGTCAGTTCTGGCAGGTTGAACACCAATATGTAAAACCTTATCCGATCTGCCGCTGGGCGCACGCGGCGATTGATGCGGTTCGCGCGGTCATGGAGTCGAATGATCTGACGCACGACCAAATTCTGTCCATCCAGATCAACAGTTTTGATGAGGCTGTGTGCCTGTTTGGGGGAATGCCCGAAACGACGTCACAGGCGCAGTATTCCCTGCCCTTTGCCGTGGCGGTTCAGGCGATTTACGGACGGATTGGGGTCGAGCATATTTCTGGGGCTGGCCTGGCCGACCCGTCTGTTGCCGAGTTCATGACGCGCATTCATACCTCTCGGTCCAAGCGCCACGCTGAGCGATTTCCGAAAGGCAGATGGGCGGATGTAAGCATCCAGACCACAGATGGACGAGTGTTGGATTCGGGCGATGTTCATGCCCGCGGCGGTCCCGAAGTACCCTTTGAACGCGAAGACGTAATCGCCAAATACACAGAATTTGCCGCGCCTGTGGTGGGTGAGCGAAGGGCGAATGCCATCCGAACTGCCATTTTGGGATGGTGCGAACCGACAAGCCGCTATTCTGATTTGGCACAATTAATCTTTCACCCCGTTACTCGATAATCGATCGAAAAAGGCTCTAACAAAACAAATTTTTCCATTCCTCCAGTTTTTATTCAGACACTTTCGACAGGAGCGCAGCAATCTCCCGTCGGGTATTGGCACTGTGCTGCAATAGCTCTCTGGCATCGGCCAAAGGCCTGTCCGGGCTGCGGGTCAAAGGTTGCGAAAGGAACTGAGTGGATTGGCTGGCTTGGCTAAACCGATCGTCATGTTCAGTTTTCACTTGATCATTAAGATTGGCCAACCAGAACAATCTGTTAGCCGCTTCATGCTGACCCGAGGCCCTTAACACGTTGGCCGCGGCGGCGAAGTCGCCCGTTGCCTGCAACGCCTGTACCCTAAGATCAACAGCATCCGTAGACGGGGTTGTAGCCAGTTCAAGCAGCGCCTGATGCGGTCGGTTACTCTGCAAGGCAGATTGGGCCCGAATACGCGCGCGATCCGATTTTTGCGTCTTGTCTTGAATCCGACTTGCCATGGAATGGGCCGGACCCGCAAAACCAAGCGATGCCAACCGGGTTGCTACCGCGACGGCGGTTTCTGTCGATAGAGCGTAGGTGTTTCTTTTCGACATGATCAGCGTGCGGCGCAAAAAAGTCGTGTCATCTGCACGTTCCACCAGCATTTGCGTGACCCGGTTTAATGCGACCTCATCCTCCGCGTCCTTAGGGATTTCCCCCAGAAGGTTCAGCGCCTGATCAAATTCATGATTCAGGCTTAGGGCAACTGCATGGGTGCGCTGGGTCATGGGCTGAAACTCTGAACCTCGGAATTCAACAGCGTAAGAGGCAGCCAATTCGACTTCTTTCGCAGAAACAGAGCCTCTGTCGAACCACCGTTTCTCGACAAGTCGTGCAAGGGCCAGCGGAGCCCCTACCGTTGTGTCCGAAGATGAGATGACGTCCGCCAGATGTGTTTCGGCGCGTTGTCCATCGCCTTCCGCCGTTGCGACGGTCGCCTTGGCCTGCGACGCGCTTGCCGTGGAATAATCCGAAACCCGGTCAATTGCCCGCAATACGCGCCGGGCGGCCTCCAGTTCCTTACCTTCAGTCAAAATCTCGGCCAATGCCGGACCTACCTGACGCCGTAGATGTTTCGGCAGGCGCTGGAAGGTCTGTTCCACTGTCTTCAAGCGAACATAACCCGATAGGTTCCCTTCGGTCAGCACCCCCCACAATGCCGCGTCGCTGTCACACCCTTGCTGGCCTTTGAACGGATTTGCCCCGGAAACTTGACCGTTGCCCATATACTGCGCGATCGCGTTGATGCGTTCTGATTCACGCGAATTCCGGCCCAACAAGCCCAATACCTGAATCGCTTCTGCGCCAAACCCATGGGACGCGTATAGCTTTGCCAATTCCAATACCTTCGTTTCATCGAGGGTATCGAATTCCTGATACATTGCTGACCGGAGCGCTGACACAAGTTCTGGAAACGGCTTCGTTCCGCCCCATGTCCCAAAGCTTAGGTCTGCGCTGGACAGGCACTGAGGCTGGCGTTCATTCGGGATAATGCCTGCATCCAGAAATTCACCCAATTCATCCAAAACCGAAGTCACGGTGATATTTGCGCCCGGATCCATCGGCGCAAGCACAGGTTCTTGCGCGATGGACGCTCTGGGCCCAACCGGAGCAATCCTGAGGTCGACGAGTTCGCAGTCGGCACCCTGTAGAAGCCGGGCCGATAACTGGATTTCAAGCTGTTGCGCATTCAAATTCAATAGTGGCAGCGACAATGCCTCCGGCAGTTGTGTTTGCTTCAACGGGTTTTGCGCCGGGGTCGTTTTGGGCAGCAGCGGGGGTGGAATGTCGCCGCTGATTTCCGGGAGCAGTGCCGCCGGAGTAATATCCACCACGATCATCGTCTTGTTGTGCAAAAACGAGGACGCGACACAGTCGCAACCGAATTGCATTTCCAGTGCTCCTCCCGGAGTGCTCTGTGAAATCGCCGCCAGACGATCTTGCGTCAACCGGCGAAAGACCGAGCGGGTATCGAATTTCACGCCATCCAACGCGACGCTCAGGCGCGCGCCGTTTTTGGTCTGTGCAAGGGTCCAGCCCGTGTTCGCGGGCACCTGCACAACCAGCCGTGTGTAACCTTCGTGTTCACCTGACCGAACCGGAACATCCTGCGCGACTGCCGCCCGAGCCAATCCCATTAGAACCGCTGCGAGTATTCCTGCCCTGATCATGCCGCGGCCTGCTTGAGCTCTTTCAACGCATCTTCCAGCTCGGAGAAGCCCGGTCGGTTATGGGTGGGCGTGTTCTGACGTCCGACTTCGATACACATTGCAGGATTGTGGTTGTGTAAATTGGCGACCAGCACTTCCCGGATCAGTTGGTAGAAATGGTTGTCCTCCTCAACCACGGCTTTAAGCTTGCCGGCGAAGGGTCCGACCAGACCGTAAGCCAGGAAAACTCCCAAAAACGTCCCGACCAGGGCGCCGCCAATCAGTTTCCCCAGAACTTCGGGTGGCTGGTCGATGGAGCCCATTGTCTTGATCACACCCAAAACAGCGGCGACAATCCCCAGGGCGGGCAGGCCATCAGCAACCGTTTGAAGGGCGTGGCTGGAATGCATGGCATGATGAAAATTCGCCTCCATCCGCTTTTCCAGCACTTCTTCCACTTGATGCGGATCGTGATAGTTCATCGACGCAGAGCGCATCGTGTCGCAAATCAGATCAACGGCCTCCTTGTCTGACTGAATTTTTGGGTAGGCCAAAAACAAAGATGAGTTTTCGGGGTCCTCTATATGCTGCTCCACCTCGACCGGATTGGCTTTTGCAATTCGGATCAGGGAAAACAACAGGCACAAGAGATCGCGATAATCTTCGGGCTTCCATTTCGGGCCCCTGAACACTTTGCCGATGTCCTTGGCGGTGTGTTTCACAGCGCTCAGGTCGTTGCTGATCAGAAAAGCACCGACAGCCGCCCCCCCGATCATCATCATTTCAAACGGTAGCGATTTCAAAATAATTGCCATCTTGCCACCAGCAGCCAGATAGCCACCAAATACCATGACGAAAATGACGACAATTCCGATCATGTGTGATCTCCAGCAGAGTCAAAGGCGGGTGTTAAGATTCAGGTCATTCTTGGGGGGCTGAGGCGTTTCGACCGGCCATGATGACACTGATCGTATAAGCCGCCTCGGGGCTGAGCCCGGCCAGAACGCCCGCTGCCGCATCGGGTGGCATGCGCGACAGGAAACCTGCCGCAAACCCCGGGTCCATCGTTTCAAACAAGGCTGCGGCGTCTTTCGGCTTCATGCTTTGATAAACGTCAGTCAGGCGTGTCAGGTCGGTTTCGGCGGCTTTTTCGGCATAGGCCAGCGTTTCGCGCAGGTTTTCTTCGGCCTCCTGCAAGGCGACCAACCTGCTCGCAATGGCCCGATCCGCGATACTCAGGGCCTTTTCCTTGACCTGCAACGCCGCCTCGCGGTCTTTCAACGCTTCTTCGCGGCGCAACAGCGCGGTCAGAAGTTCCTGCGCCCCGGGCCGGTCTACCTGAGTATTGGCGGGCTCGGATGCCGTTGGTTCGGTGGTCTTGGCGAGGGCAGGTCCGGCTTCAAGTCCCACTCGAATCGCGGCTGAGCCGACCATCAAAGCGGATATCACTGCAAGAACACCACCTTTGGGTCGGTTGGCAGGTTCGCGCTTCATCCTGTGACCTCGCCCCGATTACGACCATGCCGCATGAACATCAGGCCAACCGGTCGTTTGGCGGGGCTGTCTTGCTCTGGTTTCTGGACGTGATCCGCATCATCTTCTGATGTGTCAGCTCTGTGAGCGACGTCTGGTGAAATCTCAGCCTCTGGGGCCTCTGGCGCAGTATCAGTTTCGGCTTTGGTGGGGGCTTCGGGCTTGGGTTCTTCCGTGATGACGTCGTGCATCGACGCCATCATCAGTTCCAACTGCTGCGCAACTGTTTCTGCTCGCTGGGTCAGGTCCTTCAAGTCATCCCCAGATTTGTCAGTCGCCGCCCGCGCTGCATCCAGTGATTTCTTCAATTCATCCGCCTGCGTCGACAAGACAGCCACCGCGCCGCCGACCCCTTTTTCCAGATCTGTGAAACGCCTCAGGCGCCGGGACAGAACGAAGCAGTACAAACCCGCACCAAGGGCCCCCGCAACAAGCAACATATCTGCGATCAGTTCCAACTTCGCCTCCTAGTTCAGTACGAATTCCATGACGAGGACATCGCGCACGCGATCTTCTCCGACGACTATTCCGATGCGCCGAAGCAGGTGTCCGCGGATACGCATAAGCGCCAGAGAATCTTCGAGGTCTGAGATTTCGACCGCGCGCAGGTATCCGTTCAGAACGTCCATGATTCGCGGTTTCATTTTTTCGACGTCACCCAGGAATTCAGAACTCACCTCAAGTTGAGCGTGAAATTTCAAGTGGCGGGACGCGCCTGTATTTACCGAAACGATCACTGGCGGAAGGTCGACAAAGCCAACATCGGGCAACGCCATTCCGGGCGTATTTTTCTTTTTTTCCTTGGCCTCATGCGTGCTGGTCTTGGTCCCGATTGGCAACGCCCCCGAGGTGGTCAGAAAATACCCGCCTGCTGCGCCAATCATCGCCAGAATCAGCCCGATGATCAGCCCCATTTTCCCCGATTTTTTCGGGATTTCTGCCTGTTCTGCGGTCGCGTCGGTCATGAGGTCCTCATTCATCCGTTCTGCGATCGTCATAACCCGGCAGGGACTAACCGATTGTTAAGGGCAATCGTCCAAACAAGGGATGCGCCGGGCAGAATGTCGGCGAGTCGGAGGTGAGCGTGCAGCAGATCGGAACTGTCTGGGCTAGTTTGGACAGGCGTAAACAAATCATCCTTGCCGGTGCGGTTGTGCTGGTGTTTTTGGGCGTCCTTGCGATGTCGCGATTGGTGACGGCACCGTCGATGACCTTGCTCTATGCCGGGCTGGAAAGTGGCGCGGCGGGGGATATCGTCCGATCGCTGGAACAGCGTGGCGTTCCCTACGAGATTCGGGGCGGCTCGATCTATGTGCCGGGGTCGCAGCGGGACGAACTGCGCATGACACTGGCGAGCGAAGGTTTGCCCGCCAACGGAACGCAGGGGTACGAGCTTCTGGATTCGCTTAGCGGTTTTGGCACGACGTCGCAGATGTTCGATGTTGCTTATTGGCGTGCAAAAGAAGGCGAGCTGGCCCGGACCATCGTTGGCAGCCGGCATATCAGTCAGGCGCGTGTGCATATCGCGAATGGATCAACCAATCCGTTTCAACGCAGCATCGCGCCGACGGCGTCGGTCTATGTGGTGTCTTCAGGGGCGGAAATTACAGCGGATCAGGCCAAGGCGATCCGGTTTCTTGTTGCCTCGGCCGTCAGCGGGCTTGCGCCCGAGAATGTGGCGGTAATCGATTCCAGAGGGGCTGTGATTGGCGCGCAGGATAATGCTGTTGCCTCGGACACGGCTGATGATAAGTCGCGCCAGTTGCGCGAGCGGGTCTTGCGCCTTGTCGAAGCTCGAGTCGGGGCCGGAAACGCGGTTGTTGAGGTCAGCGTTGATACCGTGACCAAAACGGAATCCATACGCGAACGTCGGTTTGATCCCAACGGTCGGGTCGCGATCAGCACGGATGTCGAGGAACGCTCGGACAGTGCGCGGAACCAATCGGCGGATGTAACGGTGGCGTCGAACCTGCCGGATGGCGATGGCGCGGGCGGTGATGAGTCGAACTCGAACGCGACGCAAACGCGCGAACGTGTGAACTATGAGGTTTCAGAGACAGAGCTTGAGGTTCACAATGCACCGGGGGCGGTCAAAAGACTGACTGTCGCCGTTCTGGTGAACGGAACTCGAGCGGTGGATGCCGCTGGGGTGGAACGCTTCGAACCGATGCCGCAGGCTGAACTTGCCGCGCTTGAGGAATTGGTGGCCTCAGCGGTTGGTTTCGACGCCGAACGCGGGGACGTGATTACCTTAAAGTCCCTGAACCTTCCGGTGGTTGAACCACAGGGGACCTTGGCGTCTGCTTCGATCTGGCAAAAAGTGCATTTGGACGCGATGTCGTTAATTCAGATGGTGGTTCTGGCGTTTGTCGCTCTGGTTTTGGGCCTGTTCGTGATCCGCCCAATCCTAACGAAGCCGAGCGAAGCGACCGCCTTGTTGCCTGCGTCCCAGCCGACCGAGCCAGATGCTGCCCTGACCGGCGAGATTGCAACCGGGGACAACGGCAATTTCGCTCCGCTTGAGGCGCAGGCATCCGCAGGCAACGTACCAGCACGTGCTCCGTCAACCGGCGCTGATCCGGTGGAGCGGCTGCGGGCGATGATCGGCGACAAGCAGGAAGAGACTGTCGAAATCCTGCGCAGTTGGCTTGAGGAAGAGGAGGAGCGGGTCTGATGTCAATTGCTCACCTTCTGGAAGATTTCACCCTGCAGGCTGGAACAGGAAAGGTGCATCTCCTGGATGACGACGCGCTGGAAGAAATGCGGCTGGCTGCGTTTGAAGAAGGCTACAGTGCAGGATGGGAAGACGCGCTTCAGGCGCGGGAACAGGACCGTGGCGAGGCGTCTGCAACTCTGGCCAAATCACTTGAGGATATGTCCTTCACATATCACGAAGCGATTGCACGGATGTCCACGTCGTTGGAGCCGATGTTCCAGAGTCTAATGCGAACCGTTTTGCCCGAAACACTGGACCGTGGCTTTGCGGCCCGGCTGGTCGAACAGTTGACCGAAATGGCGCGTGATCACATCGGGCAGCCTATGCAGGCCTTTGTGCCCGAAGGGTGCGCGCCCGAGTTGGAGAGCATGGTGCCAGAGAGTCTGTCCTCCGAGACCCAAGTGATTGAAGACCCGGCATTGGAGCCCGGTCAAGCGCGCTTGCAGGTCGGTGTTTTCCAACGTGAAGTAGATTGCAGCGCCCTGCTTGCAACGATCTCAGGCGCATTCGACGCGTATGTTTTTGAGGCAAAAGAGGCATTGAGCCATGAGTGACGACCAAATCCCAAAACCTGAAAAGTCCAGTCCCTTCGACTCTGTCCCGATCGAGGTCACGGTCTCGGTCGGGCGCGCGCGTCCCCTGATCCGGGATTTGCTGAACATGGGTGAGAATGCGGTGCTAACCTTGGACAAGCGGATCGAAGACCCGGTCGATCTGTATGTTGGCGATCACTTGGTGGCGCGCGGACTGTTGGAAGAGATGGAGGGCGATCAGGCGGGTCAGCTAGCCGTGAGGTTGACCGAGATTGCGGACTTGCAGAACGGGATCGGTTGATGCGCTTGCTGCTTTGGGTGGCCGTCGCCGCTCTATCTTTGATGTCCTCGCTGGCGGCGGCGCAAGAGCTGTCGCTCTCGCTGGGAGAGGGCGGGTCGATCTCGGCGCGGACCATTCAGTTGATCCTTCTGATCACAGTGCTGAGCCTTGCGCCCGGACTGGCGATCATGATCACGTGCTTTCCTTTTTTGATCACGGTTCTGGCTATCCTGCGGCAAGGTATCGGATTGCAGCAATCTCCGCCCAATATGCTGATCGTTAGCCTGGCGCTGTTTCTCACCTATTTCATTATGGAGCCGGTCTTTACCGAAGCCTGGACAACCGGCATTCGCCCAATGATCGACGAAACAATGGATGTGGAACCGGCGCTTGAGCGCGCCCTGCAGCCATTTCGAAGCTTTATGGCGGCTCGGCTAGATCCGGATACATTTCATGCGATGGCCGCCCTGCGTCCTGAGGGGGAGGCGATTGCCTTGTCGCCCCAAGCGCCGCTTTCGATTCTGATGCCGTCTTTCATGTTGTCTGAAATTGCTCGGGCATTTCAGATTGGGTTTCTGATCTTCCTGCCCTTCCTGATCATCGACCTGGTTGTAGCTGCGGTACTGATGTCTATGGGAATGATGATGGTGCCACCAGCGACAGTATCGCTGCCGTTTAAGTTGGCATTCTTTGTTATCGCGGATGGCTGGTCCCTGATCGCAGGTGCGTTGGT
The DNA here is from genome assembly GCF_013034585.1 of Ruegeria sp. HKCCA5426. Lineage (NCBI taxonomy): Bacteria > Pseudomonadati > Pseudomonadota > Alphaproteobacteria > Rhodobacterales > Roseobacteraceae > Ruegeria > Ruegeria sp. HKCCA5426. Next base: position 100,841 of record NZ_WQGH01000005.1, read on the forward strand.
GCGCAGCTATATGACCTGACCTGTTATTGCCGGGTGATCTGCAGGCACGCGCGCAGGCCCCTGTCGCCGGCCTCGAAACTCAGCGCGCCTCCGTGTTGTTCTGCAACTGTCGCGGCAATCGTCAGACCCAGCCCGAAACCATCGGACGATCCCGTATTCGATCCACGCCGAAACGGGGTCATCAAATCTTCGATATCCGAAACGGACAGATCGGTGCCCTTATCCTGAATTGTGATGGTTGCGGTGCGCGCATCCGTTTCCAGTTGCACCTCGGCATGGCGACCATATTTCAGGGCGTTGTCAATCAGGTTGGTCAAGGCGCGTTTCAGGGAAATCGGTCGCCCCATGACCAGCATACGCCGTGTCTCGGGCAGGCTGCCTTGTCCCCGGCGGGACATGAAGACCGAAGGCGCGCCCTGCACCGCCACCGGATCGACCTTTTGCAAGGTAACCGGCAGATCCATGTCCTGATAATCAGCGACGACCGCTTCGACCAAAGCGGTCAGTGAAATCTGGCGCGGCTCTTCAACGCTGAGTTCAGACCGCGTGTAGGTCAGGACGCTTTCGATCATCCCCGTCATCTGATCCACATCGGCCTCGAGCTTTTCGCGCAGCTCGTCATCGGGGATCAGGGCGGCCCTAAGCCGGACACGGGTTGCCGGCGTTCCAAGGTCATGACTGACCCCGGACAGAACTGTTGCACGTTTTTCCAGTTGCGCGCGTTCCGCTTCGAGATGTGCGTTTACGGCCGATACGATGTCCTGCAGTTCAGCGGGGCCGCTCGTGTCATAACTGTCCGGACCGCCGCGCCGCTGGCGCTCTCGCAAAGCGTGGGAAAAACGTGTGAACGTATCCGACGCGTTCCCGACCGACGTCATGATCACCGCCAGCGCGACAACGCCCAACAGGATTGCCGGCAATCTCAGGTCGGCAGGCGCGGCCCGGCATCCCCAGATATTCGTTCCATCCACCTGGTACCATGGCCCCCGTCCGAATTGCGCGAACACGATGGGCTCACTGCAATAAGTCGCCAGCAGTTTGGTCAGGTTGCCCATCTTTTCGGGGCCGGTCTGATCGCTGCCGGAAACGATATCGGACACCGGATAGACCAACCGGTCAGACAGGACGGCCAGCGTCAGTTCCCGTCCACTCAGTGGGGACGAACTGTCGGTCAGGATGGACAGGTTGGTCACGAACCGGCGGTCGGAAAAACCCGGAACGCGGTTGAACTCACCTCTCTCTGCAAGCGTTGCATTGTCAGGCGACAAAGGTGTGATGGAAAACTCAGGGGAGGAGACCATTCCGGTGCGCAGGTCCTCATAGATCGTAAACCCGGCAACAAACGAACGCATCTGGAACTGGGTCCAGGCGCGCGATGACGCGAACCACAGGCTAGCGCAGAGCACTCCGACGGCAAATGCCGATACCGCCCAGATCCAGCCGAGGTTGCGCAGGCGCAACGTCATTCCTCTTGCACCGAAACATCTGCGGCGAACACGTATCCAACGCCGCGCTCAGTGCGCAGCATCTGCGGGTCCTTCGGATTGGCTTCGATCTTTGACCGCAAGCGACCAACCAGCATGTCGATGGCTCGTCCTTGCGCTTCTGGCTTGTCTGAGTCGCCGATTACGTCCAGCGCGGTAACGATTTCGTCGCGCTTCAGTGGAATATGCGGATTGGCCAGCAAAACCTTCAGCAGTGCCGTTTCACGTTGCGACAGCGCGACCAGATAACCCTCGGGTGAGTGCACCTCATCCCGTTTACCGTCATAGAGCCACCCGTCGAACCGGAAACTACGGGTCCGGCGGCGGTAGGCCAGAGAAGGCGTCCGGCGCGCCCGTTGCATTACTGCGCGCACGCGGGCCAGCAGCAGTTGAGGATTGAACGGTTTGGCGATGTAGTCATCGGCCCCAACCTCGTACCCCGCCATGCGTTGGTGATCTGCCGACAAAGCGGATACCAGAATGATCGGCACGTCCTGTTCGGCACGCAGCCGGGAACAGATTTCAACGCCGTTCTCATCGCCCAGCATGACGTCCAGCAGAATAAGGTCGATGCGGCCCGCGTTCAGGTGTGCGCGAATTTCAGCCTCGGAACTGGCGGGCAGGGCGATAAAGCCGTTTTGCTGCAGGAACTGGGTCATCATTGACCGCATGTCCGGGTCGTCATCGACCACCAACAGCCGCGGAATGCTCACAGTATTCGTCCTCCCGTGCTCTGCCTCCTGGCGTCATCAATTGTAACGAACGGAAACAGATTCAATGTCAACGTAACACGCTGTAACAGAAGCGGTGAATATTTGGACCATCGCAGCGGCTTGACGCGGATTTCACGTTGCCAGACGGCACCCGAACACCAGTATGGCCGTTATCGCTGCTGCGGCAGCCTGTAAGTTCTCAGGGAGGAGACAGAAAATGAAGCGTTTTGCATTTGCCACTGTATCGACGATGGCGGTTTTGGCCGGATCGTCGGTGCTGGCGGGCCCCGAAGCCGAAGTTCTGCATTGGTGGACGTCGGGCGGTGAGGCCAAGTCGGTAGCCGTTCTGCAGGAAGAGTTCGCCTCGAATGGCGGCACCTGGACCGACATGCCGGTTGCTGGTGGCGGCGGTGATGCTGCAATGACAGCCCTGCGTGCCCGTGTTCTGGCCGGGAACGCGCCGACCGCTGTTCAGTTGAAAGGCCCGGCGATTCAGGAATGGTATGAAGAAGGCGTTCTGGCCGATATCTCATCCGTTGCCGAAGCCGAAGGCTGGGCCGATGTTCTGCCGGCCTCGATCGCGGGTCATATGATGTGCGAAGGCACATGGTGTGCCGCGCCTGTGAACGTCCACCGCGTGGACTGGATCTGGGCCAATGCGGATGTCCTGGCCGCCAATGGCATCGAGATGCCGACCACGTGGGACGAGTTCAACGCGGCTGCCGTCAAGCTGATGGATGCCGGAGTAATTCCGCTGGCTCATGGTGGTCAGTCCTGGCAGGACGCGACCGTGTTCGAAGCTGTACTGCTGGGCATCGGCGGACCGGAATTCTACCAAAAGGCGCTGGTTGATCTGGACCCCGAGGCGCTGACCTCGGACACAATGGTGCAGGTGTTTGACCAGATGCGGACCTTGCGCGGTTACGTGGACGAAAACTTCTCGGGACGTGACTGGAACCTGGCGACAGCCATGGTGATGAACGGCGAAGCGGCCTTTCAGATCATGGGTGACTGGGCCAAGGGTGAGTTTTTGGCGGCGGGCAAAAAACCGGGTGAGGACTTCCTGTGCGCGTCGACGCCCGGTGATGGCTATCTGTACAATGTCGACAGCTTTGCCATGTTCGACGTGGATGGAGATGACAAGAAGGCCGGGCAGGATCTGCTGGCCAAGCTGATCGTCGCGCCGAACTTCCAGAAAGTGTTCAACCTGAACAAAGGTTCGATCCCGGCACGGACCGACGTGGCGCTGGATGACTTTGACATCTGCGCAAACCTGTCGGCCGAAGACATGGGTTCGACCTCGGCCAGCGGTTCGCTGCTGCCGTCCTATGCTCATGGCATGGCATTGCGTGGGTCGCAGTCTGGTGCGATTACCGATGTTGTAACCGCACATTTCAACTCGGATATGTCCTCGGCTGACGCGGTTCAGCAACTGGCGGACGCAGTGGCAAACAGCTACTGATCCAATACGCTCTGCCCCCTATACTGACGGGGCAGAGCATCTTTCCCCGGAGGAAAAAATGTCCGAATGGCTGGAAAACCACCTGCCCAAGGTGGTGCTGGCACCGTCGTTCATTGCCGTGTTGATCTTTGTCTACGGCTTTATCGGATGGACGGCTTGGGTGTCGCTAACCCGATCGAAACTGCTGCCGAAATACGAGATCAAGGGCTTCATCCAGTATGAACGCCTGTTCGACTCGCCCCGCTGGGATACGGCAATTAACAACCTGTATATCTTTGGCGCGCTGTTCATCGTGATCGCGATGGTGCTGGGCCTGTTGCTGGCGATCCTACTGGATCAGAAGATCCGCGTCGAAGGGGCGATCCGCACGATCTACCTGTATCCGATGGCGCTGTCGATGATCGTGACCGGCACGGCGTGGAAGTGGATTTTGAACCCAGGGTTAGGTATCGAATCCATGGTGCAGGGCTGGGGCTTCACGAATTTCGAGTTCGACTGGCTGGTGAACCCCGATTACGCGATCTACACTATCGTGATGGCCGCGATCTGGCAAAGCTCGGGCTTCGTCATGGCGCTGTTTCTGGCCGGTCTGCGATCCGTGGATGGAGAGATCATCAAGGCAGCCCAAGTCGATGGTATCCCCACATGGCGCATTTATACGGCGATTATCATTCCCTCGATGGCCCCGATTTTCCTGTCGGCCTTCATCGTGCTGGCGCATCTTGCGATCAAAAGCTTTGACCTTGTCATCGCCCTGACAGGTGGTGGTCCGGGTTACGCGACCGATCTGCCGGCAACCTACATGTACGCCATGGCGTTTTCGCGCGGTGACATCGGCCAGGCGGCCTCTTCCGCGATGATCATGATGCTGGTCGTCTTTGCCATCGTCGTTCCCTATCTTTACTCAGAGCTGAGGGCGAAAAATGACTGATCTGTCGATGCCCCAATCCCAAACCGAACCCCGTAGCCAAAGTGCCGCTGGCAAGATTGCCCTGCGATGGTTGCTCTATGTCCTGCTGGGCCTGTTTGCGCTGTATTACCTGATGCCGCTGTTCGTGATGTTGACCACATCGCTGAAAAGCCTTGAGGAAATCCGCACCGGGTCCCTGATATCCTTACCGCGCGAGGTCAGCTTTGATGCCTGGAAAACCGCATGGTCCGGTGCCTGTACCGGTATTCAGTGCGAGGGCTTGCGGCCTTATTTCTGGAACTCGGTCCTGATCGCGGTGCCTGCTGTGGCGATCTCGACCCTGCTGGGCGCGCTGAATGGTTATGTCGTCGCTCAGTGGCGGTTCAAAGGCGCGAACATCATCTTCTCGCTCATGCTGTTTGGCTGCTTCATCCCGTTTCAGGTGGTTTTGCTGCCCATGGCGCGTTTGCTGGGCATGATGGGGATCGCCGGGACCATTCCGGGCCTGATCTTTGTCCACGTCATCTACGGTTTGGGCTTCACCACGCTGTTTTTCCGCAACTACTATGTCACCATCCCGGCCGAGCTGACTAAGGCCGCGCGCGTGGATGGGGCCGGGTTTCTGCGGATTTTCTGGTCAATCTTCCTGCCGCTGTCGCTGCCGATCATCGTTGTGACCGTGATCTGGCAGTTCACGCAGATCTGGAACGACTTCCTGTTCGGCGTGTCCTTCAGTCAGGCGGGTACGCAGCCCGTGACCGTGGCGCTGAATAACATCGTAAACTCCACCACCGGCGTCAAAGAATACAACGTCGATATGGCCGCCGCGATCATCGCGGGGCTGCCGACGCTGCTCGTCTATGTCGTTGCCGGTAAGTATTTCATCCGCGGTCTGACCGCCGGTTCTGTGAAGGGATAAATCATGGCCCCGATCCTCGATATCCAAAACCTGTATAAGAATTACGGCGCGACCGAGATTCTAAAAGACATCAACATCTCGATAGAACCGGGCGACTTCCTGGTGCTGGTCGGCCCTTCGGGCTGTGGTAAATCCACTCTGCTGAACTGTATCGCAGGGCTGGAGGAAATCACCGGCGGCACCCTGTCTATTGGCGGCAATGACATGACCCATGTCAGTCCCAAGGACCGCGACATCGCGATGGTGTTCCAGTCGTATGCGCTTTACCCGACCATGACTGTCGCCAAGAACATCACGTTCGGCATGAAAGTGCGCGGGGTCGATCAGGCGACGCAGGATGCCAAGTTGAAAGAGGTCGCTCAGCTTTTGCAGATCGAACCTCTGCTCAATCGCCGCCCCAGCCAGTTGTCGGGTGGTCAGCGTCAGCGTGTGGCCATGGGTCGGGCGCTGGTGCGCGATCCCAAGCTGTTCCTGTTTGATGAGCCGCTGTCCAACCTTGATGCCAAACTGCGGGTTGAGATGCGGACCGAGATCAAGAAACTGCATCAGACGCTGGATGCGTCGATCGTTTACGTGACCCATGACCAGATTGAGGCGATGACGTTGGCAACCAAGATCGTCGTGTTGAAAGGCGGCGTGGTGCAGCAGATCGGCACCCCGGCCGAGATCTATAACAACCCCGCCAACCTGTTTGTGGCGGATTTCATGGGCTCGCCCGCGATGAACCTGATCCCGGCACAGGCGCGTAAGAATGGCTCGGGCACTCAGATCGCTATCGCGCGCGACGGCGGTGAACTGGTGCTGAATGATGCACGTGATTTGTCGCTGCCGCAGGATGTGATTCTGGGCCTGCGCCCCGAAGACATCGCCGAAGCGGGGTTCCGCGCAGGTGATGGCGTGCAAGAGGCCGAGTGTCTGGTCGATATGGTCGAACCGGCGGGGGCCGATACCTATGTGGTTTCGGAACTGGGCGGCAAACAGGTCACGGCACGTCTGCACGCGGAAACCCGTGCGCAGGCTGGCAAAAAGTTGAACCTTGCCTTTGACATGAGCAAGGTGTCCTACTTTGCCAAGGAAACCGGCGAACGGCTGAATTAAAATAAAAGCGCCGCGCGATCAGGGATCGGGCGGCGTCATTCCGAGTGTGAGGCGGATCAGCTCACCTTGTTCCGGTTCATGTCCTTGATCAGGCGGTTCAGGTCACCACCACGGGCATCCAGCATGGCCCCGACCTCGGTCCGTTCGGTCAGCAGCATATTCACGCCTTCGATGAACATGTTGAAGAACTTGTCACGCCCCGACTTGTCGGAAACAAGGAAGGTCACTTCAAACGGCGACGATCCCTGTAGCTTGACCGAGGTGCGAACCTCGTACCCGGCCTTGATTTTGCGGGCATTGCGCACGGTGACCTGACCGCCGATGAATTCGCGGAAACGGCGACCGTATTTGTTCGAGATATAGCCCTGAAATGCGCTGGTAAATTGCTTCAGTTGCGCAGGGCTGGCGGACCGGCCATCGGCCCCAAGCACATAGCGCGCCATGATTGGCACGTCCGCATATTTCACGAAGATTTTCTCAAAATCGCGGATCATCGCTTTTTCGGATTTACCCGAGGCGATCACGCGGTTGATTTCATCCACGACACTGACAACCAACGCCTTGGCGCTGGCTTCGGTCTGGGCAAAAGCAGGAAGGGCGGTCATCAGCGCACCAGCCAAGCCGGTGGCGATAAAGTGGCGTCGGTTCAGATGGTTACTCGGCATAGGGGTCCTCGTAGGGGTCTAGGTAGGGGTCCCTGACAGGGTCGGTCCCGGTTTCGGCATAGGGATCGTCATACAGACCCAAATAGGCCTCTTCATCGTCCCTTGCCAGTTCAAAGCGCCGGTTTTGCAGGTAGATGGTCTGTGCCTGCCTATAACTGTCAGCGCTTTCGTACAGGATTGAATCAACCGTATCCGAGAACCGGCCCCGATCCCCCATGCGGCGTACAACCTCGGCGTAGACACCGATATTGTCGACGGGGCGAACGGGGGTAAAGTTGATGGGGTTCGAGAACAGATTGACGATCACGCCGATCGAATCCCGCTGGGTTGACGGGCCATAGAACGGCAGTTCCACATAGGCGCCTTCGCCGACACCCCAGACGTGCAGGGTTTCGCCGAAGTCCGTATCCACCGGCGGCAGATTCAATTCGCTGGCAGGATCGGATAGGCCCGCGCCGCCGACGGTTGTGTTGATCACGAACCGCAGAAGGGCATTCCCGGATTGCTTGAGATTGCCTTGCAGCAGGTAATCCAGCGCCTGCCCCGGCATCGTCAGGTTTTCGGCGAAATGGTTGAAACTGGTGACCATCGGATCCGGAACGATCTTGACGTATCCCTTCGAGGCCGGGCGGAACAGGAACCGGTCAACGCCCAGATTGAACTTGTGGATGCCCCGATTGGCATTTTCATAGGGGTCGAAAGTTTCCCCCGGAGGCGTTCCTTCGGGTGGGCGTGTGGCACATGCACCAAGAACTGCCATAAGGGACAGGACGATAACGGGCTTTAAGCGAATTCTGCTCAACACGGTTTTTGCCACTCCAACATGCTCGGATGCGATACAGCCGAACGCTTAATCAATACTGGTTCTGGCCGCGCATTGACGGCTCAATTTGATGACACATAGGTGTTTCACAAATACATTGAAACAGCCAGCGTTTAACCCGCACGAAGGGTCAAGGTAAAGTGACCAGAGAGGAACACTCTGGAATAAGAGAAGTTATGCTTAGTGCGCCTGCAACCCCAAAACCGCCGGTTTCGTGCTTTTCCAAATCCCTGAACCCGGTTAGCGTCCACCCGAGTCGAATTTAGGTGAGGATCATCACATGAGCATCGCAGCAAAACTGGAAAGCCTGGGCGTCACTTTGCCGGACGCGCCTGCTCCGGCCGCCAACTACGTCCCTTTCGTGCGTATCGGGAACATTGTCTATGTCTCGGGCCAGATTTCCAAGGATGACGACCTGATTACCGGTAAGCTTGGCGATGACATGGATGTCGAGGCCGGAGCCGCCGCGGCGAAGGTCTGCGCGATCAACCTGTTGGCACAGGTCAAGGCGGCCTGCGGTGGGGATATCGACAAGCTGGTGCGCGTGATCAAGCTGACCGGGTTCGTGAATTCGACCGCAGATTTCACTGCGCAGCCGCAGGTGATCAACGGCGCATCCGACTTTCTGGTCGAGGCGCTGGGCGAAGCGGGCCGCCATTCACGCTCGGCCGTCAGTGCTGCGTCGTTGCCGCTGGGCGTGGCCGTCGAGATCGAAGGTATCTTCGAGATCGCATGACGTCTGCTTTACCAGCCGCGTTCCTGCAGGCCCCGATCACGCATCGGGCCTTGCATGACATCTCGGACAACCGCCCGGAAAACAGCCGGGCGGCCATTCGCGCAGCGATTCAGGCCGGATATGGAATCGAGATCGACCTGCAACTGACAGCAGACGACCGGGCCGTGGTGTTCCACGACTATGACTTGGCGCGTTTGACCGGCCAATCGGGTCCGATCCGTCAGGTTTCGTCGGCTGAGGCCTCGAAGCTGCCATTGTTGTTTGGCGATGACGGCATTCCAGCACTGGACGAGGTGTTGGACATCGTCGCGGGCCAGGTTCCTCTTTTGATCGAGCTCAAGGATCAGGATGGTGCCATGGGCCCTAATGTCGGCCCGTTGGAGCACGACACCGTCCGCGCTTTGCAGGGCTATGACGGCCCTGTGGCGCTGATGTCGTTCAACCCCAATTCGGTGGCGGAACTGGCGCGTATCGCTCCGCACCTGCCGCGTGGGATCACAACCTGCGCCTATGAACCGAAGGTAGAGCTGTTGCCGCAGAATGTTTGCGACCATCTGCGTGGCATTCCGGATTTCGACCGGGTCGGAGCCAGCTTTATCAGCCACGAAGCCGCCGACCTGGCGCGCCCCCGCGTATCCGAACTGAAGGCGCAGGGCGTTCCGATCCTGTGCTGGACCATCCGCACGCCCGAACAAGAGGCAGAGGCCCGCAAGGTTGCGGATAATGTGACCTTCGAGGGGTATTTGGCCGCTCATCCGGGTTGAACCTAACCCCGTCCGTCACAGATAAAGACCAGATGCGGAGGGCACATGGATCAGGCACAGATTGAGGTTCGGGTACTGAATTCACTCGCGCAGATTCCTGCGGCTGAGTGGGACAGTTGTGCCTGCCCCGAAGCCTTGGACGGGGGTCGTCCGGTTGATCCTTTCACCACGCATCGGTTTCTGCTGGCATTGGAAGAAAGCGGTTCGGTCGGGCGCGGCACCGGCTGGCAGCCGCAGTATCTGACCGCCTATCTTGACGGGATGCTGATCGGAGCGGCGCCGATGTATGCCAAGTCGCATTCTCAGGGCGAGTACATCTTCGATCACAACTGGGCACATGCCTATGAAAACGCGGGCGGGCGCTATTACCCCAAGCTGCAGATCGCGGTACCCTTTACACCTGCAACGGGGCGGCGGTTTCTGGTTCGGCCGGGCTATGAAGGGGTAGGTATGTCCGCTCTGGTTCAAGGGGCGGTACAACTGGCGGCTGACAATCACGTGTCTTCCATTCACGCAACCTTCTGCACCGAGGCGGAGGCCGCCGCGGGCGAAGAAATGGGTCTAATGGTTCGCCATTCACAGCAGTTTCACTGGTTGAATGACGAGTATGACGATTTCGACGGGTTCCTGGCCGCGTTATCGTCGCGCAAGCGCAAGAATATCCGAAAGGAACGTGCGCAGGCTTGCAGTTTTGGAGGCCAGATCCATACCCTAAGCGGCGATGACCTGCGGCCTGAACATTGGGACGCGTTCTGGCGGTTCTATCAGGACACGGGCTCACGTAAGTGGGGAATGCCATATCTGACGCGGCAATTCTTTGATATTGCACACGAAACCATGGCTGACGACATGGCCTTGGTGCTGGCCGAACGCGACGGGTATCCGATTGCGGGCGCGTTGAATTTCATCGGGCGTGAGACGCTATTTGGCCGCTACTGGGGGTGCGTTGAACACCATGACTGCCTGCATTTCGAACTGTGCTATTATAAGGCGATCGACTTCGCCATTTCACAGGGCTTGGCGCGGGTCGAAGCCGGTGCGCAAGGGGAACACAAGCTGGCGCGCGGCTATCTGCCTACGCGCACGCATAGTCTGCACTGGGTGAACGACCCCGGCTTTGCCGATGCGATCAAGAAATATCTGGACGCCGAGGCCCACGCAGTGGGAGAAGAGATCGAGATTCTAACGGATTATGGCCCGTTCAGAAAATCGAACCCGGAGGAACAGCAATGACCGAACTATTGTCGACCGAGACCCGCGGCCCCCTTCTGGACCCGCTGTTCAAGAACGGCTGGACCATGGTCAAGGACCGGGATGCGATTACAAAAACCTTCATTTTCGAAGATTTCGTCCATGCGTTTGGTTGGATGACGCAGGTGGCGATTTTTGCTGAAAAGTGGAACCATCACCCTGAATGGTTCAATGTCTACCGCACGGTCGAAGTGACGCTTTCAACGCATGACGTCGGCGGGCTGTCGTCGCTTGACGCAAAACTTGCCCGCAAGATGGATAGCCTGGCCTAACCGCGATCCCCGCGTGAGCCCATGCCTCCGGCAAGGCTGGCGACTTCACCCAGACGCCTGAATTCGGCAGGGGTAACCGTGCCGTCGCTGACATCAATATTGCCGGGTATTCCGGTTCGACGGTTCCCGACCATGCGCACGGATCTGGCGGCAGGGTTGATCTCGAGGCAACGCGACTCATAACAGGTCAGGCCGCTGGTGCTGATCTGGATTTGTTGTTGGCCGTCGGGACCTGTGACCACGGGTGCTTGTGGCACATCGCAGGCCGCAAGCACGCCAAGAACACCCAGAGTAAACCATTTGTTCATTGCACGCTCCTGTCCGGTTCGACCGACGCTAGTCCAACTGTCCGTTTCCGTTCTGATCGGCAGATGAAAAATCCTCATTCATCTGCGCGTCGTATTCTGTACGAGAGATAAGGTTGTCCCGGTTGCGGTCAACGCTTTGGAATTGTTTTATGTCCAGAAACGGCTTGGCCTCTTCCAGACCAAGGGTGCCGTTCTTATCCTCGTCCATTGCCTGAAACGCATAATCGGAAAAAGCGTTGAATTCGTCCTTGGACAGGAATCCATCGTTGTTCGCGTCTATCGCTTTCAGCTCATTTTCATGCAGTTCTGCTGCGGTCTCGGCAATAGCGGTCCCTGCCAGAACGGTCAGGCAAAGTGTTACCAACCCAAATTTCATGACGCGTCCTCTCAGCATGCGAATTTCTGACCTTCGATCCCGCCAACCGCAGCACCTGCAGCTGTCAGGATCGTTTTGCCGGACCCGCCGCCAAACTGGTTGCCGATTACTCCGCCCAAAAGCGCCCCGCCGACCGTGCCGCTGAGGCACGCGATCTCATGCTGGCGGGCGGCCTGTTGTTGCGGGGTGGGGGCCGGACCGCAGGCGGCCAGCGCGCCTGCTGTGCCCAGACAAAGGGCGAAAACCTTGAGCCTCATAAACAACTCCCTGATGAATACAGGTCGAGTATTCGCGCAACGGGGCAGTCTATCAAGTTAAATAGAGGTTTTGGCCCCGGATGTGCCGGGGCCAGACCGTATCAGATAACGTCCAACAGGCCCTCACCGGCCGAAATTTCACATGCGCCGGGGTTTTCTTCCAGATTCAGTGCGGTGACCTTGCCATCCTCGACCAGCATCGCATAACGCTTCGACCGCGCGATCAGCCCGGCAGGCGGGGCGTCGAAATCCATGCCGATGGCTTTGGTGAATTCGGACGCAGCATCGGCCAGCATGGTCAGGCCCGCATCGGACGCGCCGGTGGCCTCGCCCCAGGCTTTCATCACGAAGGGGTCGTTGACCGAAACGCAGATGATCTCATCCACGCCTTTGGCGCTGAATTGGTCCTTGGTGCGCATGAAGCTGGGCACATGGGCCGAATGGCAGGTGGGTGTGAACGCGCCAGGCACAGCGAAAATCACCACTTTGCGCCCTTTGGTCTTATCTGAAATCCGAACCTCTTCGGGGCCTTCTGCACCCATCTGGGTCAGGGTGGCGTCGGGCAGCGTGTCACCTGTTGAAATCATTTTTATGCTCCTGTCGTTTGGATTTGCAGAGTCGGGCTTAGCCGCAATATAGGTGGTCGCGTGGATCAGGCCACGGGAATTCGACAGGGTGAGGGAAAGATGAGCCATATTGTCGTAATTGGTGCCGGGCAGGCGGGTGCATCACTGGTGGCGCGGCTGCGCAAGGGTGGGTTTGACGGCGACATCACCCTGATCGGGGCCGAGCCACATCTGCCCTATCAGCGCCCCCCCTTGTCCAAGGCTTATCTGCTGGGCGAGATGGAGTTGGAGCGTCTGTTCTTGCGCCCCGAGAGTTTTTACGCCGAGAACAACATCACCCTGCGTCTGGGCCAGCGCGTGACCTCGATTGATCCGAAGGCCAAGACCGTTTCGCTGGGCGATGAGGTCATATCCTATGATGAACTAGCCTTGACAACCGGGTCGGACCCGCGCCGCCTGCCTGCCGCGATTGGCGGCGATCTGGCGGGCGTGCATGTGGTGCGTGATCTGGCCCATATCGACGAGATGGAACCGCGCGTGACCGACGGCGCTCGCGCGCTGATCGTGGGCGGCGGCTATATCGGGCTTGAGGCTGCGGCGGTTTGCGCGAAGCGCGGGGTCAAAGTGACCCTGGTCGAGATGGCCGACCGTATCCTGCAACGTGTCGCCGCGCCCGAGACCAGCGATTATTTCCGCGCGCTGCATACGGGGTATGGGGCCGATATCCGCGAGAGCGTCGGGCTGGACCGTCTGCTGGGTGAGGATGGCAAGGTGACGGGCGCGGTTCTGACCGATGGGTCAAAGATTGACGTTGATTTTGTCGTTGTGGGCGTGGGTGTCGCGCCCGCGACTCAACTGGCTGAAATGGCGGGGCTGGAGCTGGACAACGGCATCAAGACCGACGCGCATGGGCGCACATCTGATCCGTTTATCTGGGCGGCGGGGGATTGCGCGTCTTTCCCTCATGCCGGGGGGCGTATCCGTCTGGAAAGCGTACCCAACGCCATTGATCAGGCCGAGATCGTGGCCCAGAACATGCTGGGCGCGGCCAAGGAATATACCGCGACGCCGTGGTTTTGGTCGGATCAGTATGACGTCAAACTGCAGATCGCCGGTCTTAACACCGGCTATGATCGCGTTGTGACCCGGCGTGGAGAAGGCGCAACCGTGTCCTTCTGGTATTACAAGGGCGATCAGTTAATCGCGGTGGACGCTATGAACGACCCGCGCGCTTATATGGTCGGCAAACGTCTGATCGACGCGGGCAAAACGGCTGATCCCGCCGTGGTGACCGACCCCGCAGCGGACCTAAAACCGCTGCTCAAAGCGTGAGGATCATTGCCGGAGAATTCCGCGGTCGGGCCCTAACCTCGGTCGGTAAGGGCGATGCGGGCGCGCATTTGCGGCCCACAACGGATCGGGTGCGCGAAAGCCTGTTCAACGTGCTGACCCATCAGATCGACTTTGACGGGCTGCGAGTGCTGGACTTGTTCGCGGGCACCGGCGCGTTGGGGCTTGAGGCGCTGTCGCGTGGGGCCGCCCATGTGACCTTCGTGGATGACGGGCGCGTGGCGCAGGGGCTGATCCGCAAGAATATCGACCTGACCCGCAGCACCGACCGAACCCAGTTGATCCGCCGCGACGCGACCCGGTTGGGTGACAATCCCGACGCGCCTTACGATCTGATTTTCCTTGATCCGCCTTACGGCAAATCCATGGGGGAAAAGGCAATCGGCGCGCTGCGCGGCTGGATCGCCGATGATGCCTTGATCGTGTGGGAGGAAAACGCGCCCATGCAGCCGCCCGAAGGTTTCACCCTGCAAAACAGCCGCAAATATGGCGATACGCATATCACGTTGATGTGGAAGGGTGTCTCGGACGCATAAGGCGTGCCTTTGGGGAACTTGGCTGATTGTGTTAGGCTGTGTTCATGGACCGTGTATTGACTCCTCCGATCTGGGCATCGTCACATGAGGCCGCAGCCGATACCGGCCCTGCGCGCAAACCGTTGCGCGCGCCGGTTTTCATCCATGACGCTGCGACGCCTTGGGGGTCTGAAACACTGCTCTTGAAACTCTGGCGCGATCAGAACGCCGATCAGGACGAATAGGTCGGGTGGAACTTGTTGCCCGGTGACAGGGTGAAGATGTCGAATCCATCTGCCGTCACACCCACCGAATGTTCGAACTGCGCGGACAGGGACTTGTCCCGCGTCACGGCCGTCCAGTCGTCGGACAGGGTTTTGGTTTCGGGCCGCCCAAGATTCACCATCGGTTCGATCGTGAAGAACATGCCTTCTTCCAAAACTGCGCCCGTACCCGGCCGGCCATAGTGCAGGACGTTGGGCGGTGCGTGGAAAACGCGCCCAAGGCCGTGACCGCAGAAATCTCGCACAACGCTCATGCGATGCGCTTCAACATAGGCCTGAATCGCGTGGCCGATATCGCCGAACGTGTTGCCCGGCTTGACCATCTCGATCCCCTTGAACAGGGCGTCATGCGTCACCTGAATCAGGCGTTCCGCCTTGCGGGGCAGTTTGCCCGCGACATACATCCGCGAGGTGTCACCAAACCAGCCGTCGACGATGACGGTGACGTCGATATTCAGGATATCGCCATCCTTTAGCCGCTTGTCGCCGGGAATGCCGTGACAAACCACGTGATTGACGCTGATACAGCTTGCGTGCTGATAGCCCTTATAGCCGATGGTGGCCGATGTCGCGCCTGCGTCCTCGACCATCTGGGTGATCAGGCCGTCAATCGCCCCGGTGGTCTGACCGGGAAAAACATGCTCGGCAATGTCATCCAGAATCCGCGCAGCCAAGGCCCCTGCCGCGTGCATACCGGCAAAGTCGCCCTGTTCATAGATGCGGATACCGTCCTTGGTCAGACGGCCACGATGTTCCTTCATCGGTGCGAGGCTCCAAATGTTTCGCGCAGCATTTCTTTTACGCTGCTTGTGCAGAAAGTACCAGAGGGCGATGGGTCGCGGGTTTTTTCAACTGTTCAAATGGCGTTGAGCACGGGAATTTCAAGCAAGGGCCTCTGTCTGCCTCTGTTATGCTGCGCCAGCACTGTTTTCCGTACAGCGTGGCAGAATGAAGATTCTTGATGTGAAGAGATGGCTTGTTTTCGCCGTGGCGGTCTTTCTGGGCGGCTGCCGCGAGGATCATAGAACCCTGACAGCGCAGGAGTTGGCCTCGGAACTGAACATCAGCCGAAAGATTGCGTTTGAGCGGTTCCATATCTCTGGTACCGCCACTCTGCGGCGCGACGGAAGCTTCGAGGCCACAGTCCCCCATCTTGGGCGCGGCACCGGAACCTGGTGGCTGGACGGTGACAAAATCTGCAGCCGGTGGGCGAACTTCCGACAAGGGCAAGAGCTATGCGCCGTGGTTGGGCAGAGCGAAGATGGTCAGTTTCGGGGAAAAAGTCCGATAAGCGGTTCATTTCTGGGAAATTTCCGCTTCTTGAACTGAGCCGGATTTTGCAAGCCCCCCGACCCTATGATCGAGGACGCTTGCAGTTTTTTGTTTGTCTCAGACGCAAGTGTAGAAAATGAAATGCACGGGGCGGACTGACCCGTCGGCCTGCGTTCTGTTGCTGACACCAAGGTCTTTTTTGATTGCGGCTTGTCCGGTTAGCCTTGGGCTGGCCTGACCTGCGCAGAATGCTGCGACGCGGCGTCTGACTTCGGGCTCGGTCACTTCGTCAGGGAAGAAGCCGATTTCAATGGTCTTGTAAACGCCACCTGATTCCAGTGGAAATGCCAGATCCAGACCTTGTTGGTCAGCAGGGTTTGGGAAAACACTTTGAACCAGTGTGGCACGGCGGGTCGCCGCCGCTTGGGGGTCCACGGAACAGGCGGTCAGGGTGAGCGCGGCGATAAGTACGGAAAATGTCTTTTTCATTGATGTCTCTGATATTGCCTCGGAACTGGAAGGCCGGATTCTGTCGTGTCAGACCCACCCTTCAAGTTGTGTGTGTTGCTGCAGTGTGGCACTTTTAAGGCGAGTGACGGCCAATTGTTCGGGTCGCATTCGAACAGGGCCCAACCCGTAAAAGTCGTTAGGTTGCGAATTAGTCCAAAGGCTTAGGCAGTACCCAAACACCTTCGGGTGAGATGCGTGTCGTGTAGATCAGACGCTCCACCCCTTGTGCCTGAACGGTTTCGAACGTGTCGGCATAAGTTGGGTCTATATCGGCGGCCAAAGCAAACCGGTCGCAATCAGTGCGCTGCACAAGGTACAGCATGATCGCCCGGTGACCCTGTGCCACCATCGCCGAAAGTTCGCCCAGATGTTTGGTGCCGCGTGCAGTGACGCTGTCGGGGAATTCAGCCAGCCCCGGCAGGCGCGACAGGGTCACGCTTTTGACTTCGACATAGGCATCCGGCAGGCCGGGTTGGGTCAATAGAAAGTCGATGCGGCTGTTTTCGCCGTATTTTACCTCGGGGCGGACGGTTTCATAGGCGGCCAGTTCGCGGATATCCCGCGCCTCCAAGGCTGCGCGCAGGGCTTTGTTCGGAACCGATGTGTCGACCCCGGTGAAATGGCCGTTTTCATGATCGACCAGCCGCCAGCCGTATTTCAGCTTTTTCTTTGGGTCGTCATTGGGTTCAAGCCAGATTTTCTGCTCTGGTTCCGCCAGCCCCATCATCGACCCCGGATTGGCGCAATGGGCGGTCACCTCGCGCCCGTCCTCCAGCCTGCAATCAGCCAGAAAGCGTTTGTATCGGCGGATCAGGCGGGCGGGGACAAGAGGGGTTTCAAATCGCATGGCCAAGGGCCTATACCTGCCCAAAGGGTCGATCAAGAGGGGGGCACGTGCCATGGCCAATCCAACCGCCGCAATGCTGGTGATCGGGGATGAGATCCTGTCGGGCCGCACGCGCGACGCCAATATGCATTACCTTGCCGGTGAACTGACCAAGCTGGGCATCGACCTGAAAGAGGTGCGTGTCGTCAGCGACGAGGCCGCCGCAATCGAAGCGGCAGTCAAGGCGCTGTCTGCAACCCATGACCACGTCTTTACCAGCGGTGGGATCGGACCGACCCATGACGACATCACCGCCGACTGTATTGCCCGCGCTTTCGACGCGCCGATTGATATTCGTGATGACGCACGTGCCCTGCTTGAGGCGCATTACGAGAAATCCGGGCTGGAACTGAATGCAGCGCGCCTGCGCATGGCGCGCATCCCTGATGGTGCAGCGCTGATTGACAATCCGGTTTCAACTGCACCGGGCTTTACTATCGAGAACGTTCATGTGATGGCCGGGGTTCCTTCGGTATTTCAGGCAATGGTCGCCAGCGTTCTGCATGGGCTGACCCGTGGCAGCCCGCTATTGTCGCAAACCCTGCGGGTGGATCGTGGGGAAGGGGACATCGCCGCGACGTTGTCCGTGTTGGCCGAGGATTTTCCGGACCTTTCCATTGGCAGCTATCCATTTCAGGTCAACGGCGTATTCGGGTCCAATGTTGTCATCCGCGGGACCGACGGTGCTCGTGTTGACGCAGCCACTACTCGATTGGCGAAAGAGCTGGACCTTTGACGCTGCACTGGGGCGACGTGGTCGACGGCACTTGGCCTGCCGCCGAGTACAAGGTGCACGGCCCGTTCCGGTTGCGGCGGGGGTTGGGCGGGGGCTCTCGCGTGTCGGCTGCAAGTGCGCTTGCCCCGGCGGCAATAGCTGACATTGAAGAGGCCGAAGCTGCGATGCAGGCCATGGGGCAAAAGCGCATATTCTGTCTTTGGCCGGGGGATGAGGTGCTGGACAGACAGCTTGCGGACCGTGGGTATGACGTTTTGGACCCGGTTAACATCTATTCCTGCCCTGTTGAGCATCTGACGGATATTCCGATCCCACGTGTCACGGCTTTTGCCATCTGGGACCCGTTGGCAATCATGAACGAAATCTGGGCCAAGGGGGGTATTGGCCCCGACCGTCTGGCTGTGATGGATCGCGCGCCGGGGCCGAAAACCGGGCTGTTACTGCGGCGAGCGGACCAGCCAGCGGGAACTGCTTTTGTCGCGGCGCATGACACGGTCGCCATGGTGCACGCGTTAGAGGTTTTGCCGTCGCACCGGCGTCACGGCTTGGGCCGGTGGGCGATGCGCGCTGCCGCGTTCTGGGCGCAGGAGCAAGGCGCTGAAACGCTTAGCGTGATCTGCACCAAGGCGAATGATGGGGCCAACGGTCTCTATCATTCGCTTGGGATGGAGATCGTCGGAGAATACCATTACCGTCAGCTTACCCAAGGAGAGAGCCCGACGTGACTGATCACACCCTGCCAACAGCCCTGAACCTGCCGATGGCCGATACGCTGCCGCCCGAAACCCAAAAGTACTTTGATATCTGCGTCGAAAAGCTGGGTTTTGTGCCAAATGTGTTAAAGGCGTATGCGTTCGACATCGACAAGCTGAATGGCTTTACGGGGATGTATAACGATTTGATGCTGGGCGACAGCGGCTTGTCCAAACTGGAACGTGAGATGATCGCCGTCGTGGTCTCGGCCATCAATAAGTGCTTTTACTGTCTTGTGGCCCATGGTGCGGCGGTCCGGCAATTATCGGGCGATCCGCAACTGGGTGAGATGTTGGTGATGAACTACCGTGTTGCCCCTTTGGATACGCGTCAGCGCGCCATGCTGGATTTTGCGGCAAAGATGACGACCGCCAGCACCGAGATCGAAGAACCTGACCGTCAGCGCCTGCGCGACGCGGGATTTTCGGACCGCGATATCTGGGACATTGCCAATGTGACCGGCTTTTTCAACATGTCCAACCGGGTTGCCAGCGCCACGGCGATGGCCCCCAATGAAGAATATCACGCGCAGGCCCGATGATCCGAAACCTCACCCTCATACTGGCCCTGTGGGTCTGGCCGGCGGCCGCGCAAGACCTGACGATGTCTTCTGGTTCGCGTCTGGTGAGCGACAGGACCAGTGCCCTGGACAGCTATGACATGCCAACCGGGGTTTTTGCCGACGGCTCTGTGCCCGCCCGAACGGTCGAAGGTAGGGTTGAGCGTTTGACGTGGCGCTTGCAGGCGGGGTCCAGCACAACGCTGCAGTTGCTGGAACCTCTGCGGGATCAGATTCAGGCACAAGGGTTCGATGTGTTGTTTGAGTGTGAGGCGCGCACCTGCGGTGGCTTTGACTTCCGCTTTGGAACCGAGGTTGTGCCAACGCCTGACATGTATGTCGCCATTCAGGACTATCGCTTTTTGTCCGCCACGCGCGGGGACGAAGCGCTGAGTTTGCTGGTCAGCCGCAACCCACCCGATGGTTATGTTCAGATGATCCGCGTTTCGCCTGCAGATGCCGAGGCCCCTCCGCCGCTTGTCATCGAAGAGACAGTGGAACAGTCGCAGGGGCTGCTGGCTGATCTTGAACAGAACGGCCATGTCATTCTGGACGATCTGCATTTTCGCACCGGTGAGATCACGTTGGGCGACGGCCCCTTTGCGTCGCTTGCGCTGATCGCTGCATATCTGAAAGACAACCCGGCGGTGCGGATGGCCCTTGTGGGCAACACAGATGACACCGGCACGCTCGAGGCAAATATCTCAGTCAGCACGGGGCGGGCTCAGGCGGTTCGCGTCCGCCTGATCGAAAAACATGGTGTCTCGGCAGACCGGCTTGAGGCGCGCGGTATCGGTTATCTTGCCCCGTTGACCTCGAACGCCACGCACGAGGGTAGGGACCTGAACCGCCGGGTCGAGGCGATTTTGTTGGTCAACTGATCCGTCACATCACCCACCACAGGTAAAGCGGCAATCCAACCGTGATGTTGAACGGGAACGAAACCCCCAGTGACAGGGTCAGGTAAATCCCGGACTCGGCCTTGGGCAGCGCGATTTTCATTGCTGCGGGCACCGCGATGTAGGAGGCCGACGCGGACAGTACCATCAGCAGGAACAGGCTGCCTTCGGACAGGCCGATCACTGCGCCGACGGCCCACGCCATCATCGCTCCGATCAGGGGCATCAGCACACCAAAGCCAAACAGCCCAACCGACAGTTTATCGCGGTTACTCAGCAAGCTCCGCCCGGCTGAAAGGCCCATGTCCAGAAGAAACAGGCAGAGGATACCGGTAAAAGGAGTCACGATGAACGGTGCGATCATCTGCATCCCCTCACCACCGGTTATGGCCCCGATGAAGAACGCCCCGGTCAACAGGACAATCGACCCGTTTGCCAGCAAATCGCGCCAAAGCCCCGCTTCCTTTACGCCATTGCCATTTGATCTGTGGGCAAGCCACAGAGCGGACAGGATGGCGGGCACCTCCATCGCGGCGGCGACGGCGACCATGAACCCGTCATGGCTGAGGCCGACAAGGTCCAGCAGGCTTGTGGCAGTCACGAAAGTGACGATCGAAATCGACCCATAATGCCCGGCGACCGCAGCCGCGTTCAGCGGGTCCAGCCGGGTCATGACCCGCAGCAAACCAAAGGCCACGAACGGAATGGCAAAGGACAGCGCCACGCCACCCAGTAAGGTTAGAAACAGGTCCAGATGGATGCCATGCTCGGACAGATTGCTGCCGCCTTTGAACCCGATGGCCAGCAGCAGATACAGCGACATGAACTTGGCCGCACCTGCGGGGATCGAAAGATCGCTGCGTACAAAGGCGGCCAGCAGCCCAAGCGCGAAGAAAAGGATCGTGGGCACCAGCAAATTGCTGGACAGCGTGTCGATTACGGTTGGCATTTGCGGCTCCTGTCCCGGTTTTTGGGCTAGGTGCCTTGCCGAAATGCATTATCCAAATATTATCTTTCTAACTTTAACATAGTTTGAGGCTATGAAATGCGCCCAACCCTGCGTCAGCTTGAATATATCGTCACCGTCAGTCGCCTTGGCAGGTTCGGGCTTGCAGCAGACGTGCTGAATGTCAGCCAACCCAGCCTGTCAGCGCAGATATCAGCAGTAGAACAAGAGCTTGGCCTGCGCATTTTCGAACGCAACAGGGGCGGTGTTCACGCGACGGCCAAAGGCGAGGCGTTCATTTCACGCGCCCAGAAGATATTGGCCGAGGTTCAGGACCTGCGCCACGCCATGACCAGCGACGCGCCCGTCGGTGGACGGTTGAGGCTGGGCGTATTGCCGTCAATTGGCCCATATCTTTTGCCGCAGGCCATCAAAAAGATTCACCGGGATCGGCCGGGTCTGCGGATTGTTGTGCGTGAAGAGAATACACGCGATCTGGAACAGGGGCTAAAGGCCGGGCGCTTTGACCTGATAATCTCAACCCCCGAAGATCATCCCAACACGATGCAGCAGCGTCTGTTCAATGAAACCTTGTGGATCGGCGTGGCCGTTGACGACTTGCTGGCGCGGGATTTGCATGGCGTCACCGCCGAAGACCTGCGCGACCGCCTGATTCTGACGCTGGACCAAAGCCATCGTCTGTCCCGGATCGTATATGCGCTGGCCGCCGAGTGTGGCGGTGTCGTGTCGGACGAATATGAAGGAACAACGCTGGATTCGATTGTATTGATGGCGGCTTCGGGGGTCGGAGTCGCCGTCTTGCCCGATTTGTACGCCCGTCGGCAGGGTATCTACCGCGATGAGGTTCGGCTGCGCCCCTTGGCTATTCCAAATGCCAATCGCGATATCGCGTTGTTGGCGCGCCGTGGGGAAGACGACCTGCCCGGCCGGAATATTCTGACGAAATCTCTGCGCGCGGTTGCACGCGACATGGGGTTGACGGTTTCGCCCGAATAAAAAAAGACCCGCACAAAATGCGCGGGTCGTACAGTCTTCACCGGGGAGAAATTACCAATCCATCGGGCCCTTGTCGTTGAAGGACTCGACCAGAAAATCAATGAATGCCCTTACTTTGGGCTGTGTGAAACGGCCGGGCGGGTAAACCGCGTAGACGCCTTGAACCTCGTCGGGCAGTGACGGCATCGCATCCTGAACGCGGCCAGATTTCAGCGCGTCCGCATAAAGATAGCTGGGCAGATGGGCGATCCCAAGGCCAGAGATCGCCGCGTTCAGCAGGGACTGGCCGTCGTTGACGCTTAGCCAGCCTGCAGTACGGACCTGACGTTTTTCGCCCGAAGGCGCGGTCAGTTTCCATACGTTGCCCGAAGACTGGCTGGAATAGTGCAGCAGCTTGTGCTCGTTTAGATCGTCGATCTTTTGCGGGCGTCCGTATTTCTCGATATAGCTTGGGGCCGCGACCATACGTTTCACGGTCTCCGTCAGCTTGCGGGCGCGCAGAGTGCTGTCTTCCAACTCTCCGATTCGAACGGCCACATCAAAGCCTTCTGAAATTAGTTCCACATACCGGTTATTCAGAACCATATTCACTGTGATATCCGGGTAAGCTGCCAGAAAACCTGACAAAACCGGTGACAGGTGATTCACGCCGAAATCTGTCGCGACGCTGATTCTAAGCAACCCGGATGGCGCGGATTGCATCGAAGTCACCAAGGCGTCGGCTTCACCCGCGTCATTCAGGACGCGACGCGCCCGGTCATAGTAGGCTAGGCCGATTTCTGTCGGCGAAACACGACGAGTCGTGCGGTTTAACAGGCGGGCGCCCAGGCGGGCCTCCAGGCTCGATACGTGCTTTGACACGGCCGACTTGGAGATGCCCATTTTCTTGGCCGCGTCGGTGAAGCCACCCTGGTCCACCACGTTGGCAAAGGCTTCCATTTCGGTCAGTCTGTCCATTCTCGTTCCCCAGGTATTGGTTCGTTGACCGATTTTTGCGGCCAATCTGGGCGGAAACTGGGCAGACATGGGATAATATCAGGGATTTTATTCGGATCGTTTGCGTATAGGAAACGCGGAAACGATGGTTTCTTAATTCGCCACAAACTCAATACACGCAGGCTTTTATGGGAATTTGGCTAAATATGTTAAGATGAGCATGGCAAATTTGTGACCATGGAGAAGACAATGAGAGCTCTTTTTACCATCGCTGCCCTGACCCTTTCCGCGACGCTTGCTTTGGCCGGAGGTGAGACACCTTCGAACCCGGATGCCGAGGTCTATTTCGTGAATTTGTCGGATGGAGATACCGTAAAATCACCCGTGACGATCGTTTTCGGCCTAAGTGGAATGGGCGTCGCCCCAGCCGGAACAGAGAAAGAGAACACCGGCCATCACCACCTTCTGATCGACCGCCCACCGCTGGGTGAGGGCGAGGACGGCGCCGATGAGTTGGCCTATGGTCTGCCTGCCGATGACAACCACATCCATTTCGGTGGTGGGCAAACCGAAGTGACACTGGATTTGGCACCGGGCGAACATACGCTGCAACTGGTCTTGGGGGATGCGGGTCATGTGCCACACGCAACGCCAATTGTGTCCGAAGTGATTACGATCACGGTCGAGTAGGCTGTGCGCACACCGCCTTACTTGTTCCCTTACATCGTTTCTTCGGATAACCGCTGCATCTCTGCCAGCGGCAAGAGAACATTTGGAAGCCGCCTCATTCGAGGCGGCTTTGCTGAGTATAAATATGATCGTCGCGTCAGAACGTAGCCGCCAAACGCGTCCCTTGATTGATCGCGCGTTTTGCATCCAGTTCTGCGGCCAGATCCGCGCCGCCGATCACATGCGCAGTGATACCGCGTTCGATCAGCGCATCCGCAAGGCTGCGTTCTGAAACCTGACCGGAACATAGAACAACCGTATCTGCCGCGATAACGGTTGGGTCCGCGCGCTCTTCGCCAAAGCTGATATGCAGGCCGTCGTCGTCGATGCGCTCATAATTGACGCCGCCAACGAAATTCACGTCCTTCATCTTCAGCGTCGCACGGTGGATCCAGCCGGTGGTTTTACCCAGTCCCTTGCCATGCGCCTGTTTCTTGCGCTGCAGTAATGTTACCTCGCGCGCCGGGGCTGCAGGCTGCGGTCCTTCAGGAGCTAAACCCGAGCGGTGTTCGGCCGGGTCGGTTACGCCCCATTCCTTCATCCAAGCAGGCAGGTCCGTGGTGATGCTGTGGCCGTCTTCCAGCAAAAACTCGGACACGTCGAACCCGATGCCGCCGGCACCGATCACGGCGACGGATTTGCCGACTTCGGCCTTGTCGCGCAGAACGTCGATATAGCTGATGACATTCTCGCGGTCTTGCCCGGGGATTTCCGGGTCGCGCGGGTTGACGCCGGTTGCGATGACGACTTCATCAAATCCGGTCAGGTCATCGGCGCTGACATCGCGGTTCAGTTCGACCTTCACACCCAGATCTGCGATCATGGTGCGATACCAGTCGACCAGTCCCCAGAACTCTTCCTTGCCCGGAACCTGCTTGGCCATGTTTAGCTGTCCGCCCACTTCGGCGGCGCGGTCGAACAAGGTTACGTGATGGCCGCGCTGGGCAGCGGTCATCGCGGTGGACAGACCGGCCGGACCTGCGCCCACGATGGCAACCGACTTGGGAGCTGCAGCGTTTTCTATGATCAGTTCAGTCTCATGACATGCGCGTGGATTGACCAGGCACGAGGTCAATTTGCCGCCGAACGTATGGTCAAGGCAGGCTTGGTTGCAGGCAATACAAGGCGCGATCTTCGCGGACTGGCCCGCGATGGCCTTGTTCACGAATTCCGCATCCGCAAGCATCGGACGCGCCAGCGACACCATGTCGGCGCAGCCTGTGGACAGAACCTCTTCGGCGACTTCGGGGGTGTTGATACGGTTTGAGGTGATCACCGGAATGTTGACTTCGCCCATCAGTTTCTTGGTCACCCAGGCAAAGGCCGCGCGGGGGACGCTGGTGGCGATGGTCGGGATTCGCGCCTCGTGCCAGCCGATGCCGGTGTTGATGATCGTCGCACCAGCCTCTTCGACCCGCTTCGCCAGTTCCACAACCTCATCATAGGTCGAACCGTTGGGCACAAGGTCAATCATCGACAAGCGGTAGATGATGATGAAATCGGTTCCCACGGCTTCGCGCGTGCGGCGCACGATTTCGATCGGCAGGCGCATTCGGTTTTCGTAAGAGCCACCCCAGCGATCCTCACGCTTGTTGGTGTGGGTCACGAGAAACTGGTTGATGAAATACCCTTCGGACCCCATGATCTCGACCCCGTCATAGCCCGCTTTCTGGGCCAGAGCAGCCGCGTTGACGATGTCGCTGATCTGCTTCTCGATACCTTCCTCGTCCAGTTCGCTGGGCGGGAACGGAGAGATCGGCGATTTAACCGGGCTGGGCGCCACACATTTGGGACCATAGGCATAGCGGCCTGCGTGCAGGATTTGCATGGCAATTTTGCCGCCCGCTTCGTGCACGCGCTGGGTGACGATGGAATGTTTTGCAACCTCGTCATCATTGGTCATCATCGACGCGCCCGGCAGAACCGAGCCTTCAAGGTTCGGACCGATCCCGCCTGTCACCATAAGCGCAACACCGCCGCGCGCACGGTCGGCATAGAATTCAGCCACGCGATTCCAGTCGCCGGTCTCCTCAAGCCCTGTATGCATCGAGCCCATCAGAACGCGGTTTTTCAGTGTGGTGAAGCCCAGATCAAGCGGGGCCAGCATATTTGGGTACGCAGTCATGGCAAACTCTCCCTCCCGGATTTTCAGCGTTAGATTGATGTTCGCGTCTACTTTGTCACGCGAAACCTTGCGTCACGGTCTATGCTGTCGTACCGGCAGTTGATACAGACGGATCGTTACAGGAAAAAGAGACCAAGCATGACCCCTGATCAGATCGCGAAACTGCCCTATCGTCCTTGTGTTGGCCTGATGTTGATGAATGCGCATGGCCAGATTTTCGTGGGCCAGCGCAATGATCGCCACAAAAACGCTTGGCAGATGCCGCAAGGGGGCGTGGACAAGGGCGAAGACCCCCGCGATGCGGCCCTGCGCGAGCTTTGGGAAGAAACAGGGGTGACCGCAGATCTGGTCGAGGTCGTGGCCGAAACGCCAGGTTGGCTGCCTTATGACCTGCCGCATGATATCGTCCCGAAAATCTGGAAAGGTCGCTTTCGTGGGCAAGAGCAGAAATGGTTTCTGCTGCGCTACTCAGGCCGCGACGATCAGATCAATATCGACACCGATCACCCCGAGTTCACCCGCTGGAAATGGCAGGAGCCTTCGCGGTTGGTGCAAGAGATCGTGCCGTTTAAACGTGACGTTTATGAACAGGTTGTTGCCGCCTTTGCCGAACACCTGTCATAAAGTGTCATGCGCATCGAGGACATCTGGCCCAAGTACCGTGCGCGCCTGAAGGCGTTTTTGCACTCGCGCGTTGCGAATGCAGCGGATGTGGACGACCTGTTGCAAGAGATTTCGGTCAAAGTGTTTACAGGTTTGCCTGCGCTGATGGATCCGTCCAAGTTGCAGCCATGGCTTTTTCAGACCGCAGATCGCACCATCATTGATTTCTATCGCAAGTCCGGCCGCGCGCAGGCGCACCCGGATGACCTGTGGTATCACCGCGATGACCCCGAAACCCGGCAGGATTTGGAAGGCTGCGTTGAGCCGTTCATTCGCGGCCTGCCCGCGGAAACAGCGGATATGCTGATGGCTATAGATATCAACGGAATGTCTCAGAATGATTACGCTGTGGCACATGGTCTACCGTATTCGACCCTCAAGTCTCGCGTACAGAAAGGTCGGGCTGAGTTGCGAAAAGCGTTTGAAAACTGCTGTGACATCACAATGGATGCGCGCGGAAACATCGCGGATGTGCAGATAAAATCGGAAAACTGCAAAAAATGTTGATCTGAACGTCGTCTTTTTGGCGCGGGCTTCGTCTGACAGATGAAACCACCAAAAGGAAACGAAGATGATCCGTATCATTAGCTTCAAAATCTGCCCCTTCGTGCAGCGCGTAACCGCGTTGCTTGAGGCCAAACAGATACCTTATCAGATTGATTACATCAGTCTCAGCGACAAGCCCGACTGGTTCCTTGACCTCTCGCCAACAGGTCAGGTGCCTGTTCTGGTGACTGAAGGCGGCACACCGCTTTTCGAGTCTGACGCGGTCGCGGAATATATCGATGACATTTCCGCGCCGCTGCAACCCGATTTGACGCCCGAGCAACGCGCCCTGAACCGCGCCTGGAGCTATCAGGCCAGCAAGCATTATCTTGTCCAGTGCAGCGCGATGCAAAGCGCCGATTTGGCGACGTTTACCGAACGTATGTCAAAACTGAACGCCGCCTTTGCCAGGGTCGAACAGACAATGGGCAGCGACCCGTTCTTTGGTGGCGAGGCGCTGGGCAATGTCGATATGGCGTGGCTGCCGCTATTGCACCGCGCTTCGATCGTCGAAGCGCATAGCGGTCATGACATGCTGGCGCGTTATCCTAAGGTGAAGGCATGGCAACAGGCTGTGTTGGCGACAGGGATTCCGCAAAAGTCGGTATCCGAAGATTTCGCCGTTCGGTTTACAGATTTTTATCTGGCCGATCGCACTTGGCTGGGGCGCGGCGCTAACCAGAACGAAGCACCCACGTCGGTCCAGACACGTCAATCGCGCGGATGTTGCGGTTGATACGATCACCGTCCTGCACGTTGACGTGAGGGGGCGTAGCCCTGTCCGGGGCTCGCCTCTAACTGTTGGGTATCCGCCAGACCTTGCCGCGTTGCCCAAGGTCCATCGTCAATGCCGGGGGGCCTCAATGCGTTTAATACTGATCTTGCTGCTACCCCTGCTGGTCGCCTGCGCCAGTGTCGAGCGGTTGGCCCTGCCCGCTGCGGCCCCATTGCCGGACGGTGCCCTGACGCAATCTGCGCCACCGCCCGGTGCGCGAGTGGATCACAGTGACTGGACCCTGTTCCTGAACCGCTATGTCGCTCCGGATGCGCAAGGGGTGAACCGAGTGGCTTATGGGCAGGTAACGCAGGCCGACAAGGTGCGGCTGGACGAGTATCTGACGGCGTTGCAAGCGGTGGACCCTGCCGCTCTGACCCGCGATCAGCAATTGGCCTATTGGATCAACATGTATAACGCGGTGACGGTGGATGTGATCCTTGAGAACTACCCCGTCGCCTCGATCCGCGACATCAAGGACGGGCCGTTGTCGATCGGTCCGTGGAACCGACCGTTGGTAACGGTGGCCGGGCAAAACCTGACCCTGAACGACATCGAGCATCGCATCATCCGACCCAACTATGCCGAGCCGCGAATCCACTACGCGCTGAATTGTGCGGCTGTCGGCTGCCCCAACCTGATGAACCGCGCTTGGCAGGCCGAAACGCTGGAGCGTGATTTCGCCGCCGCCGAACATGAATATATCAACGACCCGCGCGGGGTTCGGTTCAACGACAATGGCGGGCTGATCCTGTCCAAAATCTTCATCTGGTTCCGCGAAGATTTCGGACCGAACGAACAGGCGGTCTTAGCCTATGTCCGAACCGTTGCCGATCCGGATCTGAAAACGCGCCTACAAGACGTGCGCCGCGTCAGCTCCTACAAATACGATTGGTCTCTGAACGACGCGGCGGCTGGGTCCTAGGCCTATTCAACGCATTGGCTCAGGCGGCGACCGTTTTTTGTATCTTCGAGAACATAGAATCCGCCTTGATCGCCATTTACGGTAATCCCGTGTGGCATGTTTTCGGACATCACCCCAAACAAATAAGTCACCGGATGATTTTGATTACCGTAGTAGCTGAACACCATTTCTGCATCCGCCACAGGTTGACCATTCAGAACGAGTTTGAACGAATCGCGTGCTTCCATACCTGAAAGCTCAATGTCGCCCGGCGTCGAACAGTCTACCGAGTACCGTCCTTGGGTCTTTGAAATGTCAAAGTCCTCATCATATTGAGGCAGCCACCACAGGAAAGACGCGCAATAGGGGTCAGGTTCGGTCTGGTCCCAATGTTGACATGGGCCGTCTTTCATGCCCGCACCGGCGAAACCGGGCATCATAAGGGAAACGAGGGGAAATAGAATTTTCTTCAATAATTTATTCTC
The DNA here is from genome assembly GCF_013034585.1 of Ruegeria sp. HKCCA5426. Lineage (NCBI taxonomy): Bacteria > Pseudomonadati > Pseudomonadota > Alphaproteobacteria > Rhodobacterales > Roseobacteraceae > Ruegeria > Ruegeria sp. HKCCA5426. Next base: position 130,335 of record NZ_WQGH01000005.1, read on the forward strand.
CAATGATCCATTGTCTGCCTTACAGCAACCCTTCAGCCCGAAGCAATTCCTGCATGTTCGCCTCGGGGCGGGGGCCGATATGGCTGATCACTTCGCGGGCGCAGACATTGCCTATTTTGGCGCAGGTCTCGTAATCGCGGCCCGTGGCCATGCCAAACAGGAACCCGGCGGCGAACTGATCGCCCGCGCCGGTGGCATCGACCGGCACAACTTTTTCGACGGGCACATCAACCCGTTGCCCTTCATACAACACCGTCACACCATCGCCTGACCGGGTACACACGACCAGAGGGCAAATGTCCGCGGTCTTTGCCAGTGCGTCTTCCAGATCGTCGGTTTCGAACAGGGATTTGATCTCGGCTTCGTTCCCGATGACGAAATCCAATTCGTTTTCGATCAACAGCAAGAAATCGACCCGGTGACGTTCCACGCAGAACGGGTCGGAAATTGCGATTCCGGCCTTGCCGCCGCCCTTGTGACAGGTGCGCGCGGCCTCAAGAAATGCGGCCTTGCCCTTTTCCTTGTCAAACAAATAGCCTTCAAGGAACATGATCTGGCTGTTGCCCGACACATCCGCGGACACGTCGGTCGAAGACAGCTCGGACGAAATCCCTAGATAGGTGTTCATCGACCGTTCCCCATCGGGCGAGACAAAGATCATCGAACGCGAGGTCGGCAGTTCCCCTCCCGGCACCGGAGGGTTGACGAAGTCGACGCCCTCTTCGTTCATCGCATCCGCATAGAACCGGCCCAAAGCGTCGTCATGCACACGCCCAATAAAGGCTGCATCCAGCCCCAGCGCCCCGGCCCCTGCGATGGTGTTGGCGACCGAACCGCCCGGCGTCTGCACCCGACCTTCCATCGAGGCATACAGCACCTCGCCGCGTTCCTGCTCGATCAGTTGCATGATGCCTTTTTCGATGCCCATCAGCTCCAGAAAGCTGTCATCGGCCTGAGAGATCACGTCCACGACGGCGTTGCCGATACCGGTAAGCTGATAGGTTTTCATAGGTTCTTGTCCTCAAATTCGCAGAGATCGCGGATGATACAGGTTCCGCACAGGGGTTTGCGCGCCTTGCAGTTATAGCGGCCATGCAGGATCAGCCAGTGATGTGCGTGCAATTGGAAATCGGCGGGGATGTTATCTTCGATTGCGCGCTCGACCGCGTCCACGGTTTTGCCGGGGCAAATGCCGGTGCGGTTGCCGACGCGGAAGATATGCGTATCCACCGCCTGTGCCGGTTGCCGCCACCACATGTTCAGAACCACATTGGCCGTCTTGCGCCCCACACCGGGCAGGGATTGCAGGGCGGCACGGGAATTGGGCACCTCGCCGCCATAGTCTTCGACCAGAATGCGGCTGAGTTTGATGACGTTCTTGGCCTTTTGGCGGAACAGGCCGATGGTCTTGATGTGTTCGATCAGGCCCTCTTCACCCAGATCCAGCATCTTTTGCGGGGTGTCGGCGATCTTGAACAATTCGCGCGTGGCCTTGTTGACACCCGCATCGGTCGCTTGCGCCGACAGCGCCACGGCCACGACAAGGGTATAGACGTTCACATGCTCAAGCTCGCCCTTGGGTTCGGGGTCGGCGTCCTGAAAGCGCGTAAAGATCTCGCGGATCGTGTGATAATCAAGTTGTTTTGCCATCCGCGCCTTAATGCCGCCCAAGGGCTGGTGACACAAGCCTAAAGCCAATGCGCAGGTTTCGGGTCGCCGGGGCGCTGTCACCGCGATATGGTTCGGGCAACATAAGAGGTGAGAGTCATGAATGTTCAAACCCCCGAAAGCGGATATCACTACAACGTCATGCGGCGCGCGATTGAACTGATTGATCAGGGCGGCGAATCCCTGTCTCTGGAAGAACTGGCCGATCAGATGGACATGAGCCCGGCCCATTTCCAGCGTCTGTTTTCACGCTGGACCGGGGTGTCACCGAAACGGTATCAGCAGTACCTGACGCTGGGCCATGCAAAAGCCCTGCTGCGCGAGCGTTTCACCACGCTGGAAACCGCGCATAACGTGGGTCTGTCTGGCAGCGGTCGCCTGCATGATCTGTTCTTGAAATGGGAATCCATGAGCCCCGGCGAATACGCGCGCAAAGGCGCGGGTCTGACGATTTATTGGGGCTGGTTCGATTGCCCCTTTGGTCCGGCACTAGTGATGGGCACCGACAAGGGCATCTGCGGCATGGCGTTCGGTGCGGAAACTGGCGAGGCAGCCGCAATGGAGGACATGACGTCCCGCTGGCCCAAGGCGGATTACGTCGAGGATACCGAAAAGCTACGCCCGTGGGTCGAGGCATCGTTTGGGGCGAACCGTGGGGAAACCCCGCTGCACTTGATCGGTTCACCGCTGCAAATCAAAGTGTGGGAAGCGCTGATGCATATCCCTTCGGGGCAGGTAACGACTTATTCCGAGATCGCGCAGCGGGTTGGGTCTCCGCAAGCGGTGCGTGCTGTTGGTACTGCGGTCGGGCGCAATCCGGTCAGTTGGCTGATTCCCTGCCACCGTGCTTTGCGTAAATCTGGCGGGTTGGGCGGCTATCACTGGGGCCTGCCCGTCAAACGCGCCATGCTGGCCTATGAGGCCGCGCAGGCGGAAGCCTGAAAACAAAGCGAGGCACCCTAGGGTGCCTCACAACTGGATTATGTCCGAATGCGGTTACTCGGCGGCCCAACCGCCAACAGCCTTGACCTCAAGGAAATCCTCAAGACCCCAGACGCCGCCTTCGCGTCCGTTGCCGGACTGTTTCATCCCCCCGAACGGAGACCCCGCGCTGCGCGACTGGCCGTTCATCTCGACCATTCCCGAACGCAGTTCCCGTGCCATGCGGTTGGCACGGCTTCCGTCCTGCGTCTGGACATAGTTTGTCAGGCCATACGGCGTGTCATTGGCGATCTCGACGGCTTCTTCCTCGGTATCGAAGGGGATCATGGTCAGAACCGGGCCAAAGATCTCCTCGCGCGCGATGGTCATCTGGTTATTGGCATCGGCAAAAACCGTGGGACGGACATAATAGCCTTTGTTCAGACCTTCAGGCCGACCGGTGCCACCTGCGACCAGACGCGCGCCTTCGTCGATGCCTTTCTGGATCAGATCCTGAATCTTGTTCCACTGAAGCTCGTTCACCACGGGGCCAATGTGCCGCCCTTCTTCTTGAGCGTTCCCGACCGAAACCATGTTGGCAACTTGCGCGGCAGTCTCGACCGCCTGATCGTAGATCGGGCGTTGCACCAGCATACGGCTGGGGGCGTTACAGCTTTGGCCGGTGTTGTTCATCATATGCAGCACGCCGCGCTTAACGGCCTTTTCATCGGCATCGGCAAAGACGACGTTTGCGCCCTTGCCGCCCAGTTCAAGATGCACTTTCTTCAAGGTATCTGCGGCGTTCTTTGAGATCGCGGTGCCCGCGCGGGTCGAGCCGGTGAAACTGATCATATCCACATCTGGATGCGCCGACAGTTGCGATCCCACGCCCACACCATCGCCATTCACTAGGTTGAACACGCCTGCCGGGAACCCGGCCTCGTCCATCATCTCGGCAAAGATCATCGCGTTCAGCGGGCTTTGCTCGGACGGTTTCAGAACCATGGTGCAGCCCGCAATCGCAGCCGCGCCCACCTTGAGTGTGATCTGGTTCATCGGCCAGTTCCAAGGTGTGATCAGGGCGGCGACGCCCACAGCTTCATAGATAATCCGGTCGTTGGGGGCGTGATCCCCCAAGGGGCGTTCGAACTGAAACGCCTTGGCTGCACGGACGAAATTTTTCAGGTGAAAGACACCGGCGCCAGACTGCTGCGTGCGCGCCATATCAATCGGAGCACCCATTTCCAGAGACATGGCTTGCGCCAGATCTTCCGAGCGCGACAGGTAGATCTCAACCAGCTTTTCAACCAGCGCAATACGCTCTTGTACCGGGGTTGCCATCCAGCCGGGCAGGGCGGCTTTGGCGGCAGCGACTGCGGCGTTGGTATCGTCGGCGCCTCCAAGTGAAATCACCGCGCAGGGGTCTTCGGTCGAGGGGTTGATGACCTCAAAATCGTTGGCCTGTGCCGGGGCGACCCACTGGCCGTTAATATAGAAGTTCCGCTTGTCGATCATGGCTCCACCTTTCCACAAATATTCTCCGACCGTCCGGTCGGTTTTGTGGGCACTTTGTCACCCCGGTCAGCAAGGGGCAAGGGGGCAATTCCAATTGCGCGACCGTATGAGTAACGCAGTTTTGTCACTCAGCCTCAAATGATTGGTTTAACTTGTCGGCAAAGTGATTAAATTTGCGTCAGCCGATTTCGGCTTATCAGCAGGAAAGGAGACGCCCCATGGGTTTGCGCATTAACGACACCGTCCCGAATTTCACTGCAGAAACGGATCAGGGAACCATTCAGTTTCACGACTGGATTGGTGACAGCTGGGCCATTCTGTTTTCGCACCCCAAGGATTTCACCCCGGTCTGCACCACCGAATTCTCGGCCGTGGCCCAACTGAATGATGAATGGGCTGCACGGAATACCAAAGTTCTGGGTGTGTCCGTCGACGGCGTCGAGGACCACAAAAAGTGGAAGAAAGACATCGAAGCTTATGGCAATGCCAACCCCGGTTTCCCGATCATCGCGGATGACGGGCTGGCCGTTTCGAAAGCTTTCGACATGCTGCCAGCCGAAGCGTACCTGCCGGATGGCCGCACACCGGCTGACAGCGCCACGGTCCGTTCGGTCTTTATCATTGGCCCTGACAAGCAACTGAAGCTGTCGATGACCTATCCGATGACCGTAGGCCGTAACTTTGCAGAAATCCTGCGCGCCTTGGACGGCTTGCAAATGAGCGCCAAGGGCGTAGCAACTCCGGCCAACTGGATTCCGGGCGAAGACGTGATCATTCCACCAGCGGTTTCGAACGAAGAAGCCAAGGAAAAGTTTGGTGAGTTTGAGACGATCTTCCCTTACCTGCGCAAAACCAAGGCGCCCAGCTAAGACAGAGGGCGGGGCTAAATGCCCCGCTTATCCGCTGTGCGCATAGGTTCGATCTTATGCGCCGGTCACGCCGCGGGTCGCTGCGGGTGTTGATAAAGCTTCGCGCGGTAAGCGGCGCGCTTGAACTCTCGGGAAATTTTGTCACCAAGTGGAGGGCGGGTTTGAATCGTGGACCCACCGATCTCGTTGGCGACCTCCTGATTGCCGCTGCCTAGCAGCGCCAGAATCGGCTGGCCCGTCAACCAGTGCATTTGTAGGAACGTGTCAATCGGGCGGTCGATTTTGTTGGTGGCCTCAAGCAGCCGCTCGGCCGCACGACGTCCGACCAACTGACACACGCATTGCAATCCGATCACCTTGGGCAGGATCAGTCGCATGTCGTTGCGCCGGGCCAGCACCTGCGCCGCAATTTCGCGCTGCTTTACCGGAATGCGGATGTAATGGTCGGGTGTCGCGATCGGGGTGAGCATCTTCAGCGCCTCGTCCATCCGGCAGGGGTCAACGCGCAGGTCGTCCTCGGTAATGATGGCCAGGTCGATCTTTTCATCCACCAGCTTCTGCCAGATTCGGCGGTGGCTTTCGAACACTCCGATTTCTGCTGGTCGCAAATTGAACGGGTATTCGGGACGATGCAAATTGCCGGGAAACAACTCTACATCTGCGATCTGGTCAGAATTGCGACCATTCACTGCCTCGAATAGTTCGGCGTTTGGCAGACTAGCGCAAAGCTTTTCTGCGTTGGGCCGCCGGGCCGTACTTGAGGACATGTGAATAACAAAAGAGCGCATGCACAAGTGCATAGAACACGCACGCAATCTGGGAAAGAGAAACCAGAGGGTAAGAAGGGCAAAATACAACTATAGGTCCGGTCAGGTACAGAAATTCCCTCAAGACTTGTGCGATTGATCTGTCACATGGTCTGAAAGACCTTGTTTGGCACCGAACTGGCAGGTGCGGCTTTCAGAATGGAAGTGCGCCTCGGTTCGTGAATCCGACCTTTTGTGATAGGGTATGGCGATTGAGCTGACGAACAGGCACACGGCCACAAACATCGAGCGTTCACACTGTGCATTACAGGAGAAGACGATGGCATTTACAGATTGGTATGTCGAAGGTGAGGCTTTTGGGAACTGCAACTGCGGCTATGCCTGCCCTTGTCAGTTCGAAGAATTGCCTACACACGGGAACTGCCGTGGATTTGAAGTTCTGGAAATTTCAAAGGGGCATTTTGGCGATACGAACCTTGTCGGGGCGAAAGCCGCACTAATTTATGCGTGGCCCGGTCCTATTTTTGAAGGCGGCGGCGAGATGCAGGTTATCATCGATCCAAGCGCCTCGGATGCGCAGCGCGCGGCGCTGGAAAAGGTCTTCCACGGTGAAGAGACCGAAGAAATGGCGACCCATTGGTTCGTCTTTCGGGCGATGTGCAAAACCGTTCACGAGACGCTGTATCTGCCAATTGATTTCGAGATGGACATGGAGAGGCGCACGGCCAGTGTTACCATCGGCGATGTGCTCAGCTCGACTGGACGACCGATTCAGGCCCCGCACGGCGGAGGAGAGCACCGGGTGCGGATCGACATACCCGGTGGGATCGAATTCACTCTGGCGGAAATTGGCAATGCATCGACCAAAGCGAATGCGGCGATCAAACTGGATTTGAACGACAGCTTTGGACAATGGCATATTATGAAGCATGGGCCGTCCGGCGTGGCCCACTAAACAAAAGACCCCGGCCATAACCGGGGTCTTTCATTATTTAAGAAAAGAGTTCCCGATTACTCGGCGTCTTCTTTCTTTTCTTTCTTCTCAGGCACGATCTCTTCGCCGGTTTCCTGATCGACCACTTTCATCGACAGGCGGACCTTGCCGCGATCGTCAAAGCCCAGCAGCTTGACCTTAACTTCCTGACCTTCTTTCAGAACATCCGACGGATGGTTCAGACGGCGGTTTTCGATCTGAGATACGTGGACCAGACCGTCGCGCTTGCCAAAGAAGTTCACGAAGGCACCGAAGTCGACGATCTTGACCACTTTACCAGTGTAGATCTGACCTTCTTCCGGCTCGGCCACGATCGAATAGATCATGTCATAGGCCTTTTGGATCGATTCACCATCCGGTGACGCGATCTTGATGACGCCGTCGTCGTTGATGTCGACCTTGGCACCCGAAACTTCGACGATCTCGCGGATGACCTTACCGCCCGAGCCGATCACTTCGCGGATCTTGTCGGTTGGGATGTTCATGGTCTCGATGCGCGGGGCGTGGACCGAGAATTCGTTGGTCTCGGACAGGGCTTTGCCCATCTCGCCCAGAATGTGCATCCGGCCGTCCTTGGCCTGTGCCAGGGCTTTCTCCATGATCTCGGGTGTGATGCCCGCAACCTTGATGTCCATCTGCAGCGAGGTGATGCCGTTTTCGGTACCCGCCACTTTGAAGTCCATGTCGCCCAGGTGGTCTTCGTCACCCAGAATGTCCGACAGGATGGCATAGTTGCCGTCATCTTCCAGGATCAGGCCCATGGCCACACCAGCAACCGGCGCTTTCAGCGGAACGCCCGCATCCATCATCGACAACGAACCGCCGCAGACCGAAGCCATCGAGCTGGAGCCGTTCGATTCAGTGATTTCGGACACGATACGGATCGTGTAGGGGAAGTCGGTCGCCGCAGGCAGAACCGCCTGAAGCGCACGCCATGCCAGCTTGCCGTGGCCGATCTCGCGACGGCCGGGGCCACCAACGCGGCCAACTTCACCAACCGAATACGGAGGGAAGTTGTAGTGCAGCAGGAAGTTCGATTTGAAGTTGCCGTGCAGCGCGTCGATGAATTGTTCATCGTCACCGGTGCCCAGCGTGGTCACGGCCAGCGCCTGTGTTTCACCACGGGTGAACAGGGCCGAACCATGGGTTCGGGGCAGCATCGAGGTTTCTGCAACGATGGAACGGATATCGGTGGTCGAGCGACCGTCGATCCGCTTGCCGCCTTTGACGACGTCGCCACGCAGAATGCCAGCTTCCAGCTTTTTCATCGCGGAACCGAGGTTAGCGTCTTCCAGCTGTTCCTCGGTCAGGGCTTCTTTGATCGCTTCACGTGCCGCGGCAACAGCGGCGGTGCGCTCTTGCTTGTCGGTGATTGCGAAGGCGGCGCGCATCTGCTCTTCGCCAGCGGCCGAAACAGCAGCATAGAGGTCCGCATAGTCGGGTGCTGCGAATTCAAACGGCTCTTTGGCGGCGTCTTCGGCCAGAGCGATGATCAGGTCGATGACCGGCTGGATCTGCTCGTGCGCGAAGGTCACGGCGCCCAGCATTTCGGACTCAGACAGCTCGTAAGCTTCCGATTCCACCATCATCACGGCGTCTTTGGTGCCGGCCACAACCAGATCCAGACGCTGTTCGGGGTTCAGGCGCAGGTCCTGCATGTCGTCTACGGTCGGGTTTAGGACGTATTCGCCATCCACGAAACCAACACGGGCACCGGCGATCGGGCCCATGAAAGGCGCACCGGAAATGGTCAAAGCAGCCGAGGCCGCGATCATCGCCACGATGTCGGGATCGTTGACCAGATCGTGAGACAGCACGGTGCACATGACCAGAACTTCGTTTTTGAAGCCGTCAACGAACAGCGGGCGGATCGGACGGTCGATCAGACGCGCGGTCAGCGTCTCTTTCTCGGTCGGGCGCGCCTCGCGCTTGAAGAAGCCACCCGGAACTTTACCGGCGGCATAGTATTTTTCTTGGTAGTGCACGGTCAGCGGGAAAAAGTCCTGACCGGGCTTTTGTTGCTTGGCAAAGGTCACGTTCGCCATGACGCTGGTTTCGCCCAGCGTGGCGATCACGGTGCCGTCCGCCTGACGGGCAACCTTGCCAGTTTCCAGTGTCAGCGTCTCTTCGCCCCACTGCATTGATTTCTTTGTTACATCAAACATTTGCGTATCCTAAAAGGGAGCACTCCCGGCCCTCCGGGTCTCCCGTTTTGCATGGCGGCCCCATTGCCGCCGACCCCATTTTATCTTCCGTTCGAGTGCCGGGGTCAGGGCACAACGTCTCAGATACCCGCGCGCATACATGAGATTGCAGCCAAAGGAAAGCGAAACCGCATAGTGGGGCAATTGAGGGCAATCCGACCCATCGGAACAGAGTTGCCGAACATACCAGGCTTTCGTTCGAATTTGTTTGAACAAATGCGGCAATTCGAATGCATTTTGCAAAAATATGATGTCAATGTAAGCTGTTATCACTGAACCCGCGGTCGAAAAGACGGAAACGCGCCAAGGGGGTACAATACTCATATCCGTCAGTCGACCGAATACCTTGGCGTTTGCACCTAGCGAACAGAGGGGCAGTCGAATGGCTCAGACGAAGAAAATGCTGGATCCGGATCCCCGGATTTATGACTTTGAAACCGAATACGAACTTGGGCAGGATAACGTCCGACCCTTCGGTTTGGACATCCATAACCCGGTATTCCTGATCTCAAGTATCCTCATATTTGCGTTCGTTCTGATCGCATTGGCCAATCAAGAGGCCGCGGCGACGTTCTTTGGATGGCTTCGGCCATGGCTGACCAGTACGTTCGATTGGTTCCTTGTTCTTTCCGTGGATGCAATCACCCTGTTTTGTTTGGCGCTAATCGTCTTGCCCGTTGGCAAGGTACGGATCGGCGGCAAAGACGCCAAACCCGACTATTCCTATGCGGGTTGGATTGCGATGATGTTTGCAGCCGGGATCGGGATCGGTTTGTTGTTTTTCGGTGTGATGGAACCGGTTTATTACAACTTTGCCGAGGACGGAAACGCAGTTCCATTGGGAATTGATATCGCGGTGCCCGGTAATGAGTATGCCGGTGTTGTCGGTACGATCCACCATTGGGGGCTTGAGGGCTGGGCCGTCTACGCCGCCGTCGGCCTTGCACTGGCCATCTTCAGCTACAACCTTGGCTTGCCATTGACCCTACGGTCGGCCTTCTACCCGATCCTTGGCGAGCGCGTGTGGGGCTGGTGGGGTCATATCATTGATACCCTGGCTGTTTTCGCCACGCTGTTCGGTCTGACAACCTCGCTTGGATTGGGTGCGCAGCAGGTGGCCGCAGGCCTTTATGAGGTGTTCGGCATCGAACCCAGCCCGACAGTTGTGGTGCTGCTGATCATCGGAATCACGATGATTGCTCTGGGATCGGTCCTTTTGGGCATGGATGCAGGTGTCAAACGGCTGAGCGAGATCAACATGATCATGGCCGTTGGTTTGTTCCTGTTCGTGATCGCGGTCACCGGTGTTGGAACAGCCATTGCGCGGTATTTCAACGTCATGACAGATTACGTGCTGCACTTACCGGCCTTGTCCAACCCGTTCGGGCGAGAAGATACCAGCTATTTCCACGGCTGGACGACCTTCTACTGGGCCTGGTGGATTGCATGGTCGCCGTTTGTGGGCATGTTCATCGCCCGTATCTCGAAGGGCCGCACAGTGCGAGAGTTCGTTATCTGCGCGTTGCTGGCACCCACGGCGGTTTGCGCCCTTTGGATGTCTACTTTCGGCGGTGCCGCGATTGACATGCTGAACGCAGGCGGAGCGGAAGGTGTCCGCGCCACCGTGATCGACAGCTATGCCCCCGAAGGCGCGCTGTTTGGCTTCCTGAAAGAGCTTCCGCTTTATGGTATCGTCGCACCGATCGCGTTGATCCTGATCGTGGTGTTCTTTGTGACCTCGTCGGATTCCGGTTCGCTGGTGATCGACACGATCACCGCGGGCGGCAAGATGGATGCTCCGGTGATCCAGCGCGTGTTCTGGTGCACACTGGAAGGGCTGGTTGCAATCGCGCTCTTGCTGGGCGGTGGATTGGTTGCCCTTCAGGGTGCGGCGGTCTCGACCGGTATTCCGTTTACGATGGTTGTTCTGATCATGTGCTATTGCCTCTGGCTGGCGCTGAAGTCAGAGAAAGCCAAGATGTAACAACGTTCGAATGAAATCAGAAACGCCCGTCATTTGGCGGGCGTTTTTTTGGTTAAAGACTGCGCAATGAGAAGTAACCCGCACTTGAAGGCCGCGATTGGGTCAGTTGCCGCCTAGTTCTGAGCCGAGGACGCAAGGCCGTCAATAAGGGGTTTGTGATTGGCCCGGTGCCGTTCCACCAGCTTTCGCACCTGTTTGCCCTTCTGCGGGATATATCGAGCGGAATGTGTCTGGAATTGCGGCTCGCAGCATTCGGGGAACAGCTCCAGAATCTCTTTTCTGGAATCCTCGGGGACGGATTTCAAAGCCTCCGGCCCGGTAAACAGGCTTTCGGTCGGTGCCCCGTTGGACCAGATGATTTCATGCGCATCGAACAGGATGTGGAAATACTCCACCCCATCCGGTGTCGCCTTCAGAGTTTCCACACCGTCCAGAGAAATCAGCTTTTTCGCCGGGATCAGGACGTCCTTGCGTTCGAACATGCGCAAGGCGACAACCGACGAAACAAGAACGCGGTGTTGCGGTGAAACAATCAAGTCCCGCTTGGGGTAACCGACCCCCAGCGCGTTCGCCCTGATTACAATGGGTTTGAGCTTTGGCTGGGCGTCAAGCTCGGCCCGGGTCAACGCGCGCGACCCGATCCAGCGAATAGGCTTAAAGCCGTTGTCAAAGGTCAGAATCTGATCCGAGATTTTCAGGTCTTCAACTGCGACGGGGCCTTCGCGGGTCTCAATGAGTGTTCCGGCTGCAAAACACAGGACGTCGATAAATTCGCCGGCCGCGTTTGTGGGGCCTGTTTCTGACTGGTCAATCTCAATTGTGTTGTCGCCGCTGTCATTCCAGGCCGCTGCAATTGCGTCCGTGTTGACGGTCAGCCCGTTGAACAATTGCAGCGGGACCAGCGGACCGTTGTCTTCCTTTACACCGTACAGTTCGATGGTGCCGTCGGGGCTCACCTCCAGGCGGACGACGGGTTCGCCGTTGGTATTGCCAAGCTGCCAGACGGCGGGCGTGTCAATTTCGTACCGGTCGCCATCGGCAAACTGGACAGTCTGCCCTTCCGTTTGGACAATTTGGAACTGAAGTTCGTTCTCCGCGCCAGCTGGCCCGCCTATGAACAGGTCAACATCGTTGATCCGAATGCTGAAGCTGTTGTCCAGTGTGTCAAAATCAATGACGAAACCGTCGCCTGCGGACGTATCCGTAAACGTGGCGGAGTCACCGTTTGCGATGCTGAAATTTGCCATTTGAGGGTCGACCAGTCCTGAGAATCTAAACGAGAACAAAAAACTTTGTTCCCTTGTTTGACGAACCGACTAATGGCCCATCCCGGAGCGTTCGAAAAGAGTGTTCCTACAATTACCTTGCAGAACTTTTTGAAAAATCTCTTAAGTTTCTATGTTTTAAGTATGCCTTTAGGCGATTGTGCCGGACGGGCTCAGTGGCGGCCTTGTTGGCGCTACGGACTGTAATTAGGACTGCCCGAGCCGCCCAAATAAACCCGGTTTTTCACGGTGGCGTCCATCTTCGAACGCATAATTGAACACATCGATGTCCCGGGCGTACACGCGGCCAACAATGTCGCGGGTTTCCTGGTCATAGTAATCCCGATAATCCGTGCGCTTCGACTGTTTGCGGTGCCGAATAACGAGGCGTCGCATTCCGATCTGTTTCAGTGCCTTGCGAAGGTCGTCATCAAACCGTTCGAAACGCCCGACAAAGTCCAGGGGCATGTTTCCTGATGCGTCGGTCAGGTACAGATATTGCGGTTGAAAATAGCGGATTTGCAGAAACTTTTCGGGGTCTTGGGAAAGGGCCTGCGCGAATTCTTTGAACGACCCATGTTCAGTTACCTCGGTGATTTCGGGCCGCCTTTGACACACGTAGTGATACCCTGAAACAAAGCGGTCCCATGGATTGCGCACAAAGCTGAACTTGAAATAGTCATTGGCGTCGGCGCCCAACAGGTCAAAGTACTGAGAGATATAGTCGATATTTTTGTCGCGCGGGTCGCGCGGATTGACTTGTCGCCCAAAAAAGCGGTCCCGTTTCAGAACCGTAGTCACAGTTGATCCGCCGGATTTGGGGATGTGGACAAAGATCACCTTGATGTTCGGAAAAATGGGCATCGGTTTTCCCTTGGAGCGCGGCTGTACGAGCTTGCCAGACCGAGCCGAGTTGTCGGCATCGGCCTGTTTCGGGCCGTCAGGATTATGGACCTGCCGGACGTTTTGTGCGCGTCAGAATCGATAGGCGACGCGTGCCGTGATGGTGCTCAGGTCAAAATCCGAGTCGTTTGGTGCGTCGTCAAAATCGCCGCTCACATCACGATAGGTGTAGTCTGCACCGGCAAACCAGCGGTCGTTGAAGTTGTACTCCATACCCAAGCCGATGTTGAAGCCGTCCAGCGTTGTCTGGCTTTCCCTGTCAAATTGCGCACTTGGGTGGACCCGCAATCTGGACCATGACCAACCCAAAGCGCCGTAGAACATGAAATCGCCGTTCACGTACCCAACCCGGCCACGAAGGTCAGCGAAATCCATCACTTCCCGCGTTTCGGGGTCGCCCTTTTCGACGACATGAGACAGGTTCGAATACCGGACTTCAGCGCCATAGATCATATCGCCGCGCTGCATGTTATAGCCAAACAACGCACCAAAGCTGCGGCCGTTGTCGGGATCGAACGAGGCATTTCTCGTACCGCCGGACAGAACCGGAAAATCCGTTGTTCCGTCTGCTGCGGCCGCGCCAATTTCAAGCCCCGCATAGACACCCTCAAACGCGCTTGCGGCAGACGTGCTATCCGCATGGGCCGCGTCAGGAACGGCTTGCACCAGTGGTATCAGGGACAAGAGGGCAAACTTCCTCATCCAAACTCTCCTTAAACAATTACGCAAATTACAAGATGACTTGTGTCAGGGCTGAGGGGAATCATAGGGCAGCCGCCCGGAGTGGAAAAGAAAATGTAGAAAACGTTAAGATTTTAGGCGGGTGTTGGTGCCAAAAAACAAGACATCGGCTCGCGATCAGCGGTCCTGCGGTGCCGCTTTAGCAATTCCGAGGTTTTGGCAGATGTCCCGGTTCGGTTGCGGTTATCGAATCGCATCCTGAATTTGTCTATGGGCCAAACAAAAACGCCCACCGTTTGGTGGGCGTTAAAGTCAAAAATCCGGGGTTTCGAACCCGAAAACACCAGTTGGTGTTTAGCGGCGGATGCCCAGTTTCTGGATCAGGTCCTGGTAACGCGCTTCTTCCTTGCCCTTCAGGTAGTCCAGCAGCTTACGGCGCTGGGCGACCATTTTCAGCAGACCGCGACGACCGTGGTTGTCTTTTTTGTGGGTCTTGAAGTGCTCGGTCAGGGTGTTGATGCGCGAGGTCAGGATTGCAACCTGCACTTCAGGCGAACCGGTGTCGCCGTCCTTGGTTGCGAATTCTTTCATGACGCGTGCTTTTTCAGCGGCAGTAATCGACATCGGGGTCTCCTTGTAAAAGGTTAAGGTTGATGGCGCAGGCCGGGATGTCGTCCAGCGCAGGCCCATGGAGAAAACCGCACCGATTCCGGCACGGATGCGCGCGTATAAGCGGAATTGGGATAAATGGCAAAGGGATTCTGTGCGGCTTAACCTGTCGCCGCCAGTTGCGCCAGATCTCCTTCGGCGATCAGTTGGATATCATTGTTGGTCAGCTCGTCGGCGTGCAGCAACTGCGCGACGTGCTGGCCGTTGATCGAGACATTGGTCAGCGTGTCATCCTCGAGGTCCGGCTCGATCCTTATGTCGGGGTCTTCTTCACCCTCCCATGAGATCAGCAACTTGTCCTGCCCCGGCTGGAAATCCATGACAGTGATCGCTTGTTCCTGCTGATCCGTCACAACAACATCGTCGCTGCCGTCGCCGCCAGTTACAATATCTTTGCCATCAGCCAATATGGTGTCATTTCCATCACCGCCGTTCAGAAAATCCGCAGTATCGTCCGAACCTATCAGGACGTCGTCACCATCACCACCGAACAGGACGTCCTGTCCCGCGCCACCGTCCAGATGATCGTCGCCATAGCCGCCATGCAGAGCATCGGCGCCTTTACCACCGATCAGGGTGTCGTTGTCCTGTCCGCCATATAGCTCGTCCTCACCCGTGCCGCCGTCCAGAATGTCGTCGCCGAGATGCCCAAACAGCGCATCGTTCCCCTCACCCCCCGCTATTTGATCTGCCCCGCCTTCGCCGTGCAGGACATCATGTCCGTCTTCGCCAAGAAGGTGGTCTTCACCTTCGCCGCCGTGTAGAGTGTCGTCACCTTCCTCGCCTGCAACAGTATCGTTGCTACTGTACCCGTTGATTTGGTCGTCGCCATCCTGCCCAGCCAGGATGTCTGGCCCCTCTGAGCCTGCAATAATCAGATCACCCTGGAATTCGGATATCACTGTCCCTGTCGAGGGTTCAGCAGGGATGTCTCCGGTTTCGTCAACATCCAACAGGTTGCCTTCTGAAACCTCCTGCGGCTCATCCTCGACGGTTTCCTCGTTTTCAAGGTCTATGTCGGCCTCAAAAACATCACCAATCGCATAGGCAGCGCCACCAACTGCGGCAAGGCCCAGCAAGCCGAATAGAAACATGACATCCCTCCGCAAACGTGCTGCATCAAGGGGATTTGTCTCATGTTGCCAGATGGTTGGTCAAAGTCGAGTTGGATTTGTGGTTAATCCATGATCACCATGGTTCGGGCTGTTGGGTATAGGCAATATAGAGCGGATGCTTGGGATGGCCGTCCTTGGTCAGCCCCAGATGGAACAGCGGCTGCCCGGTGCCGCGCAGCAGGGTTTCGACCGCCGGGCCGCGATCAAGATGGGCGCCGTGGGTGCCCCAAGCGGCGATGATCTGATCGGCCCATTGCACACCATCCAGAATGGCTGCGTCATTTTCCGGCCCAACTGGATCGGCGGCGGCGCGCATTTTGCGCGGGTCGGTGTCGCGCCATGCAAAGATGTTCGTGACCTGAAACGCACCAAACCCCAGCGCCCGAGCGCGGCGTTCGCAGCGTTCAACCGTAGGGTCGTTCTGCACCTCGGTCGCAGTGGACGGGTTCAGCATCACGAACAACGCTTTACGCCCGTCCGCATCCCACACGCGGGTCAGGCTATAACGGTAGTTTTCGCAATCGGAATAGACGGCGGTCGAGGGGGCATCGCCCTTGATATGCGTTCGGGTAATCATGCCCCCGCCTAGCACGGTGTTCAGGTGACGAACACCCGGCTGGGGTGCAATTCGCCCGATTTGTAGATGCCGACCGCTACGGCCTTACCATCCAAAGAGGCCCACGCCTCGTCGCCGTATTCCACGCCCGAGGCCAGCACCATGCCCGGATTGCCGTTGCGCAGGCGTGTGGCACCCTCGGGGGTGCATTTCAACTCGGGCAGGTCGGCGAGGCCGGTTTCTAGCGGGTGCAGGTAGTCGTCCAAGGCGGTGGTCTTGGCCATCTCGTCGATCTGTTCGATGCTTAGTCCATCCTCAACCTCGAACGGGCCGGACCAGATGCGGCGCAGCTCTTTCACATGTCCGTGGCATCCCAGCGCCGCGCCCAGATCGCGGGCGATCGAGCGGACGTAGCCGCCTTTGCCGCAGGTCATCTCCAGCACCACATGGTCTTCATCAGGGCGGTCGACAAGGATCAATTCCTCAACCCAAAGCGGCCGGGCGGACAGTTCCACATCTTCGCCATCGCGGGCCAGCTTATAGGCGCGCTGGCCGTCGATCTTAACGGCCGAGAACTTGGGCGGCACTTGCATGATATCACCCAGAAACGGCGTCAGCGCCTGCTTGATATCGTCATCCGTGGGGCGTGCATCGCTTTGCGCAATCACCTCGCCCTCGGCATCGTCGGTGTTGGTGGCCTGACCCAAACGCACGGTGAAGGTGTAGGCTTTCAACGCATCGGTGATATATGGAACGGTCTTGGTCGCCTCACCCAGTGCAACGGCCAGAACGCCGGTTGCTTCGGGGTCCAGCGTCCCCGCGTGGCCCGCTTTCTTGGCATCCATCGCCCAACGCACCTTGTTCACCACTGCGGTCGAGGTCATGCCCGCGGGCTTGTCCACCACCAGCCAACCGGAAATGTCGCGGCCCTTGCGTTTGCGTCCCATGTCTTACCTTGAATCTTGCTAAGGCGCGCGAGTTAGCGGATCACAAAAGCCCTGTCAATTTCAGGGTGCGTCCTCGACCACGCCCACGATCGGCCCGAGCGAAAAACCAACGTCCGACCGATTGCTGGCCCGTTCGTACATCCGTGAAATATTACCGTCGAAGAACAGCGCGTTCGGGGTTTCCAACACATCCCGAAACAGGCTGCCGAATTCGTGGAAGGTGACATAGTCGTCCGAGATCACAAACACGGCCCGTGTGCCGTCGGCGCTGGTGCCGACACCGTTGCGCACGAAAACCGAG
Organism: Ruegeria sp. HKCCA5426; assembly: GCF_013034585.1. NCBI lineage: Bacteria > Pseudomonadati > Pseudomonadota > Alphaproteobacteria > Rhodobacterales > Roseobacteraceae > Ruegeria > Ruegeria sp. HKCCA5426. The sequence continues at coordinate 147,694 of NZ_WQGH01000005.1, forward strand.
GTCGAGTCGGGCAGAAAGCGCGGGTGTAACTCTCCGTTGATCACAAGCATGGGGCCGGACTGGGTTGCAAACTGACAATCAGGAGATTGATCAACGAAATCTAAAGTCTCGAACACATCCGCGCGGCCCTCGCGGATGCAGAACACACCGTTGGGCAGCAGGCCGAAATTGCCGGGGCCGGGATTGGCGATGACGCGCATCTGTTCCTGACCATTCTCGACATAGTGGCCCACGGGCGAGCGGTCGTCGTGATACATCCCGGCGTTCATCGCAAAAGCCAGTCGCTTGCCGTCACTGGCCAGCGCGTCGTTCACCGAGGAAAAATGACCCAACAGATCGCCATTGTCGTCGTTCAGAAAGAGGCGCAGATCCTGGTTGGCGGCGTCCACCTCGCAAACAGTATAACGCTTGGCGTCGTGGGTGACTTTCTCGCAGCTTACCGCACCGGCCTGCGCGGCCCAAAGGACCGCGCCCAATGTGACCAGCGTGCGGATCACTCGTCCAGATCGCGGCGCACCGCGTCCTGTTCGAACATGCGGCGGGTGTCGTCCAGACGGTCGAAAGTATCATCCAGACGGAACCGCAGATCGGGCGAGAATTTCAGATTCAGCTTCTTGCCGATCATGCGCCGCAGCTCGCCCTTGTTGCGGGCCAGCAAGTCGATCACGTCTTCTTGGCCCTTGCCGCCCAATGGCAGCACATAAGCGGTGGCGATCTTCAGATCGGGCGAGGTGCGCACCTCACCTACGGTGATCGACATGCGGTTCAGGTCGGGGTCGTGGACATCTCCGCGCGCCAGAACCTCAGACAGGGTGCGACGGATCAGTTCGCCGACACGTAGCTGTCGTTGGGACGGGCCGGGGCCATCGTGGAATTTGTTCTTTGCCATGTCCTCGATCTAAGCCCAAATCCCACCTTTGCCAAGCGGCCCCGAACCGGGTAGGAGGCTTTGAGCCGACAGAAACAGGGAAAGAACGCCATGACCCATATTCCGGGGATCGTCATCACAGGGGCTTCGGGCCGTATGGGGCAGATGCTGATCAAGACCGTGACCGACAGTGATCAGGCGCGTCTGGTCGGCGTGGTCGAGCGTAAGGGCCATGACTGGATCGGTCAGGATGTGGGCACAGCCATGGGCGGGCAGGCGCTGGGTGTTACTGTTACGGATGACCCGCTTGAGGCATTCGCACAGGCGCAGGCTGTCATCGATTTTACCGCGCCCGAAGCGACGCTGGAATTTGCTGCACTGGCAGCGCAGGCACGTTGTGTCCATGTGATCGGCACGACGGGCATGACGGATGAACAGATCGCTGCGCTTGAGCCTGCCTCCCGCCACGCGGCGATCGTGCGCGCTGGTAATATGAGCCTCGGCGTCAACCTGCTGGTGCAACTGACCAAAAAAGTTGCCGCTGCGCTGGATGAGGATTTCGATATCGAAGTGATCGAGGGCCACCACCACCACAAGGTCGACGCGCCCTCGGGCACGGCGCTGATGCTGGGCGAGGCCGCAGCCGAAGGACGCGGTGTCAATCTGGCCGATGTGTCTGATCGGGGCCGCGACGGTATCACCGGAGCGCGCAAGCGCGGGGATATCGGATTCCACGCCATTCGCGGCGGCGACATCGTGGGTGAACACGACGTCTTGTTCGCCGCCCCCGGCGAGCGCATCGTCCTGCGCCATCTGGCCACCGACCGCGCGATCTTTGCCCGCGGCGCGTTGAAGGCCGCGCTCTGGGGGCAGGGTAAGGCGCCGGGTCAATATGACATGGTGGATGTGCTGGGGTTGTAGGGGCTAAATCAGCAATCTCAGATAGTTGTAAGCAACATAGACGTCGGTCCAGACCGCGTGCAGGGCGTAGGTCTGCCGCACAAGACAGGTGGAATTTCATAATATTGGGGGCAGGCTAATTCCTGTGATCAGCCCGCGTCCAGATGACGATCGACCATCCTCTGTACCATGGGGGCGAAATGGGCGAAGTCGGGGGTTTCCATGTCGGGGCGTTTGCCTGCTTCGTCCAGATAACGGACCTGAACGATCTCTTTCAGGTTTGGATTGGACTCGAATTCGGCGACTTCATCGGCGCTCATCGGGCCGCCCTGCAATTCCAACGTATGAACTGAGGCCGCAGAAAGGCGGTCGAAATACTCGGGTTTGGTGGCGCACAGATAGCGTTTGGCGGCCACATGGTAGCGGCAGCAATCGGTGATAACCGAGGGGAAGAACTGTTCCAGAACCGCCGCGCCTGCGTCCTCGTGGTGGCGGTCTTCAGTGTCGTCGGGATGGTAACTGCCGAACTCGGACGTGAAATGGCCGATGTCATGAAGCAAGGCACCCACAATGATTTCATCCGGCATTCCGTTTTGTTCGGCGATGGTCGCGCCTTGCAGCATGTGCTGGGCCATGGTGACGGGTTCACCCAGATACTCTTCGCTGCCACGGCGGTCGAAGATGTCGCCAATAAAGGCCACGATGTTGTCACGGCTCAGGGTCGAGTAATCAGGTTTCATTCCGCTGCCTCCGGTTGGGCCTCTTCCATTGCGGCCAGCGTCGATAGCAAGCCGTCCTTGTCAGCATAACACCCCTGCAACCAGCGTGACCCCGCGCCGGAATATCCCAGTCGCGCGTGCAGGACACGGGTGTTGTCGACGATGAAACTCTCGCCCGGTTCCAGCTTGAAGGACACACCCATGGCAGGGTCATCAATGATCTCGGCCAGTTGGCGATAGGCGGTGTAATACGCTTCCATGTGGTCAAACGGGATATCCACGAAAGGAGCAGAGGAGCGGTTGTTGAACCGGATGCCGATCAACTCTCCGTCCGGGGACAGTTCGATCATTGGGCGGCGCGCGCGCAGGCAAACTCCGTCAGACCCCTTAAATTCGAACCGGGCCGGGTAACCTGACAACAAGGCAAAGCCGTCGGGGTTCTGATCCCGCAGTTTTTCGGCAGCGAGGAAACCGTCCACCACGATCGAGTCCCCACCTTCGGCACTGTTTTCAAGGCAATAGAGGATTTGCAGGGTTGGCACCGGGTCGCGATAAGGGTTGTCAGTATGGGCTTGCAACCCCAGCCCGGTAAAGGCGAGGTTGGTCGGATTCACCTCGGTCCGAACCTCGAAATAGGGGCCATAGTTGGTCTTGCGTACATAGCCGAACAGATCTGCGACCTTCAGCAGGGATTCCGGCTCGCACGGGCCGTTCGTCAGCTTGGCAAAGCCGAATTCAGCAATGGCGGCCAGCCAGTCGCGCTTGGCTGCGGGGTCGGCGTGAACCTCATCCCAATCTGCGCTGGGGGCGTCCAAACCACTTTGCCACGTCGTTATACCCGGGGCTGTCCGACCAGCGAGAAGCGGTCGATCGCAGTCATAGATGTGATCGGCTAGCCAATCGGCGGGAAAGGTCACGCTTTTGTTTTCGGGCTGAAAAGTGATGTGCAGGTCGCCGTTTTTTACGCTTGCGGACTCGACGGAAACATCGGCGGGGATATCGCCGATTGTTATCAGGCGCTGGCCATTGCCGGGTGCGCGTGTCTCTGGGTCCAGCGCGTTGTCGCGCAGCCATATCGCATGGAATCGGGCCTGAGTGCCGGTATCAAACTCTACTGTCACAACGGACGCATCATGATTGGCGGTACGCAGCATAGGGGCCTCCTGATCAACGCGGGCTACGCTTGAGGAGATATGCGTCCAGTGACATAAACACAATTAAACCTTATTACGACTGAGGGCTGGAAAAATTTATGTCTAAAAAGAAAGTCGGATTACCGCCACTGGATTGGCTGCGCGTGTTCGAGGCCGCAGGGCGTTTGGGCGGGTTTTCGGCAGCCGCACGAGAATTCGGTTTGACGCAGGCGGCGGTCAGTCAGCGGATCGGAAACCTTGAGGCGTGGCTGGGGCGGACATTGTTCGTGCGTGAGGCACGCGGCGTGTCGCTGACGGTTGAAGGCGAAAGCTATCTGCCGCTGGTGCAGGACAGCCTGCAGGCGTTAGAGCGGAATACTGAAGACCTGTTTGGCAAAGCCCCCCGTGAATTGCGCGTTGCCGGTTTGTCGTCGAATATCCACGCGCTGGTGTTGCCGAGCCTGATCCGGTTTCAAGCGCTTCGACCCAAAGTGCGGGTCATGACCGACTCTGTCGCGCGTCGGTCGTCCTTGGCTGAGGAACCTACATGGTTGCAGATCCGGTACGGGCGCGGGGCATGGCACGGCCGCGACGCAGAACTGATCGCGCCCGAGGTGCTCGTTCCGATGGCTGCACCGGACGTCGCGTGGGGGGCGCCGCTGATCAACCTGCGTGGTGAGCGACCGGGTTGGAGCGATTGGGCAAACAAGACCGGACACGAGGACGTGCCCCCTTCGAAAGTCAGCTTTGACTCAATGGAACACGCGCTGACGGCGGCGTGTCAGGGATTGGGCGTTGTGCTGGGGTCGGTGCCGTTGGCCGACGCGCACCTGCGCGAGGGTCGTTTGCACAGGATGGGCTTGCCTGAACTGGAAACGAAGGATGGGTATTGGCTGACATGGCCCGAAGAACGGGCAAAGTCGAAAAATCAGCGCGCTCTGATCATGGATTTCCTGCAGGCGTTGCGCGGCTAGGCAATCAGAAGTCGATTGCGATGCCTTTCTTTTCCCAATCGCCATAACGCGCCGGGTCGGGGCCGTCGCGTCCACCCAGTTCCTTTGGACTCTCTTTTGCCTTCTCCTCGGCCTTGCGGCGGCGCTCTTCGGCCTCGGCCAAAGCGCGCTGGGCGGCTGGTGGCAGGTCTTTGGAATCATCGCTCATGACATCGGGTTCCTTTCCGTGCTTGGGCTTGATATACGCCCCCGTCCCCGCTTGGCAATGCAGGCGCGGCGTATCGAAAGGCGATTTCATGTCCGACACCGCAACGGCAGCGCGGCGCAGCGCGATCTATCTGCTGGATCAGATTCTGGGAGAAGGGCGACTGTTGTCCGAATGTCTGGCCGCCGGCGCATTGGACAGATTGAGCCCCGAGGACCGCGCGCGGGCGCAGCGGCTGACGCTGGAAACCCTCCGCGGATTGGAGCGGGCCGACCGTCTGCTGGGCAATCACCTGAACCGGACGCCCGCGCTGACGGTCCATAACGCCCTGCGTCTTGGCGCGGTTGAGCTGTGCCACGGTGAGGCGGCGCATGGTGTCGTCAATTCCATGGTCGAAATTGTGGGCCGCTCGCGCAAGCATGGCCGCCTCAAAGGGTTGGTGAATGCTGTACTGCGCAAAGTGGCCGCCGAAGGGCCGGACGCATGGCCAAAGATGCGTGTGCCGCGCCTGCCCGAATGGTTGCGCGATCCGCTTGTCATGGCTTGGGGCGCCGAGGCGGTAACGGGTATGGAAAGCGCGCATTTCGACGGCGCTCCGCTGGATGTTTCTACCAAACCCAACACCCAGGGTCCGGGTGAGGCATTGCCGACCGGGTCGCTTCGGGTGCGTGATGCGGGTCAGGTCTCGGCGCTGCCAGGATATGATCGCGGAGACTGGTGGGTGCAGGATGCGGCAGCGGCGCTGCCGGTTCGAATACTGGCACCCAAGTCGGGTGAGAAAATACTAGACCTGTGCGCTGCACCGGGCGGGAAGACCTTGCAGTTGGCGGCAGAAGGGGCCGAAGTCACAGCGCTGGACATCTCGGAGTCGCGGCTTGAGCGTGTGCGCGAAAACCTTGTGCGGACCGGGTTGAAGGCCACAGTGATCGCCGGGGATGCGTTGGAGTATCAGGGCCAATATGACGCCATTCTGTTGGATGCCCCGTGTTCGGCCACGGGAACCATTCGTCGGCACCCAGATTTGCCCTTTGCAAAGGACGGATCGGAATTTGGCGGGTTGATTGAATTGCAGGCGCAGATGCTGGCTCATGCGTGGGGTCTGCTTAAACCCGGCGGACGGCTGGTTTATTGCACTTGTTCGCTGCTGCCCGACGAGGGTGAGGTCCAGATCGAAGAGGCGTTGCCTCAATATCCCGACATGCAGGTCGATCGCGGGGCCGTCATGGTGGCCGGGGTCGAAAAAGGCTGGATCACGGAAGAGGGCGGCCTGCGTCTGCGGCCCGATTACTGGGCGGATCGCGGTGGAATGGACGGGTTTTACATCGCCTGTCTGAACAAAACGGAATAAGGCGACGCTTTTCGGTGACTTGACGGGCGTCGCGGTCTATCGTTGGGTCTCAGGCGCCAGCAGAGCGCAAGAGGCAGAGTAACGAGCGGCATGTCGAACTCAGATACCATGGCCAATCGGTGGACGCGGTTTCAGAACCGTCTTTATGCGCGGCTCAGTCAGCGTCGCAAGGCGGTTGCAGGGTTCGCGGCTGATCCCGAGCCGCGCACCGTGGGCTCGTTCGCGCGGGGTCGTCAGTTGGTTGCTGGCAACCTGTTGTTCGCGGGGTTTCTGGTCGAAGCGCAGGATACCGGCCTGTGGGACGTGACTGCGCCCAGCACTGGTTTTGACAATGAACGCCACGGGTTTGCGTGGCTGGATGATCTAGCCGCCGTCGGAGATATGCGCGCCCGTGAAAAGGCGCAGCGCTGGGTGTGGGGTTGGATCGACGCACATGGTCGTGGGCAGGGTCCGGGCTGGGCACCGGATCTGACCGGACGCCGGGTGATACGGTGGATCAACCATTCGGCGTTTCTGTTACGCGGCATGGATGACGAACGGTCCAAGGTGTTTTTTCGGGCTTTGGCGCAACAATCCTGGTTCCTGTCCAAACGATGGCAGGCCGCAACACCTGGTTTGCCGAGGTTCGAGGCTTTGGCCGGGTTGGTGCAGGCAGGATTGGCGTTGCAAGGGCTCGAGCAGATGGCGGACCCGGCGCTGCGGGCTTTGGCGAGAGAGTGCGAAAAACAGATTGACACGCAGGGCGGCATCCCAACGCGCAATCCCGAAGAGTTGCTTGAAGTGTTTACCCTGCTGACCTGGACGTCGGCGGCGCTCAGCGATCTGGGGCGTGGCACACCCGGGGCGCAGGCGGATGCAATCAAGCGTATTGCGCCGACCCTGCGCAACCTGCGCCATTCGGACGGTGCGCTGGCCCGGTTTCATGGGGGTGGTCGCGGCCTTGAAGGGCGGTTGGATCAAGCCTTGGCGCAAAGCGGTGTTCGGCCCCAGCACGCAAGCGGGTTGGCGATGGGATATGCCCGGCTATACGCAGCGCGCACCAGCGTTATCGTGGATGCAAGCGCCCCGCCCAAAGGGACGGCGTCTTACAATGCGCACGCCTCGACATTGGCGTTCGAGCTTACGTCTGGTCGGCGGCCGTTGATCGTGAATTGCGGCTCGGGCGAGAGTTTCGGGCTGGAGTGGCGCCGGGCCGGGCGGGCGACGCCATCGCATTCAACCCTGTGTCTGGATGGTTATTCCAGCGCGCGCCTGACCGGGCCGGTTCCCGGCACCGAGAAAGAGGCGCTGGTCGATACTCCCAAGGACGTGCCGACAGAGCTCGAGGACGTCATCGAGGGTGCGCGTTTCATGATCGGCCACGACGGATACGCCAAGGTGTTCGGTCTGACCCATGCCAGAACCTTCGAGCTGCGCTTTGACGGTCGCGAGCTGACTGGTGAAGATATTTTGCTGACGGCGACCGACAAGGCCAAGCGGCAGTTCGACAAGGCGTTGGATGCGTCGAACCTCAAAGGTATCGAGTTTGACGTAAGGTTTCACCTGCACCCGGATGTGGATGCAGCGATTGATCTGGGTGGCGCGGCGGTGTCCATGGCGCTGAAAAGTGGTGAGATCTGGGTGTTCCGCCACGATGGCGTGGCAAAATTGTCAGTTGAACCAAGTGTTTACCTTGAGAAGGGACGCTTGAAGCCACGCGCGACAAAACAGATCGTTCTATCTGGCCGCGCAATGGAGTATGCGACGCGCATCCGGTGGACGTTGAGCAAGGCTCAGGATACAGCCTATGCCGTGCGCGACATGCACCGGGACGAGCCCGATTTCGACTGACGCCAAAAGGACCTTTGGACCCATGACCGATCTTCACCCCGTGCGCCGCGCGTTGCTTTCCGTTTCCGACAAGACCGGATTGATAGACTTGGGTAAGGCACTGGCCGAGCGCGGGGTCGAACTGTTGTCGACCGGCGGCACGGCCAAGGCGCTGCGGGAGGCCGGGCTTGAGGTCAAGGATGTCAGCGACGTGACGGGTTTTCCCGAAATGATGGATGGCCGCGTGAAAACCCTGCATCCGATGGTGCATGGCGGTCTGCTGGCGCTGCGCGACAATGACACCCACGTTGCGGCGATGGACGAACATGGCATTGGCGCGATCGACCTGCTGGTCGTGAACCTCTATCCGTTCGAGGCGACCGTCGCCAAGGGTGCGGGCTATGACGAATGTGTCGAGAATATCGACATTGGTGGCCCCGCGATGATCCGTGCCGCTTCGAAGAACCACGCTTTTGTCAACGTTGTGGTTGATGTCGAAGATTATGACGCGCTGCTGGCAGAGCTGGCGGCCAATGACGGCCAGACATCCTATGCGTTCCGTAAGACATTGGCGCAGACGGCATATGCGCGCACGGCGGCCTATGATACTGCCGTGTCGAACTGGATGGCCGATGCGCTGGCTGCCAAGGCTCCGCGCCGTCGTGCTTTTGCGGGTGAGCTGAAACAGACCCTGCGCTATGGCGAGAACAGCCATCAGCAAGCGGCGTTCTATACCGATGGCACCAACCGTCCCGGTGTGGCGACGGCCCTGCAGCATCAGGGTAAAGAACTGAGCTATAACAACATCAACGACACTGATGCGGCGTTTGAACTGGTGGCCGAGTTTGACCCGGCGCAGGGTGCTGCATGTGCCATTATCAAACACGCCAATCCCTGCGGTGTGGCGACGGGTGCCACGCTGATCGACGCCTATAAGGCTGCGTTCGACTGCGACCGCACGTCCGCCTTTGGCGGAATTGTGGCATTGAATCAGCCTCTGGACGCGGAAACCGCGCAGGAAATCACGGGCATCTTTACTGAGGTCGTAATTGCCCCTGGTGCCTCGGATGAGGCCAAAGCGATCTTTGCGGCCAAGAAGAACCTGCGCCTGCTGACGACCGAGGCGCTGCCTGACGTGACCGCAGGCGGCAAGACCGTGCGGCAAGTGGCTGGTGGTCTGCTGGTGCAGGACAAGGATAACGGCTTTGTCGGCATGGATGATTTGAAGGTCGTGACCAAAAAGGCCCCGTCTAATGAACAGATGCGCGATCTTCTGTTTGCTTGGAAAGTGGCAAAACACGTCAAATCCAATGCCATCGTCTACGTCAAGGATGGCGCGACCGTGGGCGTGGGTGCAGGGCAAATGAGCCGCGTAGATTCGGCGCTGATCGCCGCCAAGAAAGCCGAACGCATGGCCGACGTGCTGGGGCTGCCGCAACCGCTGACCATCGGCTCGGCCGTGGCCTCGGACGCGTTCTTTCCCTTCCCTGACGGTCTGATGGAGGCGGCAGAGGCTGGCGCGACCTGTGTGATCCAGCCCGGTGGCTCGATGCGCGATGATGAAGTGATCGCGGCCGCGGATGAGGCGGGCCTTGCCATGGTCTTTACCGGCATGCGCCACTTCCGTCACTGATGCGGTATCGTCTTCTGCTCTGGGCCGCGCTGGCCGCGTTTCTCATCGACCAGATCAGTAAGTATCTGGTCGTTCACGTCATGCGCGTGTCCGAGGGCAGTATTGACGTACTGCCGCCCCTGCTGGTGTTCAAATACGGTGAGAATCGAGGCATCAATTTCGGCCTGTTTCAGGGCGATACGGATGCGGCGCGCTGGGTGCTGATTGGGATTTCGCTGGCAATTTCGCTGGGTGTGCTGATCTGGTTGCTGCGGTCCATACCGTCGAAACTGATGCAGTTTTGCGGCGGGCTACTGATCGGCGGGGCGCTGGCGAATGTTTTGGACCGGGTGCTTTATGGCTATGTGCTGGATTTTCTGAACATGTCCTGCTGCGGCATCAACAACCCGTTTGTTTTCAACCTTGCCGACGTGTTCATCTTTGCCGGTGCCATCGGACTTGTGTTGTTTGATGGAAAAAAGGCCTCGTGACGCGCCCGGGGAAATGCGATAAAAGCCCCTCAAACAGGCTGGAGACTTTGATGCGGTTGCCGCGTTCCATTATTGCAGTGACATTGGCCGTTGCTACGGCGGGATGCTCTGACATTGGCTTGCGCCATCTTGAAGCGCCCGGCCCGGGTCCGGATGAATTCTCGGTCCTGCCAGTCAAACCGCTGACACAGCCGAAGGATTATCAGTTTCTGCCTGCACCGACACCCGGCGGAGGCAATCTGACAGACCCGACGCCCAATGCGGACGCAGTCGTGGCGCTGGGCGGCAATGCTGCGGCGCTGAATCCAAACACACCGATTCCGTCATCGGATGGGGCGCTTGTGACAGCGTCCAGCCGCTATGGTGTGCCAGCGAATACGCGTCAGGTCGTCGACAGCGAAGATGCCGCGTTCCGCAAAAAGCAGGGCCGCTTTACCAGATTGCGCCTGTTCAAGGTCGACCGGTACTCGCAAATCTATCGCCGCCAAGCCCTTGATGCTGACATTCAGAACGAAGCCGCGCGCCGTGCGGGGATAGAAACGCCCTCGGCACCGCCGGTCGATGAATAATCCTTAACTTTTCGTCATCGGCCTTGAACCCGCGCCGCACCGCCGTAGTTTGAAGATCACAGAACGAAACGGAGGATGCCCCATGGTTCGGGCCCTGGCATTGTCGGCCGCCCTGATCGCCGCCACACCGGTTTTTGCCGAGGATGGCCTTGAAGCGGTCACTACCTTTACGCTGGACAACGGCATGGATGTCGTCGTGATCGAGGATCACCGCGCCCCGGTGGTGCAGCATATGGTCTGGTACCGCGCTGGGTCAGCGGATGAGCCGATTGGCTCGTCCGGCGTGGCTCATTTCCTGGAGCATCTGCTGTTCAAAGGGACCGATACGCTTGCGCCGGGTGAGTTTTCGGCGACCGTTGCGGCCAATGGCGGCAATGACAATGCGTTCACGTCCTATGATTATACCGCCTATTATCAGCGCGTTGCAGCCGATAGGCTGGAATTGATGATGCAGATGGAAGCGGACCGTATGCGCAACATCCGCCTGTCCGACGAGGACATCCGCACCGAGCGTGATGTAATCCTCGAGGAACGCAACCAGCGCACCGAAAACAACCCGCGCGCACTGTTTGGCGAACAGATGAACGCCGCGCAATACCTGAACCATCGCTATGGCGTTCCGATCATCGGCTGGCGGCACGAGATGGAAACGCTAGACATGGAAGATGCGCTGTCTTTCTACCGGACCCATTACGCGCCAAATAACGCGATTCTTGTGGTCACCGGCGATGTGCAGCCCGACGCGGTCAAGGAACTGGCGGATCAGTATTACGGCGTCATCCCGGCCAACCCCGACCTACCCGAACGGGTGCGGTCTCAGGAACCGCCGCAAACCGCTGAACGTCGCTTGACCTACAAGGATCCGCGCGTGTCTCAGCCCTATGTTCAGCGCAGTTATCTTGCGCCCGAGCGTGACCCCGGCGCGCAGGAAAAAGCGGCGGCGCTGTTCTTGCTGGCTGAATTGCTGGGTGGCGGAAACACGTCTTACCTGAACGAAAAGCTGCAGTTCGAGGAGCAAAAGGCCATTTATACGGTCGCATTCTACCGTGGGTTGTCCCTGGACGACACAACCTTTGATCTTTTGGTCGTACCGGCGCAGGGCGTTTCTCTGCAAGAGGCCGAAGATGCAATGGATCAGGCCGTAGCCGACTTTATTGCCGAAGGTGTGAACCAAGAGGATCTGGACCGGATCAAGATGCAACTCCGCGCCTCGCAAACTTATGCGCGTGACAATGTGGACGGCATCGGGAACCGGTATGGCCGTGCCCTGACCAGCGGGCTGACTGTCGAGGATGTTCAGGCGTGGCCCGATATCCTTCAGGCTGTGACCGGCGACGAGATTATCGCAGCCGCCCGTGAGGTCTTGCAGCCGGAATCCTCTGTGACCGGGTGGCTGATGCGTGACGACGAGGTGACGCAATGAAACGGATTTTCGCAACCCTGATCGCATTTGTCATCGCGTTGCCCGCATGGGCCGAGATCGACATTCAGGAGGTCACCTCGCCCGGTGGGATCACGGCATGGCTTGTCGAAGATCACTCGATCCCCTTCACCGCGCTGGAACTGCGCTTTCGCGGGGGTACGTCTTTGGATGATCCCGACAAGCGCGGGGCCACATATCTGATGAGCGGCCTGATAGAAGAAGGGGCCGGGGATATGGACGCCCGCACCTATGCGCGCGAATTGGAATCGCTGGCAGCGTCGTTCAGCTATAATGCGAGCGATGATACGGTTTCGGTCTCGGCGCAGTTTCTGACCGAAAACCGGGATGACGTGATTGATCTGTTGCACACCACGCTCCACGAACCCCGGTTCGATCAGGATGCCGTTGACCGTGTCAGGGGGCAGGTCCTGTCGGGCCTGCGCTCGGACCAGACAGACCCAAATGATATCGCCGGGCGCAATTTTGCGCGCATGGCCTACGGGGACCACCCTTATGGGTCCGAGGGGAAAGGCACCATAGACAGCGTGACGGCCCTGACCCGGGACGACGTCGTTTCGGCCTTTGAGAACGTGTTCGCGAAAGATCGGCTATACGTAGGCGCGGTTGGCGACATTACTGCCGACGAGTTGGGTACGTTGCTGGACAAACTGCTTGCCGATCTACCCGAAACGGGTAAACCCATTCCAGACCGTGCCGAAGTGACCATTCCCGGCGGGATCAGTATTGTCGAATTCGACACCCCTCAGTCGGTCGCTCTGTTCGGACATGCGGGCATTGATCGTGATGACCCCGATTTCTTTGCGGCGTTTGTTCTGAACCACATTCTTGGCGGCGGCGGATTTGAAAGTCGCCTGATGCAGGAAGTGCGTGAAAAGCGCGGACTGACCTATGGCGTGGCAACTTATCTTGTCCCCAAGGATCTGGCCTCGGTCTATCTGGGGTCGGTGTCGTCCTCAAACGACCGCATCGCCGAGGCGGTTGACGTGATCCGAAACGAATGGGCGCGCGCAGCATCAGAGGGCGTCACACAGAAAGAATTGGATGATGCCAAAACCTATCTGACGGGCGCGTATCCGCTGCGGTTTGATGGGAACGGTCAGATTGCCAGCATCATGGTCGGGATGCAGATGGATGACCTGCCGATCGACTATATCTCGACCCGCAACGACAAGGTGAACGCGGTGACACTGGAAGACGTGAACCGCGTCGCGTCAGAACTGCTGGATCCCGAGGGTCTACATTTCACGGTCGTCGGCAAACCCGAAGATCTGGACGGCTAAAGTTCAGGCCGCTGTGGGCCGTTTCTGGGCCTGTAATGTGTGTTTGTTGCTGTTCAACAGCTTTTGTCGCGCATGTCTGAAATGCGCGGCTTTCAATGCGTCGTCGATATGCCGGTTTCGCCGCAGCAGCCGGGACAGGCGGCGGTCGTCGAACACCAAGCAGGTTGTGGGTTCCGTTGCGATCACCGTGGCCGTCGCGGGCAGGCCAAGGCTGAAGGTCAGTTCCCCTAAAATCTCATCTGCACCGCATTGATTGATCACCTGCCCGTCTTTCAGAACCGTTGTGCGCCCTTTTAGGACGAAACCCAGAAAGTCGGTCGTCTCACCTTCTTCGATCAGGATATCCCCGGTATTGAAAGTCTGTATCACAGCCGTGTTCAGCAATCTGCGTGCCTGATGGGGCTTGAGCGAGTGCAGGTGTTGCGAGATGAATTGCCGTTCGGCCTCGGAGAAGCGCACCAAATGGCGCGAGAGGTATCCGCGCAACAACCCGATCACAGAGATTGCGATGTAAGACATCTGGATGATCGCCCCGGCCAGATTGAATTCTTCGGCCATGCTGATCAAAACGCAGCCCGCTGCGATGATGACCAGTAAGGGGTAAAGGGCCCCATTGCCCCGGACGATGCCGATCTGCAGCAGAAAGTAGTTCAGGATATAAAGCCCCGCCCCGAACACGCCCACCATTGTGACCAGTTGAAGGGACGTTGGGAAATCTATTGGAAAATTCAGCATGAAAAAGGCCCATTCTGGGATTGAATGGGCCTTAAACTGGGGTGGGGCTGTGAACTTGTATGTGACCCGCGTCACAACATGTTCACGCATGAGCGACCTTTCGCCCGTTTAAAGCAGGCAGGCCGGTCCGCGCCGTCCTATTCGCCGTAGGGGACCCAGATGTTCTTGACCTCGGTCGCCGCCTGCAGGAATTGGCGCGTGTAATCCAAGTTCCAATCGGTTGCCTTGGCGTTGTTGACCCATGTCCGCTTGAGGTTCCCGGCAGATACAACCTCAATCTCTTTCGACAGGTCGGTGGACGAGAACGACCAGACCGCATCCACGTTCAGATGCGAGGCCAGCGGTTTTGCCAGTTCCGCATGGCTTCCGGTCAGGATGTTGACCACGCCTGCGGGCACGTCCGAGGTTTCAAGGATCTGGTAGAAATCCGTTGCGGCCAGCGGAAAGGGCTCGGACGCGGCCAGCACCACTCGGTTGCCCATAGCGATCGCCGGGGCCATGGCTGACACCAGACCCAGCAGAGGTGCCTCATCCGCACAAAGCGCGCCGATCACGCCCACGGGTTCTTTCATCGCAATCGCGACACCCCGGATCGGGACGCCATGCACCTGACCGTCATACTTGTCTGCCCATGCGGCGGCGGTGAACAGGCGTTGGATCGAGGCCTCAACCTCGGTCGCGCCGGTTTTGCCGCCGGTCATGGCGTCGATCCGCGCGGCGAATTCACCTGCGCGGGCCGAGAGGTTTTCGCCAATGTAATACAGAATCTGCGCCCGCAGATGGCCGGTAGTCTTGGACCAACCTTTTGCGCCTGCCGCAGCCTCGACCGCGTTACGTACGTCCTTGCGGTTCGCCAGACCCACATGCCCCAACAGGCCCGATTTACCCCAAACGTGTTTGGAATAGCCGCCATCGGGCCGCGCCTGCTTGCCGCCCACATACATCTTGGCTGTGCGGTCGATGGGATCAACTGGCGCACCCTCGCCGGTGGTGGCGTCTAGCTTTGTCAGCGCATTGGACTTGCCCTTGGGCTTGGTATAGGCGGTCAGTCCTTCCCAGCCGCCTTCGCGCCCGAACCCGCTTTCGCGCACGCCGCCAAACCCGGCGGCGGCGTCGAACAGGTTGGTCGCATTCACCCAGACCACGCCCGCAACAAGTTTCGGCGCAATATCCAGCGCGAGGTTCACATTCTCGGTCCAGACAGTCGCTGCCAGTCCGTAGCGCGTGTTGTTGGCCAGCTCGACCGCCTCGGACGGGGTGCGGAAGGTGGACGACACCAGAACAGGGCCAAAAATCTCTTCCTGCATCAGCGGGTCCGAGGTTTCCAACCCCGAAATCAGGGTCGGAGGATAGTAGCAGCCATTATCGGGCAACGCGCAATTGGCTTGGTAGAGGTCACCTGCGGTGTTGCTTTCGACCATACCCTTGATGGTCTGCAACTGAACCGGGTCCACAACTGCGCCGACGTCTATACATTTGTCCAGCGGGTCGCCAATGCGCAGGTTGTCCATCCGCGCGCGCAGTTTGGTATGAAAACGATCAGCGACTCCCTCCTGCACCAACAGGCGCGAACCTGCACAGCAGACCTGACCCTGATTGAACCAGATCGCATCAACCAGCCCTTCGATAGCTGAATCAATATCCGCGTCGTCGAAGACGATATAGGCGGACTTGCCGCCCAGCTCTAACGTCAGTTCTTTGCCCGAGCCTGCCGTCGCTTCGCGGATGCGCCGCCCCACAACCGTTGAGCCGGTGAAGGCGATCTTGTCCACATCCGAGGCCACGATCATCTCGCCCACCTCGCCATCGCCGGTGACGATATTGACCACGCCCTTAGGCAGCCCGGCTTGCGAACAGATATCGGCAAATAGCAGCGCGGTAAGCGAGGTGTATTCAGCAGGTTTCAGAACCACCGTGTTTCCCATTGCCAAAGCGGGGGCCACTTTCCATGCCAGCATCAACAGGGGGAAGTTCCACGGAATGATTTGACCGCACACACCCAACGCCTGCGCATCGGGCAACTCGCTTTCCATCAACTGCGCCATGCCTGCGTGATAGTAGAAATGCCGCTGGACCAGAGGGATGTCGATGTCGCGCGATTCCCGGATCGGTTTGCCGTTATCAAGGCTTTCCAGAACTGCGAACAGGCGCGAATGTTTCTGCAACATCCGCGCAATGGCATAGAGGTATCGCGCACGGCCAGCACCGCCCAGTTTCTCCCACTTGGGCTGGGCTTTGCGGGCGGCGGAAACGGCGGCGTCCACGTCGCCCTGCTTGGCTTGGGTCAGCTTGGCCAGAACCTCTCCGGTCGCCGGGTTGCGGCTTTCGAAGCCTTTGCCCGGCTTAGTGAAGGCACCGTCAATATAGTGGCCGAACTTGCCGCCCTGATCGACCAGCCATGCCAAAGCCTCGGCAGCGCTTTCGGGGGCGGGTCCGTAGTCCATGGTCTCGAAGATTTCTTTGACTGTCATTGTTCTTTCCTCAGCCCATGGAGTGACGGTAGCCGGCAGAGTATGCCCCGGTGACATAGTGTTCCAACTGTCGTTCAATATCGCCAAGCAGCGATGACGCGCCAAAGCGGAACAGGTCCGGCTCCAGCCAGCGGTCGCCCAACTCATCCTTGATCAGTGACAGGTAGACCAGAGCGTCTTTTGCCTTGGAAATCCCACCTGCAGGCTTATAGCCAACCCGATACCCGGTGCGGTCATAGTAGTCGCGGATCGCGCGGATCATCACTAGGGTGACGGGCAACGTGGCGTTGACGCTTTCCTTGCCGGTCGACGTCTTGATGAAATCCGCCCCCGCCATCATGCACACGACCGAAGCGCGCGCGACATTGCGCAGGCTGCCTAGCTCGCCGGTCGCGAGGATGGCTTTGACGTGGGCATCACCACAGGCGGTTCGGAATGCCTTCATCTCATCATACAAAGCTTGCCAGTCGCCTGACAGAACGTGGCGGCGAGAGATGACAATGTCGATCTCTTCCGCCCCTGCTTTGACGCTTTCTTCGATCTCAGCCACGCGCAGGTGGAACGGTGACAGTCCTGCTGGAAACCCGGTTGAGACAGCGGCGACTGGGATGCCAGTGCCTTTCAGCGCATAAACAGCGGTTTCGACCATATCATGATAGACGCAGACGGCCCCGGTGGTGATCGCAGGCATATCCATCGCCCGCAGCAGCGCGGGTGCGACCGGTTGACGGGCTTTCGCGCACAGGCGGCGCACTCGCCCCACAGTGTCGTCACCGGACAGCGTCGTCAGGTCGATCATCGTGATTGCCTTCAACAGCCACGCGGCCTGATAGTCTTTTTTCACCGACCGTCGGCCCGGTAGGGTCGCGGCGCGGCGTTCGATTGCCGAGGTGTTGGCCTGAACCCCCCGAACCCATTCAAGGTCCAGATCCATTCCAGGGTTCCGGGGTTCGGTCACTTGCGGCAGATGCGCGGTGCGCGCGGGGCTGTCTGAGCTCTGCGTATCCATCTTCACATCCTTTGGGAAGTTTGCGCCAAAATCGCACGGGTTGCGCCTAAATGGAAGGCGTGGCGGCCGCCTGGGTGTTATTTTTTTGACCAAATGGACAAAATTGATCACCTTTCTTGCGAATAATTCGCAATATCGTTGACTTAGTTGCGAATGGTTCGCATATTCAGACTCAAGGGGATAGAAAGCCGGGGTCACACTATGATTCGTCGTACCTTTATTGCAGCGCTGGCATTTGCCGCTGCACTGCCCGTTACGGCATGGGCCGAGGCACCGCTGAAGGTGGTGGCAACCACGGGTATGATTGCAGACGCCGTTCGTCAGATTGGCGGTGATGAGGTCGACGTCAAAGGCCTGATGGGTCCGGGCGTGGACCCGCACGCCTATCGTCAGACCCGCAGCGATATCGTTGCCATGACCCGCGCTGACCTCATTCTGTGGCACGGGCTGTATCTTGAGGCGCAGATGCAGGACTTTTTTCATGATCTGGGCCGCAAACGCCCCGTCGTGGCGGTGGCCGAAGGGGTAGATACCTCTAAACTGCGGGCGCATGACGACTACGCCGACAAGTTCGACCCGCATGTCTGGATGAGCCCGGCCCTTTGGCGCGACGTGGTGGTCGAGGTGCAAGCAGCCTTGACCGAGGCGCGCCCCGAGGCCGCTGACCTCTTTGCAAGTAACGCACAGGTGCATCTGGCTGAGATTGAACAGTTGGAAGCATATGCTGCTGAGGCCCTTGCCTCTGTCCCCGAAAACAACCGCGTGTTGGTCACAGCGCATGATGCGTTTGGCTATTTCGGGGCTGAATATGGCTACGAGGTGATGGGCATTCAGGGGATCTCGACCCAGTCCGAGGCCGGTCTGAACCGGATTGGTGAACTGGTCGATACGCTGGTGGGTCAACAGCTTGGGGCGGTATTCGTCGAAAGCTCGGTCTCTGATCGGTCGATGCGCGCCCTGATCGAAGGTGCTGCTGCACGGGGTCATGAGGTTGGTGTGGGCGGCGAACTATACTCGGATGCCATGGGCGAGCCGGGAACTTATGAAGGCACCTATGTTGGGATGCTGGATCACAATATCACCGTGATTGCCGGGGCGCTGGGTGCGGATGTGCCTGACCGTGGCATGAACGGAAAGCTGTCTGCGGGGTTTTGAGTGATGCTGGAACTGGCCGCTGATCAGGGTGTTTCGATACCGGAGGACTGTCTTGATGACAGCCCGTTGGCGATCCGGGGTCTGACAGTCTCATACGGCCAGAAACCTGCGGTTTTTTCTGTGGATATGACGGTTCAGCCGGGCGCGATGACTGCGATCATCGGGCCCAACGGCGCGGGCAAGTCCACCCTGCTAAAGGCGGCTTTGGGTATTGTATCGCCCTTGTCCGGTCAGGTGACGGTGTTTGGCAAGCCGCTGGACAAACAGCGCGAACGGATCGCCTATGTCCCACAGCGGGCGAGTGTCGATTGGGATTTTCCAGCCCGTGTGATCGACGTGGTGCTGATGGGGCTGTCCAGTCAGTTGGGGCTGCTTGGTCGGGTGCGGTTTCGTCACATATCGCGGGCGATGGACTGTCTGCACCGGGTGGGAATGCGCGACTTTGCCGACCGTCAGATCGGTCAGTTGTCGGGCGGCCAGCAACAGCGCGTCTTTCTGGCACGCGCCTTGGCTCAGGACGCAGAGCTTTATCTGCTGGACGAGCCGTTCGCAGGCGTTGATGCGGCCACGGAAAAGGCGATCATAGCGGTGTTGAAGGAGCTGAAAACAGCCGGTAAGACTGTTGTCGCCGTGCATCATGATCTGGCGACTATCACGGATTATTTTGACCACGTCTTCCTGATCAACACGCGCAAAGTCGCCGAAGGACCGGTGTCCGAGGCATTCACCGCCGAAACGCTCCAATCTGCGTATGGAGGCCGCCTTGCTACCGCTCAGATCGACCAGATTTCGCGCGCGCTGGGGTAGACATGCTTTGGGATGCCCTGACCCTGCAGCTTGGCTATAACGCCACGCTGGTCGCCATCGGCGCGACTTTGCTGGGTATTTCGGCAGGGGTCACCGGAACGTTTCTATTCCTGAGAAAACGTGCGCTTGTCAGTGACGCGATCAGCCATGCGACTCTGCCGGGCGTGTGTCTGGCGTTCATGGTTCTGGTCGCGCTTGGGGGCGATGGTCGCAATCTGATCGGTCTGCTGGTTGGGTCAGCCCTTTCCGCTTGGGTGGGCCTTCTGTGCATGAACTGGTTGACCCGGCACACAAGGCTGGCCGAGGACGCCGCGATCGGTGCAGTTCTGTCCGTGTTCTTTGGGTTTGGTATCGTCCTGCTGACGGTGATTCAGACGATGGGTATGGGCCGCCAGGCCGGGCTGGAAGGGTTCTTGCTGGGCTCTACGGCGGGCATGTTGTGGGCTGACGCCATTATTATCGCGATCGGCGGCGCGGCAACACTGGCTTTGGTGATGATCATTCGCCGCCCCATGACATTGGTGGCGTTTGACGCCGAATATGCGGCGGCCCGCGGACATGTTGTGCATCGCATTGACCTGGCAATGATGGGGTTGGTCATGGCCGTGACGGTTGTGGGGTTGAAAATCGTCGGGTTGATCCTGATCGTTGCGTTGCTGATCATTCCGCCTGTTGCCGCGCGTTTCTGGACCGAGCGGTCGGAACGTGTAGTGCTGCTGGCCGGTCTGACCGGAGGGCTTTCGGGATATCTGGGGGCGGCACTGTCGGCCTCGGCTCCCAATCTGCCAACCGGTCCGATCATTGTTCTGGTCAGCTTTGCCCTGTTTGCAGTGTCCTTATTGCTTGCGCCGGTGCGGGGGGTACTGGCGGCTGTCTTGCGGCATCTCAGATTCCAACGCAGGGTCCATATTCGACAAGGGCTTTTGGCGCTGGCGCAGGGGCAAAATATCTACGAGCCGTTAACGCTCCGACTGTTACGCAGCGCGGGGCTGGTCCGGGCCGATGGGGTTGCGACCGAGGCGGGCAGGGCACGCGCTGCAAAGGCGCTGCGCGACGAAAAACGGTGGGAGATCGTCCGGGCGGATCAGGCGCACGAGGCCACGGCTGCCCTGTATGACGGTTTGCGTGACATTGAAACTGTCCTGACCCCAGATCAGATCACCGAAATTGACCGTAAGATCGGCGACCCGCAGGGAGTGACCCCATGAGCGGAGAAGAATTCGTCCCCCTGTCCCTCACGCCATTGCTGATCGGAACTTTTGCGGCCATCGCCTGCGCTTTGCCAGGCAATTTTCTGGTGCTGCGTAAGCAGGCTCTGATCGGCGATGCAATCAGCCACGTTGTTCTACCCGGTATCGTTGTGGCCTTTCTGCTGACCGGAGCGATTTCGACCTGGCCCATGATGCTGGGTGCCGCAGGTGCCGCGGTGGTGGCGGTAATCATGATCGAGGCCATCCGCAGGCTGGGTCAGATTGAATCCGGTGCCGCAATGGGGGTCGTTTTTACCACAATGTTCGCAGCCGGGGTGCTGTTGCTGGAGCAAACTGACACGTCGACCGTTCATCTGGATGTCGAACATGCATTGTACGGGAACCTTGAAAGTTTGATCTGGTTGGACGCGGTGGGATGGGCGTCTGTGTGGGATGTTCAGGCGCTGGCGGGGCTGCCGCCTGAATTGCCCCGTATTGCGCTGACATTGGCCGGTGTTTGCTTGTTCACTTGGCTGTTCTGGAGACCGCTCAAGATCTCTACCTTCGACGAAGGGTTTGCCCGAACGATCGGAATCAGGACCGGAGCGCTTGGCATGGCTCTGGTGATCGTTGCGGCGATTGCGGCCGTTGCGGCGTTTGATGCCGTGGGTTCGATCATCGTGATCGCGATGTTTATATGCCCGCCGGCGGCGGCGCGCATGATGACCAACCGATTGGAAACTCAGATCGCTTGGAGTATCGTTTTCGCGATTGTTTCGGCTGTCGCGGGTTATGTGCTGGCGGGGTACGGGCCGTTGTGGTTGGGCGCTGTAGATGCTGTCAGCGCGGCGGGAATGATCGCAACGGTTTCGGGTTTGATCCTTGCTTGCGCCGCAATTTGGGGCCCTTGTCGAACGCGGACCGGCGCGCCCGGTACGACTTGACTAGGCGTGATCTTGCTATGTGAGGATGCGGTCTTTCGGCTGATCTCCGCCCACCAAATGACCCCGACCAGAGTTTAAGAGTCACATGCGTTTCATCGTGCTACGAACCAATCATTGCTAAAGGACGTCCACCACTCACAATGGTTCGTTCGGACAATCGCGGCGATGTTCGCCGCCTCTCTGTGACACGGCGCGATTGTTCGAACGCCCCCTCGCCCCCCTAAAATCCAGTCCCCAAACCTGTAGCAGAATCGTCTGTGACTGTGCTAGGTCTAGGGGTATGGCGCAGGCAAACCCCAATATCAGCGAAGCTCGACCCGTAATTCGACAGCTCGACGATGCTGCGATCAATCGCATCGCGGCGGGTGAGGTGGTCGAGCGGCCAGCCTCTGCCGTGAAAGAACTAGCTGAAAATGCAATCGACGCGGGATCGACGCGCATCGCCATTGATATTGCTGATGGAGGAAAGACTTTAATCCGAGTCACCGATGACGGGTGTGGGATTTCCGGCAAGGATCTGCCGCTCGCTCTGTCTCGTCATGCGACGTCCAAAATCGACGGATCGGACCTGCTGAACATTCATACTTTCGGGTTCCGGGGCGAGGCGCTGCCGTCACTGGGCGCGGTAGGACGGCTGACAATCACCAGCCGCGTTTCGGGGGCCGAGGCCGCTTCTATCCACGTTGCGGGCGGCAAGACAGACGCCGTGAAGCCCGCCGCTCTGCGTGCGGGGACGGTGGTTGAACTGCGCGACCTGTTCTTTGCCACGCCCGCACGTCTGAAATTCATGCGCACCGATAGGGCCGAGGCGCAGGCCATCACGGACGTCGTCAAACGTCTGGCCATGGCCGAACCGGCGATTACTTTCACCCTGCGCGATGTCTCGGGCGGGGGAGAGGGGCGCGTGACCTTTCGCGCTGACCGCGAGAACGGTGATCTGTTTGATGCCCTGCACGCTCGTCTGGCCCGGGTCATAGGGCGCGAATTTGCTGAGAACGCCTTGCAGATCGACGCCACGCGTGAAGGGATTCGCCTTTATGGGTATGCCGCTCTGCCGACCTATTCGCGGGGCGCGGCGGTGGCGCAGTACCTGTTCGTCAATGGCCGCCCGGTGCGCGACAAGATGCTGACCGGCGCGCTGCGGGCGGCGTATTTCGATTTCCTTAGCCGCGACCGCCACCCGGCAGCGGCTTTGTTCATCGACTGTGACCCGGCGCTGGTTGATGTGAACGTGCATCCCGCGAAATCCGAGGTCCGGTTCCGCGATCCCGGCGTGGCGCGCGGGCTGATCGTTTCGGCCCTGCGGCACGCGCTGGCCGAGGCGGGACATCGCGCATCCTCGACCGTAGCGAATGCGACTCTGGGTGCGATGCGGCCGGAACCCGCGCTGCCCCCGCAACCCACCCCGGCGCGGGTGTATCAGATGGACCGTCCCTCGTCCGCCGCGCGACAGGTGGCGTATCAGGCCCAAGCTCCGGGTTTTGCGGAGCTGTCACAGGACTACAGCGGCAGTATTGTGGAACCTGCGCCCGTGGCCACAGAAGAGCCCCCAGCGCAGGATTTGCCCTTGGGTGCGGCGCGCGGTCAGGTGCATGAGAACTATATCATCGCCCAGACTGCAGACGGCATGGTGATCGTCGACCAGCACGCAGCGCACGAGCGGTTGGTTTATGAAAAGCTCAAACATCAGATGGCGGAAAATGGTGTGGCTGCGCAGGCGCTGCTGATCCCTGAGATTGTGGAACTGTCCGATGGCGACTGCGCCCGTCTAATGGCCGTGGCCGATGACCTGTCACGCCTTGGCCTGACGCTGGAACCCTTTGGCGGCGGTGCCATCGCGGTGCGTGAAACGCCGGCCATGTTGGGTGAGGTCGACGCCCGGGCGATGATTTTGGATATCCTTGACGAACTGGCCGATCAGGGCGAAAGCCAAACCGTACAGGCGCGGATAGAGGCGATCCTCAGCCGCGTCGCTTGCCATGGCTCGGTCCGGTCGGGTCGCCGGATGCGGGCCGAAGAGATGAATGCCCTGCTGCGCGAGATGGAGGCGACGCCCCATTCCGGACAGTGCAACCACGGGCGGCCAACCTATGTGGAGCTGAAACTGGCTGATATCGAACGTCTGTTCGGACGCAGTTGATCCAGCGCAAGCTGCGCGGTAAGAAGAATAAAACAAGAACATTCGAGGCGACATGATCGAGATTTCTGGCACACAAATTGCGTTGAATGACCCCGTGATCCTGATCAGCGGTGGCATTGTCGCGCTGATCCTGCTCCTGCTGTTCCTGTCGCTGCGTGCCGCCAACCGTTCGGCACGGATGGCCGAGCCATTGGCGCGGCAGATGGCGCATCTGGGGCAGAATGTGCAGCAGTTGGGTCAAGGGCAGGAGCAGTTGCGCGGTGGACTCCAACATGTCTCGGACACGCAGGCCAATGCGCAGGTGCAGGTGATCCAGACGGTTGAGGCGCGGCTTTCTTCGGTGCAGCAGCAGATGAATGACCGGCTGGCGGATAACGCGATGAAATCCGCCCGCGCGCTGGCCGAGATGCAGGAGCGGATGAAGGAATCGCTACATGGGTCATCAAAGCAGACTGCGACCTCTCTGACGCAATTGCAGGAACGGTTGGCGGCGATCGATAAGGCGCAGGACAATATCACCAAGCTGTCGGGCGATGTGCTGTCGTTGCAGGACATTCTGTCGAACAAACAACGACGCGGGATGTTCGGTGAGATTCAGCTAAACGACATCGTCTCGAAGGCGCTGCCTGCTGACAGCTATTCGTTGCAGGCCACGTTGTCGAATGGCAAGCGGGCGGATTGCCTTATCCATCTGCCCAACCCGCCCGGACCCATTGTCATTGACGCAAAATTTCCGTTGGAGGATTTCGAGGCACTGGCGGCGGCTCAAACCAAATCCGACGTCGAAAGGTGCCTGAAGGCATTTGGTGCCGCTGTGAAGGTCCACATCAAGGCGATTTCAGAAAAGTACATTCTGGATGGTGAAACCGCCGATGGCGCGCTGATGTTCGTTCCGTCCGAGGCGATCTATGCCGAGTTGCACGCACGTCTTCCCGATGTGGTTCGCGATGGGTTTGCTGCGCGCGTCTGGATCGTGTCCCCCACCACCTGCATGGCGACGCTGAACACCATGCGCGCGATCCTGAAAGACGCCCGAATGCGCGAACAGGCTGGTGCGATCCGCAAGGAACTAGGAATGCTGCACAAAGATGTCGAACGACTGGGCGATCGCGTGGCCAATCTGGACCGTCACTTTGGACAGGCGGCCAAGGATATCTCGGACATCAAGATCAGTGCCGAAAAAGCCGGGCGTCGCGCACAACGTCTGGACAATTTTGATTTCGAGGAACTCGCGCCGGAGGATCACGCCAACGTGGTGCCGCTTGGTAAAAGTGAGGCTTAAACGCTACTGGATCGAAAGGTCCAGATTGTACCCAACCGTCTTATCGGAGTCTCGGTCATTGCCCATGAGGTAGACGCGGATCGTGTAATCTCCGTCCTCAGGCAGTTCAACCCGTGCGGTATTTCCGTTGATGGACCCGTTATAGATCGCGGCACCGTCACTGCCCGGAGTCAGGATGTTAAAATAAATTACGCCATACCCGTTGGTGTCGCTGACCTGAAGCTCTGCGAACAGTTCCTGCCCGGCCTTCGCACCCAGTCGGTAGTCAAAATATTCGTTACCCGTAACGGTTCCGTTGACCATCGTGCCATAGTTGCCTGTCTCGAACTTTACGTCGGCAACGCTCTGAGCGCTGGCAGATGTGGCGAAACCGATACAGGCAAGTGTCAGGGCAAGTGCTTTCATGAATACATCCTCCGATTGCAGGGTCGAAGTCTCAGAATAACACAAAACGGCGACGCAGATCAGATGCGTAGAAAGGGCTGGAACAGGCGCGGCATCAGTTTGTTGAATTTCAGCGGTGCATCGGTGACCGCCAGGCAAATGCAATCCTCATAGATATCCGCCGTTGGCGTGTGGTGCAGGTCTTCATCCGCGATCTCGACATCGCCGCGTGCAAAGTGGTCGACTTCGTCCGAGAATGCCCCTTGCAGGACCATTGTCAGTTCCATGCCGTTGTGGCTGTGGTCGGGTACAGCAGCCCCTGCAGGAATAAACAGCAACCGGGCTGTGGCTTCGCGCGTTGTGGGCAGGATCGCTTGTTTGACGCCCATCCCAATCGCGCGCCACTGGATGTCATTCACGTCACCGCCCACATAATCCTGTAGTGGCGCGGGAAGCACGGAACAGCCGGGTCGAGCAGGCTTGGCAATCGGCGCGCCATTGGCGATCAGCGCCATGGTTGCGGCAAGTGAACCGTCGCTCAGCGCAACGCTATCGTCCTGATCTTGCAGGACGCACCCGCCAACGGCCTCAAAGCTCTCGGCGCGCGCGCGGCAATGGTCACACAGGGACAGGTGCGTTGCGACCATCAGGTCGAATGCTTCTGGCAAACCGCCCGCAGCATACGCCATCAGCAGGTCATCTGTCAGGTGATGTTTGATCTTGTTGCTCATCGTCATCATCTCAGTTCATCGCGTGGCGCAAGCGGTCCAGCGCCAGCCGTATACGTGATTTGATCGTTCCCAGGGGCAACCCGGTCTGAGACGCAATCTCGCGGTGACTCAGGTCACCGAAATACGCCTTTTCGATCAGTTCTCTCTGCGCCTGTGGCAACGCTGACAATGCGTCGCGCAATTGCGCGGTTTCCTGTTGCAACGCAATGACGTCATGTTGTTCCGGTTCAGCCTCGGGACCCCAACCCAGATCTTCGGGTTCCGGTCGCCGCTGCTTGCGCAGGACGTCAATGCGTTTGTTCCGTGCGATCGTGAAGACCCAAGTGGCCAATGTCGCGCGCGAGGGGTCGAACAGATGCGCCTTGTGCCACAAGGTCGCCATCACCTCTTGCGCGCATTCCTCGGCCATCGCCGCATCAGACCCCGATTTAATCAGGAACGCCTTGATACGTGGCGCAAAATATTGGAACAGCTCGGCAAATGCCGCCTGATCCTGCGCATCCCGAATGCGGGTGACGTGTTCAACCCACTCGGTCTTGGTATTGCAACTGCCGTTTGCTTCGTTCACCGGCCTGCCCCTGACACGTTCTTTCGCGTGCCAGGTTTTTGCTAGGGGCCCGTCGGCCACCGGTTCATCCAAGCTCGCGGTATCGATCTCGGTAAACATAACCACATTACGCGGGCCTGCCCAAGATGGATCAGTTTCTGCGGCAAATAATAATCCATATGGGCGTTCGTTTCGTAGAATATCTGTATAAGGTTTGAGGAAAAGACCGCCGTTTGAACGGTTTACAGTCAGAATGGAAAAGGCCGCATGAACCGGGTCGATCACATTGCAGGGCATACGTTTCACGGCCGCAAAGGGTCGATTGAAAACGCTTTTCGCTATTCTGTCGACTACATCCTGCTGGACCCGGAAAACACCGGGCCCACACCCGCGTTGTTCACCGTCAACGGGGTAAATGTGACGAACTGGCGGGATCGCGATCACGGCGGAGAACCCGGCAAAGGGCGCGGCGCCGCGTGGTTGCGTGAGCAATTCCATGACCTCGGTGTCACGCAGCCGAACAGGATCATGTTATTGACCCAGCCGCGCGTTTTCGGTCACGTGTTCAACCCCGTTAGTTTCTGGTTCTGTTTCGACGCGGAAGACGTGCTTTATGCTGTTGTGGCCGAAGTGACCAATACTTATGGCACGCGCCACAGCTATCTGTGCCACAACCCAAATTTTGCGCCAATTCAGCCTTCGGACCGGATCGTGGCAGACAAGCTGATGCATGTGTCACCGTTCCAGAAGATCGAAGGTGCTTATACCTTCCGATTTGACTACCGCGCGGACAGGGTCGGCGTGTGGATAGATTACGGGCGAAAGAATGGTGGGTTGATTGCAACGCTTACCGGCCCGCGTTCTGCGCTGACGGACCGGACGATCCTTTGGTCGTTGATACGTAGACCGTTCGGCGCGCGGCGCGCTTTTGCCCTGATCCTGTGGCAGGCGCTGAAACTGAAGTTGAAAAAGGCCAGGTTTCGTCCGTTTCGCTCTGCCCCTGTCCCGGATCATGCAGTCTCGCGGGTCCGCGAGCCATAAGCCCGGGTTGTTTGCGTAAGATCAAAGACTCAGGCCCCGGCAGCGTGTTTGTGGTAGGTTGGAAACCGCGAACACGAAGGAGTTGGGCCATGTTGGAAATCTCGGCAAGAAAAGTCGCTCAGGTCGCCATGATGGGGCGCGAACTGGACCGGGCCGAGGGCGAATTGCGCGCTTTCATCGACCGGATGAGCGAGGATGAACAGGCCGAACTGGTCGCCGTCATGTGGATCGGGCGCGAAAGCTTTTTCGCCGAAGATCTGGCCGAGGCCATCGCAACCGCCAAGGCCGAGGCATCAACACCCTGCGCGGATTACCTGATCGGAACGCCGCACCTGTCAGACCATCTTGAGAATGGTTTGGATTCGTTGGGTATCTCGGCTGAAGATGTTGAAAATGACCTGATGTGACGGTCTAGGGTCGGGAAATACCCTCTGATGACCTGAGTTCATTCGCAATATTTGCGGCGTTCAGGTACGCTTGCCCCCAGATGCCTTTAGAACGAAAGGGTTTTTGGTGCGCTCAGTGCTGGTCACAGTGGTGGCTTTGGTATTTCTGGCAGGCAGCCTGGCCGGGCCGCGCCCGTCGGCCGCATGCCCGGTTTGCATAACGCTGCCGGAATACTCGTTGGCAGATCGTATATTGTCCGCCCGCGTTATCGTTCTGGCTGTACCGGCTTTGGACAACCCGTTCAGTTATTCACCCGTGTCAATTCTGAAGGGCACGGCAGAACAGCTTTCCGCATTGCCGGAAATTCCCTTTCTGGTCGACAGCGTGACCCGATCCGCGTTTCGCACCGATCCCGGCAGACGCGTGTTGATGATTTACGGTGCAGGATATCCGGACAAGGCTGGACGTAGCCTGTCTATGGGATGGAGCAAAGGCTTCTTGATGACGCCAGAGCGTGCGAATTTCGTGGAGGCGATACGCCATCAAGGCGCGTCCTGGGCTTTTGGAAAAACCGACGACCCATCGCGCGTCGCCTTTTTTGGCTCGTATCTTGGGCATGAGGATGCGTTGCTGCGAAACGCGGCTTTGATCGAGTTTCACCGTGCGCCCTATGCAATGGTCCGGCAATTGCGCGATCAGGGATCTTCCGCCGCGTTGCTGCAGGAATTGCGGTCCGTGAACCGGCTGGCCTACGCGCCTGCTGTGATCCGGCTATTGGGCCTTCAGTCAGACCCGGCGGCCAAAGCCGCCGTCAGAACACGCTATCAGCAGGCGTTGGCCTCTGGCGACACGAACCTTTATGACTGGGCGCTTGCAGGAATTGAGGTTGATGGTGCTGCCGCGATTACGGCGATTGAGGCATCCCTGAAACAGCAGAGCCTGCCCCAGGACATGAAACGCGATTTGGTCCGAACATTGACCGATGCCGGTTCAGCCCGGTCAGAGTTTCAGACGCAGATGTTGGACATTTTCAAACGCGAGTTGCAGCAGAATTCATCGCTTGCCGTGTGGATTGCCCTTGCAGCGAAGTCTTGGGAAACGGACATATTGAACCCGGAGCTTCGTTCGATCTTGTCGACAGAACAACTGGAGCCCGCAGCGCAGTTTCTTATTGAAAACACCTTGGTTCAGGTTGAGCAGAACTAATTCTGGGAACATGCAAGTGTACCGAACGGGCGACCGAATGAACGCTATGCGGATGGCTGCCTTTCCCGACCATGATGGCTGAACACCACTTGGCTTGATTGGACGTCCGACCGAAAATCCGCAGCCCGCCCGGGCAGTGAGAGATAAAAGCGTTGAAGGCCGGGTTCGATTTCCTTAGCCATCATGGCACAACGCTGGCACATCTTTTCGATCTGCACGTGGGATTGGCGGTCCCGCATGGCAGCCACCAGATCACCGTGTGCCGTTGACAGTTTTCTAAATTTCGGACTGTCGAGCACTGTTTTGTCGCCAACCAATGCGTACACGGCTTCGAGATCGGATTTACCCTTGAGATCGACAAACCCGGCCTCAAGCATCGCCAGATCCTGCCGGGCAAGGCGGTGCACCGAGCTTGAGACCAAGATATCGTATTCGACATGGCGACAACTTTGTTCGATCCGCGCCGCGACGTTAACAACATCCCCAATGACGGTGTAGTTGAACCGGCTGCGCGACCCGATATTACCCACACAGGCCTGCCCCGTGGCGCAGCCCGTTGCCAAGGCAATCGGAGGTCTGCCTCGCATAACGTCCGATGCATTGAATTCTGTCAGTGCTTTGCGCATCAACAAGGCGGCATACGCTGCCCTGCAAGGATGATCTTCAACGGGCAGGGGCGCATTCCAGAACGCCATCACCGCGTCACCGATGAATTTGTCGATTGTCCCTCGTTCCTTCAGAATCTGATCGCCCACTTGCGAGAACAGCTCGTTCAACAACGCGACAAGATCGGTGGCTGACACGGATTCCGACAAAGGCGTGAATCCCCGGATGTCCGAAAACATGACGGTAATTTCCTGCGTTTCACCGCCCAGTTGCAGACTGTGACCGGATACTTCCATCTCGTCCAGAATCTCGGGGGCGACGTAGTGGGAAAAGACCTGCCGGATTTCCCTTTTCTCCCGCTCGGTTGAAACGAACAAATAGCCGGCAAGCATCCCAAAATTCGCCATTCCGCCCATCAAGGGAAATGTCACATCGAACAGGACAAGCTGGTTCTGAAAGGCCAGCCAACTGGTGCCCAGAACAACACCCGCCGCCGCACCGCCGGCGACGAATGAGGCGACCGCGCCAAAGCTGGACATGACCGCGATCACAATCAGGCCAAGCAGGACAAAGGACAAAAGCTCGAGCGCGGCGGTCACGTCAGACCGGCTGAGCATCTCGCCCGTAATGATCTGTTCCAGCATCTGGGCATGGATCGACACGCCGGGGACGGATTCCCCCAATGACGTGAGGTGCATGTCGAACAAGCCAGCTGCAGATGTCCCGATCAGAATAATCCGGCCCTCGATTTCAGCCCTCAGATCCGGGTCATCCGGGGTCTGCATCACATCGTCGGCAGAGAGGTACAGCTCTGGCTGGTCATGTCTGTACCTGATCCAAACCTCGCCGTTTTCGGTTGTTGGCAGGCGAAAATCCCCCAGTTCGACAGCAAGCATGATGCCTTCTTCGTCGGATGCACCTTCGGCAAGGATAAAAGGCGCGCCGATGGCAACCCTTAGTGCTTCGATCCCCAGGCCGGGCATGGGGCCGCTCGGGCCGCCCCACAGAACTGGAACCCGTCGTACAATTCCAGTTCCCCCCAGAGGTGAGACGTTGACGCCGCCGATCCCGGCGGTGCTGCGATCAAGAGGGGCGGCGATCGGGGTCCAATAAGGAACCGAGATCAAGCCAGCGGTCGGATTTTCCCCAATTTCAATAATCCCTGCCGTCGGGCTGACCTGATTGCCTTCGTCAGACAATCGAGCAGCCGTTCCCATGACCACGGGCCAATTGGCGACCTCCATTCCGAATAGCACGTCATAGTCCATCTTTTGCGCGTGATCTTCGACCGTCACCACACCTGCGAGCGCTGGATCATTCAACAACCGAACCGGAGAATACCTGTCTGGTTCGGCAAAGAGCATATCGAACGCAATGGCTGCGGCACCATATTCGCCCAGGTTTTCTACCATCTGGGCCAATAAGGTTCTGGGCCAAGGCCACTGGCCCCAATTCGCCAGAGACTTTTCGTCAATGTCCAGAACCCGAACAGGCAGATCAGGGTTGTACTCTCTGGGAATGGCGCGTTGTAGAATGTCAAAGTAAATCAGCCGCGTCATCCGCACGGGATAAGGATCCATGACCCGGATGAAACATCCGATCAGGATCAGACCCAGACCCACCAGCCGAAAACCACGCCGGCGAGGTGTTCTTTCTTTGGGCTTCACGGTCACGTTAACCTCCGAAGTCAGCGGGCTATGCCCTTGTTAACGCGCTGCTTGATTGCCTTTACCTTTGCCCTTTCCGTGCCCCGGACCTTTGCCCTTTCCGGGATTGCCAAAGCCGCGTGAATTTCTGGTTTGCCCTCCGGGATTGCTGCCATCCCCATGGCCGGACCGGTTTGTCTTGGTTTCTGGCTCAGGTGCCGGAGGTTCCGGTGCAGGTGGTTCTGGCGCAGGCGGTTCCGGCGTGGGTGGCTCTGGTGCTGGTGGTTCTGATGCAGGTGGCTCTGGCGACCGGGGCTCTGGGGCAGGGGGGGCATTGCGAGGCGTTTCGCGGAATGCTGCCCTGCGCGGTCTTCCAGGCGTTTGAAACTGAGCATCAGACTTCAGGACCGGGACCGGCGCAAGCTCTCCCGCGCAACCACCAATGTCGATCTGCAACGGGCTGAGCAAGTTTTCCTGAGACTGAATGAAGGGAAATCCATTGCTCAAAGCCAACTCATACTGCGCTTGATCCACAGGGCGACCGACACTTCCGCTTTCGCTCGTGGCGAACAGGCTGCACTGCCGTCCGGTTGCGCGACAGCTTCCGCTGAGGCTGCACATTTGAACATTTCCTTCCAGCACCAGCATGGCGCTTTGGCTGCCGGGGACAACCCACATGTCAAACGTAGTGCCGCGAACTGCCATCGTCGCGGTCGGCGTTCGGATCGAATAGGCTCGTTTCTTGCTTTTGCCCGAGATAAACCGAAAGCTGCCGCCGAGTGCCTGTACCGCAAATGACTTGGCTTTGCGGTTGCCGCGCAACATCGTCACGTCCAGAACCATACTGGCATTCGGGCCAATCGCGATCTTTGTCTCATCGACAAAAACCAACTGGACCAGTCCATTGCCATCAGTGGATATCGCGTCGCCCGAGACGACTTCCATTCCCGATTCCAATGGCTGCGAATTTCCGGCGCGTGTGATCTTGGCGCCTTGTTTAACTCCGATAACCGTCCCGATGTTGGCAATCGCCTGAACAGGCATAAGAGACACACAAAGAATAACAAAAATAACTCTGAACCAGGCCAAGCGTCTATTCCCCCAAATAGAATATGTCGTGAGCGATGTGCTCACTGCCCGGTTTGAACCTCTGAAAAATCAGTCTTTTTATTGATATGGCTTAAAATATGTCTGACCAAATATGCCTTAAACATCGTGCTTTTGGCAAGTATCCTGACTTTCTGCATGTTTTTCATTGGCTTGGGCGCATATCGAGCGGGGGCTGCTCTGCCATGCATTCGCATGTGACCCAGCTTGGAATATCAAATGAGTGTCGGTTTTTAGAAAATTGGCGAAGCGCAGGAAAATCGCCTTGTATCTAGTGCGCAGGCAAGGATATACCCGCCAGCGGAGACGTGGCCGAGTGGTCGAAGGCGCTCCCCTGCTAAGGGAGTAGGCGGGAAACCGTCTCGAGGGTTCGAATCCCTTCGTCTCCGCCATCAACCGGCGCGAAAATCAAAAAAAAGAAGACGAGATAGAAGCTGGATCGTCGCTTTTTTTTCATGAGTAGAAGTGCCCAGCTCATAAAGCGCTGACAGAGTTTCGATCTGCAATAAAGGACGGCGGCGGCTAATACTTGATATGCGCGTCATAATGCAGGTGGCCATCAACTCGCTGTTGGAATATCAGATTTCTGGAATTGGGGAGATGCGCGGGCTGGTCGAGTTGAGAAAGCCGGTCATTGCCCCAACGGAAGGGTTACCAGCGCATGAAGCGATCAATTGAGCCAGATTTCACCGAGGCAGATATTGCACTGATAGATGCGGCCTATGAGAAATTGCGCCCGTCAGAGGCGATCAGCGATTGGTTCACGCAATATACTCTCAATCACAGAAAGCGGCTGGCGATCGACCTGAGGATGCTTCGGGAAAATGCGGCTGACGGTGCCACGGTTGTCGAATTCGGGTCGGCGCCTTGTCTATTGACTCATGCAGCGCAGTCGGCGGGATTTAAGGTCATCGGGCTTGATCTTGAACCTGACCGGATCACGGAAGCAACCGGATCGCTTGAGATTTTGAAATGCGATATTGAGAGGGATCCCGTGCCGCTTGACGATGGCGTCGCGGATGTTGTGATTTTCAACGAGGTTTTTGAACATCTGCGTATTGATCCGATATTCACAATCAGTGAAGTGGCCCGCGTGCTGAAACCCGGCGGGCAATTATTTCTTTCGACCCCAAACCTGCAAAGTTTGGCGGGTATTCGAAATCTGGTTCTGTCAAACCGAAGCGCGTTTGTTTGCCCCGATCCCTATGAGGAATTCAGCAAGCTGCGCACATTGGGCCATATGGGTCATGTTCGCGAATACACGACACGCGATGTCATAGAATTTCTTGAGCATTTTGATCTTAAGACACGGGAAATCATCTATCGCGGTATGCGCGGAAAACGCCTGATGCGCCTGACGCAACGCGTGTTCCCGCGCCTTCGCCCCTTCTTTTCAGCCTCTGCCGTAAAGAGAGGGTGACGTCGCATGGCGACTGATTGCGAGTTTTGATCAGCGAAAGTCTGAATTTCAATAACGGGCAGTCGCGGTCGCCCGGGCACTTTTCGGAGTGCAGTTCACCGCACGGGCCAAACAGCCGAACTTACCGGCTGCTGAGTGGCCCTTGTCAGATGTCTCGTGAAAAGGCCAAATACGTCCGAAAGTAATGTCTTAAAGTTCTGGCAACCTGTGGACGGAGCCTGTGTATGAATAAGACCAAGCAACCCGGCACGCCCTCGTCATACTTTCGGGGACTGGCTTTCTGGTATCATCTGGTCGCGTTTTTGTTTTTCTTCGTTGCGTCGCTGGTGCTTGCGTCCTCGGTTCTGGTGCCGCTGTCTTTTGCAGTTCTTTTGTTCGTTCTGCTGACGGCCACGTCGGATCAAATCGGCAGGGTCAGGCTTGGAGGGCGGGCAATTCCCAAATGGATTGCGCAACTTGCGGCCATTGCGCTCGTGATAATGGGGGTTGGCGTTGTGCTGTCGATCCTGTCCAGTCAGGCGGGCGAAGTCTCGCAAGCTTTTCCGCGATATGAAGAAAAGCTGACAGGTATTCTGGCGCGCGTGGTTTCGTTGGTGGGGCAAGACAACTATGCGGCCGCGCTCAAGGCGTTGAAGCAGATCAACCTGTCGGGGTTCGCGCAGGGTGTGATCGGGTCAGCCGGTGCCTTCCTCAGCGCGTTCTTTCTGGTTTTACTCTATGTCCCCTTCATGCTGATCGAGCGCACCCCGATGCGTGCAAAGATCAAGCTGGCGGTCAAAGATGAAGAAACCGCCGAGAAGGTAAGGCGTATTCTGGATCGAACATCCGACAGTATTCAGCGGTATGTCGGCATCAAGACCTTCGCCAGCGCTCTTACAGGTTTTGGGAGCTATCTGGTGATGGCTTCGGTGGGGTTGGATTTCGCGGAAACATGGGCCGTTCTTGCCTTCATACTGAACTTCATTCCAACAGTGGGTTCGATTATTGGCGTGGCGTTGCCGACAGTGGTGGCGCTGGTTCAATTTGAAGAAGTCATCCCGCTTTTGATCGTGTTGGGCGGGTGCGGCGCGGTCCAGTTTTCTGTTGGCAATATCCTGGAGCCCATGCTTTTGGGGCGAAGCCTGAATTTGTCACCCTTCATGGTTATTCTTGCGCTTACGTTTTGGACGGCAATCTGGGGTGTCGCAGGGGCTTTGATGAGCGTCCCGATAACCGTCTGCATTATGATCGTGATGTCCAACATCCCCGCCACAAAACCTATCGCGATATTGATGTCCGGTGATGGAAAAATAGATACCTGACCCGCGGCGCACCGGATCAGGTCGGATGGTCCTTGGCGATCGTGCGCAACATTTGTGAAAAGTAAAAACCCGGCGCAATGCGGTTCACGATATTGGCCAGCCGCGCCACGCGGCCCACGGGGATA
Source organism: Ruegeria sp. HKCCA5426 (assembly GCF_013034585.1). Taxonomy (NCBI): domain Bacteria; kingdom Pseudomonadati; phylum Pseudomonadota; class Alphaproteobacteria; order Rhodobacterales; family Roseobacteraceae; genus Ruegeria; species Ruegeria sp. HKCCA5426. Next base: position 183,259 of record NZ_WQGH01000005.1, read on the forward strand.
AACCGCTTGCCTCGGGCATAGCCGCGAAGGATGACGCGGGCTGCGTCCTCAGGCTCCATATAGTCAACGCCGTCCGAGGCTGAACCCGGCCTGACAAACCCGCTTTGTGCCGCATCGGGGCGTCCGATGTTGGTGGCTACAAACGAAGGTGCGGCGATGCTGACACTTACACCATGCTTGATTTCTTCTGCGCCAAGCGATTTGAAGAACCCTTCAAGCGCGTGTTTGCTGGCGGCATAGGCAGTACGATGAAAAAGCGGCGCAAACCCGGCAACCGAGGATATGGCCAAGTGGGTTCCCTTGGATTGTCGCAAAGGGTGCAGAAACTGCCTGGCACAGTCGACTGCCGCGAAATAATTGATCTCGAAGAGATTTCGGTGTGAGGCCATATCGCATTCGGCGAAGGCAGAGATCTGCGAAACTCCCGCGTTGTAAATCACCAGATCAATCGACGCGCAGGATTCAATGACCTGGGTGCAGGTCTCTTTGATCTGGTCTGGTTGGGTCAGGTCGCAGGCGAATGTGGTCACGCCGTCCAAGCGGGCATAAGAGTCTAGCTCGGGGCCCGGAAGGTCGATCAGTACGGTGTGCCACCCTTGGGCACGCAGCGCCGCAGACAGGGCTCGGCCTAGTCCACCCGCGCCGCCGGTTATCACTGCGGTTTGTGTCATTGTGCGGCCTCCCACCAGCGTTGAAATGCCTCTGCGCTGGAAAGCTCGGGCTCATATCCGAAACTTGTCCTAAGCGCGGAATTGTCCAGCACAGGGCGGTACAGCAGAAAACGCACCTGTTCAGGGCCATAGCGTGACAGACCCAGAGGGCGCGCAAATGTTAGCGCAGCTTTGAGCAGCCCAGGCCGTAACCATCGTACCGACTTTCCCATCGCCGACGCGATCTGTGAAATGGTCAGCGATCCGTTGCCGGATACGTTGAAGATACCGGCGGGACTGTCAGTCGCGGCCCGCACCAGGATTTCCGCCAGATCCTTGTCCCAGATAAAGACAAATGGGCTGTCCGATCCTTTCAGGCCCAAAAGGCGGGGCTTGCGGAACAGGGCGGTGATTTGGTTTTCGATATTTGCACCAAGTACCGTGCCAACGCGCAGGATGACCTGTTGCAGATCCGGCGCAGAGTATCTGGCCTCGGCCAGCATCTGTTCGACCAGACGTTTGTGCCAGGAATAGGCAAACTCTTCGTTGCCTCGGATCGCGTCCGTTTCCTTTAGCGGAACGGGGTTGTCTTCGTAATATCCATAGGCCGCCCCAGACGATGTTACCACCAGTCGCCGGGTGCCAGCACCGATTGCTGCGTCCAGAACATTGCGCGTGCCTTTGACATCAACCCTGTATTCCAGTTCGCGGGTCGAATTCGGACCGGGTGTTACGATAGAGGCAAGATGTACAATCGTATGAGGACGCTCTTCGAGGATAACGAATTGAGGGTCATTTCCGGTCACGTTCATTTTTCTGAACCGCGCATTTGCGGGCAGGTTCGAAGGTTCCCGAATGTCGGTCGCGATGATCTCAAGATCAGATCGGGGGCCAAGTCGGTGCAGCAGCGCCGTGCCAACGGCTCCGGCTGCACCTGTGATCAGAATCCGGGTCATTGCGGAATCTCTCGTCTTGCGAAGAACGCGGCAAGGGCGATGCCCGATATTGCGTGCCAGATACCCCATAGGGCTGCGGCAACGGCCATGCCGCCCAAGCCACCGAAGAAGGCGAAGATCAGGATCAGCCCTAGCCCCGAGTTCTGGATTCCAGTTTCGATCGTGACCGAGCGACGATCGCGCTCGGACAGGCCGCCCGCGGTGGCGGTGAAGTAGCCGCCCAGAAAGGCCAGGGCGTTGTGCAGGATGACCAGCCCGATGATGGCCCCGGCAACCTGAAGGAAGTTGTCCCAGTTCGCCGCCAATGCGACGACAATGAACGCAACGAAGATGGCCATCGACAGCCACTGCATCGGTCGGCGAATGCGATCGGCGAACCGTGTAAAGCGCGCGTTCACAAACATTCCCAGGATCAGCGGCAGGATCAGCATGAACCCTACGGTGATTGCCACCGCGACCGGGTCGATTTCAGTGCGCTGCAGGATTTCACGGGTCGGGCCATAGAGATTGCCCCAGAACGCGATATTTGCGGGCGTGATGATGATCGCTGCGACGGTTGCGAAAGCTGTCATCGACACGGACAGCGCGACATTGCCCTTTGCACGATGGGTCATGAAATTCGAGATGTTCCCACCAGGACATGCCGCAACAAGAATAAGCCCCATCGCGACAGAGGGCATGGGCTTTAACGCGACAATCATCAGGAAAGTCAGGGCGGGTAAAACGACGAACTGCGAAGTCAGTCCGACGATCAGGGGCTTGGGCCCCCGAGCCACCCGCCGAAAATCATCAAACCTTAGGTCCAGCGCGATTGAAAACATGACGACGGCAAGGATGGCGTTCAACAGCTTCAGGTTGCCCGCGTCGAAGTTCAGTGTGACCTGGTCGATCCCGTTCATTTATCTGCCGCCCTAAGAGCCGCGATCTGGCCCGTCACCTCGCGCCGATAGGTTGCCTTGTCGACGTAATAGGCCATGCGGGGCAGGTCGATATAGTTCATGCCGCCCGTTGCCCGCTCGAACCCTTCGGCCTTGGTTGCGCGGATCGCTTCTGCTGCCGTGTTTCCGGACCGCAACCCGGAAATATACCGAGCGATCATTTCGGCCTGCTCATGCCGGCCCTGCCAGCCCAGCCCGGATGCTTCGACCATGCCCAGAACAAACACGTCATCCCGTTCAGGATGCATACAGTTCAGGTAAAGATGCGGTGCGTCGCCTGTCCAGTTCAGAAGCGAATTGTCGATGAACGGGTAATGCAACTTGTACCCGGTCGCCGCAAGAATCATGTCGTACTCGGCCGAACTGCCATCCCGGAAGTGGACGGTCTTGCCGTCAAACCGTGCAATGTCAGGGCGGACTTTCAGGTCGCCATGCCCGGCGTGAAACAGGATAAGCGAATTCACGATGGGGTGGGACTCGTACAGTTCGTAATCCGGTTTTGGAAACCCGTATTTCTGAGGGTTCCCCACAAACCATTTTAGAATTGCACTATCCACCTTGCGCTTCAGCCACATCGGAAGGCGAATTTTCCCGCCCATCGTGTCAGCCGGTTTGCCGAAGACGTATTTCGGAACGAAGTAGTACCCGCGACGCATGGAAATGTCGCACGAAACGCCGTGATGGATCGCATCAACGGCAATATCGCAGCCCGAGTTTCCCGCGCCGATGACAAGAACCCTTTTGCCCGCAAACTGCGTTGGATAGCGGTACTGCGACGCATGGATGAATTCACCGGTGAACGTGCCTTCAAACTCAGGCAGGTTGGGTTCTGACAGGGTTCCGTTGGCGATCAGAACGCCCGCGAACTTCTGTGTTTGCTCGGTGCCGGATTTGTCGCGCCAGCGGACCTCCCATCCACCTTTGTCCAGCGGCTTGGTGCTTAGAACCTCGGCACCGAAGTGGAAGTGATGATACAAATCGAACGCGGTGGCGAAGTCCTGAAAATAGGTCTTCAACTCGCGGTGCGACGGATATTCGGCCGTTTCCTCAAGCATCGGGAAATCTGCGAATTCAGTCATGCGTTTCGAAGAAATGAGGTGGGCGGTCTCGTACATCGTGGACCGAGGTGCATCAATGTTCCACAGACCACCCACATCATCTGCCAGTTCAAATCCTTGAAACGGCACGCCCTGCTCGATGAGCGTTTTTGCCATCGCAAGACCCATGGGCCCGGCCCCGATAAGCGCAAAACTATCTTCCGGGCGGGCCTTCACCTTTACCGGCTGGCCCGCTCCAAACTGCACCTGCTCCATGCGTCTCTCCTCCTGCGACGTCATTTACCTTGAACGATCGTTCTAAATAAGGCAAACTGATTTTTGAGATGTCGCAACACGCTGTAAAAGAAAGAAAAAGGGCGCCGTCGCAGCGATCTGTAGCTGCGCGAGAGCGAATCTTGGACGCTGCCGAGCAGGTTTTTTCCGAACGGGGATTCGAAGGCGCATCGATTCGGGACATCGCAGAGCGGGCACAGGTTCAGAAGGCGAACGTGAATTTTCACGGTGGCCCGAAAGAAGAACTGTTTGAACGGATCGTCGCGCGCCGTGCCTCTGTTCTTTCCGAAGAACGCCTGACCGCGATCAAGGCGCTAGAGGGCCAGGATTGGCAGGTCAGGGACTTTGTCGCGGCCTATATGCAACCGCTGATCACGCGCGCGTTCGGTGGTGATCCGCAATGGCTGGCTTATGCGCGTATCGTGGCGATGGTGTCCGCAGATACGCGCTGGCGGGCGCTGGCAAAGGTGCATTTCGACCCCGCCGCGTCATTCGCGGTTCAAGCCTTGTGTGCACGGTTCCCCAATGCCGATCCAAACCGCGTGTCCGCGTCACTGGTCTATGCGGTGTCTGCGATGCTGGCCCTGTGTACGTCCGACTGGCGTATTTCGGCCCTGTCCGGTTCCAAGGGTGGGCCCAAGGCTCAGGATATGATCGAGAATCTGCTGAGTTTTTGCGAGGCAGGCATTACTGGCAGTTTAAGCGCCGAGACCGCCTGATCCCGCGAATGGCCTCGGACCTGCCACGCATCACGTCGGTTATGCGTATCCCAGAACCTTACGCGCGACGCGGAAGCACTCCAACGCCTGTGGGACGCCGCAGTATATGCCGATCACGTGAATAATGGCGCGAATTTCTTCGGGGGTTACACCGTTGTTGATCGCGCCTTTGCAGTGGATCTCCCATTCGTGCATCTTGCCTAACGCACCGATCATCGACAGGTTCATCATCGAGCGCGTCTTGGCGTCGATCACGTCATCGCCCCAGCCAAAGCCCCAGCACCATGCGGTCATGGCCTCTTGAAACGGGCGGGTGAAGTCATCGGCTGCGGCTAGGTTCTTCTCGACATATTCCGCGCCCAGAGTGCTTTTGCGTTGTTCCAACCCTTTCAGGAACAGGTCTTCGTCGAAAATATCTGCCATATTATCCTCTGTTTTATCGGGTCTCGATCTGTTGTGCAGGTCTTCAGTCCACGGCTTCGCGCATCCATTGCTGCAACCGGGCAATTGAGTGTTCTGACATCACACCACAACCGGGGTCCAAGACCAATGGTCCGGGGCGATAGCCGCGGGACTTCAGGCCGCGATGAACGGATTCGACCAGACGGATATCCTCTTCGACAGTGGTTTCGCGGTCTTGGACGGCAAGTTGCCGGATCACCGCGCTTTCGGACCCGCCCTCGGTGTACCAGCCGCGCCAGACGGTGCAGTGATCGGCGTCATGTGCGCGCCAATGATAGGTGTTAAGCACGTTGCCCGGATAGCATTGGAACGAGAACATCGGCCAAAGAAACCACGATTGATAATCGCCCGCGTGCGGTACAGACATGTCGATCGGGTAGGTCATCTTGTCGAGGCTCTGACACTCGGTCGTATGACGCAGGACATAGCCGCCGCCCGCATCGGGCTGGATGTCATATGTCTCGGGCTTGACGACGCCTTCGGCAAAGGTTGGGTGGTTGGTCGGGCAGTGGTAGCATTCCGAATAGTTCTCGATGCTGACTTTCCAGTTGCAGTTTTCTTGGATTTCCACCCATTCCAGCGGTTCCAGATCGTCGATCTGTGGAACAAAGGCACGGATTTCCTCGCGCACGCCGGGGTACCAGTCGTCCATGGGCGCGGCGTCATCGTCGAGGTTGACGAAGATGAAACCGTTGAACACCTCGGTCCGCACCGAAGTCAGGCAAATGGCGCTGCGGTCGAAACCGGGAACTGATTTGATGTTTGGTCCGGCGCGCAACTGGCCTGACAGCTCATAGGTCCAGGAATGATAGGGGCAGACGACAACGCGGGTATTGCCCGCGCCGCTGACCATCTCATGCGCCCGGTGCTGGCAGACGTTGAAAAACGTGCGGATTTCACCGTCACGACCGCGAATGCAGAACAGGTTCTGGCCCGCAATCTCGAAGGCGAAGTAATCGCCGGGTTCGCGCACCTGCGCCACGTGGCCCGCGAATTGCCAGGTTCGCGCCAAAAGCCCCTGCATTTCCTGCACGAAGATCGCAGGGTCGGTATAGTATCGCGCGTCCAGTGAATGGGTCAGGGGGGCGTTCATTCGGGCTCCTCTGCGTAAAGACCAAGGTGGTGCCTGCGTTGGTGAAACTTCTCGACCCTGTCGACGATTTCATCGCTGGACACAGCCACCACAAAGGACAGCAGCGTTTCCAGCAAAGCGATGGTCGAGACGGAAGAAGGGAAGAATTGCGGCGTGTCAGCCGCCACGACAAAGCCGTGCTGCGCGTTCAGGATCACTGGGCTGGCGGGGCTGTCCGAGATGCCGATGACGGTCAGCCCCTGTTGCCGGGCCAGTTTGATCGCGTCGATCACCTCGGTCCGGTAGGGGTGGCAGGTGATAGCGATCAGCACGTCCTGCTCATCCGCCCAGGCCAGATCGTCCACGGGGGTCGATCCGGGGCGCGGTATGGCATGGAACTGCTTCATCCCCGTCGAAGCCAGATAGGTGAAGTTGCGCGCGTTCGAGTTGTTGACGCCGACGCCCAGGGTGAAGATCTGGCGACAGTTCCAGATATCCTCGGCGGCCGCCTTCAGGCAGGCGGCGTCGATCCCGGCAAAGGTGTCCTCGATATTGCGGATCGCAGCACCGACCATATCGGCATAAAGCCCGCCCAGTTCACCCGATTTGCCGATATCCTGCAACCAGCGGGCGCGATCGGGAAAGGATATACCACCGCGCCGAATCGCATCGCGGAAGGGCGCGCGGAAATCCTCATAACCTTCGAAGCCCACTTGCCGCGCCATGCGGACAAAGGTGTTGGGCTTGACCTTGGCGGCTTCGGCGATCTCGCGCACCGTCGAAACCCCGACATCCGTGGGGTTTTCCAGCACATAGCGCGCGGCCTTCTGTGCCTCGGGCGTCAGGGCGTCCCATTCTTCACTGAGACGATCCAATACGGTGGATGATACATTTGTGTCATTCATGATTGACGATGGTACAAATGTGGAATTAGCCTGTCGAGCAGAAAAGCGACTCGGGAAGAGGAAATGTCATGTCCGAGAAGAAATTGCCCACCCACGCCCGCGTGGTCATCGTTGGAGGCGGCGTCATGGGGGTCGGTCTAGCCTATCATCTGGCGCATGAAGGCTGGGGCGAGGATACCGTCCTGCTGGAAAAGGCCGAACTGACCAGCGGCAGCACATGGCACGCGGCGGGTCAGATCACGCATTCGACCTCAAGCTTTGGGCTGGGCAAATGCGTGGATTACAATATCGGTTTGTACTCCGGTGCTTTGGAAGCCGAGACCGGCCAGCCGGTGACATGGCATGGCTGCGGCTCGTTCCGTCTGGCCTATACCGAGGATGAGATGGACTGGCTGCGCCACACGCTGTCGGTGGGTCGCTCGCTGGGGTTCAATATTGAACTGGTTGGCCCAGAGAAGGTGGCCGAGCTGCACCCGTTTTATAACTTGGACGGTGTTCTGGGCGCGCTGCACACGCCCGATGACGGCCATGTGGACCCAACCAATGTGACCATGGCGATGGCCACGGGCGCGCGCCAAAAGAGCGTCCGCATCTTCCGCAACTGTCGCGCCACCAACATCACGCAGGCCGAGAATGGCGAATGGGTGGTTGAAACCGAAATGGGCACCATCACCTGCGAGCATGTGGTGAACGCGGGCGGCACCTATGCGCGTCAGATGGGCGAATGGTCCGGGCTGCAACTGCCGATGACCTCGATGACACACCATTACTTCGTGACCGAGCCGGTGCCCGAGTTCCAGAATCTGGACAAGGAATTGCCGGTTATCCGCGATGACCGCAAAGTCTCGGGCTATATCCGCATGGAGCAAAACCGGGGCTTGATCGGGATTTATGAAAAAGAAAACCCGAACTCGGTTTGGCACGATCATTGCCCATGGGAATATGAAAACTGGCTGTTCGACGCGGATTACGACCGGGTGATGCCGTGGCTTGAGGAAAGCCTGAACAGGATGCCGATCTTTGCCGAGTTGGGCATTCAGCGCGATGTGCATGGGGCGATTTCGCACCCACCCGATGGTAATCCTTTGATCGGGCCTGCACCGGGCGTGCGGAATTACTGGTGCTGCTGCGGCACCCAGATCGGCATTGGCTGGGGGCCGGGCCTGACGCGTGAGTTGGCGCGCTGGATGGTGCATGGGGCCGCCGATATCTCTATGCGCGAGTTCGATCCGCGCCGGTTCGGCAGCTATGCCACGAAGGACTGGCAGGTGATCAAGGCCGAGGAAGATTACTGCCTGCGCCACGAAATCCCTTTTCCGCATTTCAACCGGCTCCAGGGGCGCCCGATCAAACCGTCGCCTTTGTATGATCTGCTGAACTCCAAGGGCGCGGTCCATGAGGAGGTCTATGGGTTTGAACGCCCCCGCTGGTTCGCGCGTGATGGGGTGGAACAGCGTGACCACTATTCCTTCCGCCGAACCCCCGCCGATGACATGGTCGCAGCCGAGGTCAAAGCGGTGCGCGAACGCGTCGGCATCATGGATGTGACCGCCTTTACCAAGATCGAGGTTTCAGGACCGGACGCCTATGCGTTGCTGGATCGGCTGACCGCCAACCGGATGCCGCAAAAGGTCGGCTCGATCACGCTGACCCATATGCTGAACCGCCGTGGCCGGATCGAGTTGGAGACAACCATCGTCCGAATGGCCGAGGATCGCTTTTATCTGGTCTGCGCGGCCTTCTTCGAACAACGCCTGCTGGACCATATGACGCAACAGCGTGTGGATGAGGATGTGCAGATCAACGCTTTGTCCGCTGACTGGTCTGCCTTGTCACTGAACGGCCCCCGATCGCGGGATGTGCTGGCGCGGTGCACCGATGCCGATCTGACCAATGCCGGGTTCCGTTGGCTCTCGGCGCAGGAAATCGACATCGCGGGTCACAAGGTCTGGGCTTTCCGCATGTCCTATGCCGGGGAACTGGGCTGGGAGTTGCACATGCCAAACGCCGCCTGTTTGGACGTTTACTCGGCGCTTTGGGCCGCCGGAGAACCGCACGGCATCGCCGACTATGGTAGCTTTGCCATGAATGTGATGCGGATGGAGAAGGGCTTCAAAGGCGCAGGCGAGCTGACCAATGAGGTCACTCTGGCCGAGGCCGATGTGCTGCGCTTTGCGCGCACCGACAAGGAGTATCTGGGCAAAGACAAGACCCTGAACAGCGACCTGCCGTGGGTTTGCGCTTATCTGGAGATTGAACCGGATGGTGAGATCGACGGCCATGGCGGCGAGGCGGTGATGCTGGATGGCCGCGTCGTCGGCTCGATCGCATCGGTGGCCTATGGGCATACCGTCGGCAAGATCCTCGCCTTCGCTTACGTCAAACCCGAGGCCGCCACACCCGGCACAGCCTTGCAGGTCGTGATCCACGGCCGACCCCGCGTGGCCTGCGTGCTGGATGAACCGGCTTACGATCCCCAAAGCTTTTTGCCACGCACTGACACCGTACTGGAGGCCGCGCAATGACCCTGCCCGATACAATGAAAGCCATGGTCACGATGGGTCATGGCGGATTAGAACAAATGGTGTTGCACCCCAACTGGCCCCGCCCCGAACCGGCCGCCAATGAAGTGCTGATCAAGGTCGCCGCCTGCGGTCTGAACAACACGGACGTCAATACGCGGTCGGGCTGGTATTCCAAGACCGTCACTGACGCGACCACCGGAGGCGCGTTTGAAGAGGTAGGCGAAGAAGACCCCACCTGGGGAGGCAACCCGATCACCTTCCCACGCATCCAAGGAGCTGATATCTGTGGCCATATCGTCGCCGTAGGCGAAGGCGTCGACCCGGCCCGCATCGGTCAGCGTGTAATCACAGATGGCTGGTTGCGCGACCCGGATGATCCCGGAAACAAGGACAAAACCGGCTACTACGGCTCGGAACGGGACGGAGGGTTTGCGGAATACGCCACCACTCTGGCGGTGAATGCCGTGCCGATCACGTCCGATCTGTCGGATGCAGAACTGGCAACGTTTTCCTGCTCCTACTCGACCGCCGAGGGGATGCTGACCCGCGCCAATGTCACCGACAATGACACCGTTCTGGTGCCCGGAGCCTCGGGCGGTGTCGGAGGCGCATTGGTGCAACTGGCCAAACGGCGCGGCGCACGGGTGATTGCACTGGCATCCGAGGCGAAACACGCCGACGTCGCCGCACTTGGCCCGGACAAAATCCTGCCGCGCGCGCCCGATAACTTGCGTGCGGCGCTGGGGGACGAAAAAATCACTGTGGTCGCCGATGTGGTCGGTGGCCCCTATTGGTCCAACCTGATCGACATCCTTGAACGTGGCGGGCGCTATACCTGTTCCGGTGCCATCGCAGGGCCAATGGTGGATTTTGACCTGCGCACCTTCTATTTGCGCGACCTGACCTTCACCGGCTCGACCGTCATCGACCCGCAGGTGATGCAGAACCTCGTCAAATATATCGAGGCAGGTCAGATCAAACCGGCCCTTGCCGCGACCTATCCGCTGGAAGAACTGCGCGAGGCGCAGGCCGCGTTCATCGCGAAACAACACACTGGAAACATTGTGGTGATCCCATGACCATGGATGATGTCCTCGAAGCCGCGTGGCGGTTGCATTACACGCATCCCGATCTGGCTGCGTTCGGAGATTGGCCCGACGACCTGTTTGCCGCTGATGTGCCGCCAAACGCAATTCCGGCGGTTCCCCTGGTGCAGGCAATCCGGCCCGACGCCGGGCCGACCCTAGCCCTGACTGAGGCAATTCGCGCAACCGCACATCTGGCCAACTGGAAACAGACCTATACTGAAGACGAAGTCGGAGCCGATTTTCTGAATCGCTATGGATATTACGAGCTGTTCGGTCCAACCGGCCATTTCTACTCGGCGCAACTGCGCGGCTATGTGGCCTATTGGGGTGACGGGCTGAACTATGATTGGCACAGCCACAAGGCCGAAGAACTGTACCTGATCGCCGCTGGCCGCGCGCGGTTTCGCGTTCAAGGAAATGAGGCCGACCTAACCCCCAATCAAACCCGCTTGCATGCCAGTTGGCAGAGCCATGCCATGATCACCACCGACAGCCCGATCCTGACCTATGTGTTGTGGCGCGGCGAAGGCTTGGACGATCTGCCCCAGATGGACGCCGCATGAAGATTACCAAACTCATCCTCTGGTCCGTCGACCTCAGCAGCCATGAAACGTACCGCATGGCCGAAGGCAAAACCTGCGCCACGGTCAAAACCCATGTCCTGTGCCTAATCACAGATACTGGCCTGCAAGGGTGGGGTGAGGTTTGCCCGATCCCCCACTACCTTCCGGCCTATGCCGATGGTGTTCCCGCCGCGATTACTGAAATGGCCCCGGAAATCCTCGGGATGTCACCTTTCGGGGCGGACGCGCCCATGCGCAAGCTTGATGGGTTTTTGCCAGGTCATCGCTACGCCAAGTCCGCCGTCGATCTGGCGCTGTGGGATTTGTTCGGCCAAGCCACGGGCCAACCGGTCTATGCGCTGTTGGGCGGGCGCACGCGCAAGGACATGCCGCTTTATCACTCGATCACCTGCGTTGCTCCGGATGAGATGGCCCGCATCGCGCAAGTCGCCTATCAGACAGGCATTCGCCAGTTTCAGGTCAAACTTGGGGTCGAAGCCGATTGGCAGGCCGACGCTGAACGCCTGATCAAAGTGCGCGAGGCCGTGGGGCAGGGCCCTATCGTCTATGGCGACTGGAACTGCGGCGCATCGCGTCTTCAGGCCACACGCACGGGCCGCGCGGTGGCGCATCTGGATGTGATGCTGGAACAGCCCTGCAAAACGCTGGAAGATTGTGCTGCCGTCCGGCAAGCCACTGGCCTGCCGATGAAGATCGACGAGAACGCACATGATCTGGCCTCGCTGCTGCGGGCGCATGAACTTGGCTGCATGGATGCGGTGGCGTTAAAACTATCTAAGTTCGGCGGTCTGTCGGCCATGCGCCGAGCACGGGACCTGACCGTATATCTGGGGGCCGAAATCTGCGCCGAGTGCACATGGGGGTCCGATATCGTCACCGCGGCCGCGCTGCATTTCGCGGCCTCGACCCCGCAGGGATCGCTGATGAACACCTGTGATCTGTCCTCTTACGTGGCGCCACGCCTTTGCCCCGATGCGCCCAGCCGCAAAGACGGCCGCATTGCTCCGCCTGAAGGACACGGTTTGGGCGTGACGCCCGACCCGGATATCCTTGGCGCCCCGATATTGGAGATTGCCTGAGATGCTCAAGATCAACACCCAATCCGAATGGATCGCCCGTGCGAATGAGGTCTTGCCCGCTGGGGGTTTTGGCAATTTCGACCCCGGCATCATTATCGCACGTGGCGAGGGCAGCCACGTCTGGGATGAGGACGGCAATGAATACATCGACTATCTGATCGGGTCCGGCCCGATGCTGCTGGGCCACGGCCACCCCGAAGTGATGGAAGCGGTACTGGAACAACTGCCCAAGGGCATGACCTTCTTTGCCAATAACGCCAAGGGTATCGAACTGGCTGAGGCTATTGTCGATGCGGTGCCGTGCTGCGAACAGGTGCGTTTTGTGGCCTCGGGTGGCGAGGCCGACATGTACGCCATCCGTCTGGCCCGCGCCTATACCGGGCGTGACAAGATTCTGAAATTTGAAGGGGGCTATCATGGCATGAGCGCCGAGGCGCAGATGAGCCTTGCCCCCAGCCGTCGGGTCAACTTTCCGCAAGCGGTGCCTGACAGCGCCGGGATACCTGCGGGGGTGGCCGAGCAGATGCTGATTGCGCCGTTCAACGACCTTGAGGCCGTCGCGGCCCTGCTGAATGAGCATGACGATATCGCTGCGATCATGGTCGAACCCTTGCAGCGGATCATCCCGCCCTTGCCCGGATACCTGCAAGGGCTGCGCGACTTGTGTGACAAGCACAACGTCCTGCTGATCTTTGACGAGATCGTCACAGGGTTCCGTCTGGCCTATGGCGGCGCGCAGGAGAAATACGGCGTAACCCCCGATATCTGCACGCTGGGCAAGATCATCGGCGGAGGGTTCCCTTTGGCTGCGCTGGGTGCAAGCGCCGAGATCATGAAACATTTCGACAAGGATCAGGTTGGCGAGGACGGGTGGCTGATGCAGCTTGGGACCTTGTCGGGAAACCCGGTGGCCTCGGTCGCGGGCCTGAAAACGATGGAGGTTCTTCGGCGCGACGGCGTCTATGACCAACTGCGCGCAACGGGTGCAGTGTTGCAACAGATGCAGGGTACTGCCTTGGTCAAAGCCGGGATTCCGTTTCGGATTTGCGGCGACGAGACGTTGTTCGATATCTTTTTCACGGAAAACGATTGCCGCGATTACCGCAGCGCCAAGCATGATGATCCGCATCGTAACGTGATGTACAACAACAGCTTAAGGACGAGTGGGATCTTCAAGCCGCCGGGCAAGCTTTATCCTTCCTTGGCTGTGACGGAAGCGGACCTGCAACAGACCAAGCACGCGGTTGAAAAAGCGGTCCAGATGATTGCCAATGCTTGAACGGATTTAGTTTGGGCAAAGAAACAGGCCGCTGCCAGTTCATGACAGCGGCCCTGACTGATTGGATGTCCGGGGCTGCACCTCGCCCCCTCGAATACCACTTAAAAATACGGACAGACTTGCAAACTTTCGACTTTTTCGAGAGCAGCCCGACGTCTCAATCGGTGTATCTGTATGTTGTCAGCGTTTGGAAATGCGAGCAGTGAAGTAGTTCACATTGCGCAACTTTTTCTCAACTTCTCCAGTCGAAGAAGCCTGAACCCGCCTTCTGCAGCAGCGTTTCCGCCATGGCGTGGCCCATCTCGGGCCCATCGGCAACCGCACCGGTGATGTCTTCCGAGATGGCCTCGGACCCGTCCGGGCGCAGAACCTCACCTCGCAGGCGCAGGTGGCCGTCCTGTATTTCGGCAAGGCCAGCGATCGGCGTCTCGCACGAACCGTCCAGCGCAGCCAGTAGCGTGCGCTCTGCGATCAGGCGCTGGCCGGTTTCGGCGTGGTGGATGGCTTCGAGCATACAAGCTGCGCGGGAATCGTCGCTGCGGCGTTCGATACCGATAGTGCCCTGCGCAATGGCAGGCAGCATGTCCTCGGGCGCAATGGCGGTGGCAGGGACGTCGTCCATTTTCAGGCGGCGGATACCGGCCATGGCCAGAAAGGTGCAATCCGCCACGCCATCGGCCAGTTTCTTCAGCCGCGTTTGCACATTGCCGCGAAATTCAACCACGTTCAGGTCGGGGCGGCGGTTCAGCAACTGCGCCCGTCGGCGCAGGGATGAGGTGCCGACGGTGGCACCCTGCGGCAGGTCGTGAATGGTTGTCAGGCTGGGCGAGATGAACGCGTCGCGCACATCTTCACGCGGCAGGAAGGTGTCCAGCACCAGCCCTGCGGGCTGTTCCACTGGCATATCCTTGGTGGAATGCACCGCGATGTCGATATCGCCGCGCAGCATCGCCTCCTCGATCTCTTTGGTGAACAGGCCCTTGTTGCCGATCTCTTTCAACGGGCGGTCCGCGTCGATCATGGCGCGGTTGTCGCCGGTGGTTTTGATCACCACGATCTCGAACGCTTCATCCGGCAAGTCGAAAGCCGCGCCCAGTCGCTGCCGTGTCTCATAGGCTTGTGCCAGCGCCAGAGGTGATCCTCGGGTACCGATCTTGAGCGGCGAGTCGGGGGAGGGCAGGGTCAGTGTCATGCGCACAGCTTTAGTCGCGTCACATTGCCCTGACAATGGGGGCAGAGCTTGACAAATTGCCACTGAGGGCCGACCCGTGGCGCAAACCTGATGATTGGGGGCAGACATGGCCGAAACAAAGAAACTGCTGCGGGCGCTGGCGGGTGAGGTGCAGGATGTGCCGCCGATCTGGATGATGCGTCAGGCCGGGCGGTATCTGCCCGAATATCGCGCGACACGGGCGCAGGCAGGGGATTTCCTGTCGCTGTGTTATAACCCCGAACTGGCGGCCGAGGTAACGTTGCAACCAATTCGCCGCTATGGGTTCGATGCGGCGATCTTGTTTGCCGATATCCTGCTGGTACCGCAGGCGCTGGGCGCGGATTTGTGGTTCGTGACCGGCGAGGGACCGCGCCTGTCGACCATCACCCAGCAGGCCGAGTTTGACGCTTTGAAGCCCATGGATGCGATTCACGAGACTTTGTCTCCAGTCTATGAGACCGTGCGTATCCTGTCGCGGGAATTGCCGTCCGAGACAACGTTGATCGGGTTTGCAGGCGCGCCCTGGACGGTGGCGACCTATATGATCGCCGGGCGCGGCACGCCGGATCAGGGCCCGGCCCATGCGCTGCGCGAAGGGAATGTGGCATTGTTCGAGGCGTTGCTGGAGCGGATCACGCTGGCGACGATCGAATACCTCTCGGCCCAGATCGAGGCAGGGGCCGAGGTGGTCAAGATCTTTGACAGCTGGGCCGGGTCGTTGAAGGAGGACGCGTTCCAGAAATACGCCGTTGAGCCGTGCCGGGTCATCACTCAGGCCATCAAGGCGCGCCATCCCGGCATTCCGGTGATCGGTTTCCCGCGTGAGGCCGGTGAAGGCTATGTCGGGTTTGCGAAGGCGACCGGAGTGGATTGTGTGGCGCTGGATAACTCGGTCGCGCCGGATTGGGCGGCGGCCCACATGCAGGTGGATGGCTGTGTTCAAGGCAATCTGGCCTCGTCCCATATGGTGACGGGTGGGCAGGCTTTGGTGGATGAAACGCGCAAGATCGTTGAGGCGTTTTCAAAGGGACCGCATATTTTCAACCTTGGGCATGGGATCACGCCGGATGCCGACCCCGAGAACGTGCAATTGATGATTGATACTGTGCGATCGCGGTAAGCTGGTTGAAGGGGGCCAGCCCCCTTCTTGGCCTGCGGCCAATTCATCCCCCGGGATATTCATAGCCAGGTGAAGGGGCGGATCAGCGCTTTGGGTTGAGTTCGTCCAGAATTTCCGAGCGGTGTTCGCCGCGCAATGGGCTGGGCTTTGGTTGCCATGCGTGGTTTGAAAAGCGCGGCGCGGCGGCGGCCTGGAGGGTTCCGTCGATGTTCTGCCATGTCTGGCGCGCGTTGTTCATGGGATGGGAATGTGCCTGTTTGGGGCTAAGCGCGGGGGCGACGCAGGCGTCGGTGTCGTGGAAAAGCATCGCCCAATGATCGCGGGGGTGTCGAGAGAAGATTTCGGATAGGCGCGCGGTGAGCAGTGGCCACAGTTTTGGGTCGTATTGTTTAGTGAAGTCAGGATCCTGTGACAGGCCCAATTTATTGAGGAACTCAGCGTAGAATTTTGGCTCGAGGCATTGCACGGTGATGAACCCGCCGTCGGCGCAGGTATAGGTGCGGCTCCAATGAGGGCCGTCCAGCAGGCTTTGGCCCCGCGTTTCCGACAGGTTGCCGGTTTGACGCATGCTCATGAGCAGGTTCATCATATGCGCCGAGCCGTCATAGATGGCGGCATCGACGACGGTACCCTGACCTGTGCGCTGTGCATTGATCAGGCCAGCCATTATGCCTGCGACAAGGTACATCGCGCCGCCCCCGATATCGCCCACCAATGTTGCCGGTGTCTGTGGGGCTTGCCCTGCTGCCGAGGCGTACCAGAGCGCGCCGGACATCGCGATATAGTTCAGGTCGTGGCCCGCCCTGTCCGAAAGGGGGCTGTCCTGCCCCCAGCCCGTCATGCGGCCATAGACCAGTTTGGGGTTGAGGGAGTGGCAGGTTTCGGGTCCGAGGCCGAGTTTTTCCATCACGCCGGGGCGGAAGCCTTCGATCAGGGCGTCGGCGGATGAGGTCAGGCGCTTGGCGATCTCAAGATCGGCGTCATCCTTGAGGTTCAGGTCTATGGACCGTTTGCCGCGATCCAGCACGGAACTCTCAGGCATTCCGGGGGTGGTGGGCTGGCCCTTGCGATGGATGGTTATGACATCTGCGCCCAGGTCGGCCAGCATCATGGCCGCGAACGGGCCGGGGCCCAAGCCCTCGACTTCGATGATCCGGATTCCGTTCAGCATTGTGGCCCTCCTTTTCAGGCAGGGTTTCGAGGCTTTGCGGGAATTGCAAGGCCGGATTCTGATGGCTTGCAAGATGGTTACGTGACCACTAGCGTTTCCAGCGGGGATTGGAGAGAGGCTCGGATGCGGTTGTGGATCCTTTTCGGGAGCGTTCTTGCGCTGGCGGTTCTCGCCGGTGTTCTGTCGCGCCTGCATCCCCCTGGAACCATCGTATTGGCTGCGGGTCCCGCGGGTGGGGCCTATGAAACCGTAGCGCAGGACTATGCAGACATATTGGCGCGGGATGGCATCCGGCTTGAAATACTCGAAACGGCCGGATCGGTAGAGAATGCTGATCTGCTGAATAATGGCGAGGTGGATGCCGCTTTTCTGCAAGGTGGAATCAAGGTTGACCCAAACAGAGCCGAAGCTGTCGGTGCCGTATTCTTTGAGCCTGTTGTTTTTCTGGTGAACAAAGACGCGGCCATCCCGCGCAATCCTGCCCTTTGGTCCGGTTTGCGGATCAACAGTGGCGCACCAGGGTCAGGAACGGCGGCGGCGTTTCGTGATCTTGAACGGGCTGTGGGGCTGGCCGAGGACGCAAACGAACATTTCTCAATACCTTATGCCGAAGCTGCGGCTGCCCTGCTTGCGGGTGAACTGGATATCGCAGTCTATGTGGCCCCGATAGAAGCGCCCTATCTCAAGGCGGCCTATGAATCTCCGGGGCTGCGGGTGTTGGACCTGGCCCATGTACAGGCAATTTCCAGACGCCTGACCTATGCGACGGTGGTATCGGTGCCGGCCGGGGGAATGTCTTTGGACCCTGTGCTGCCGCCACGCGCTGTTGAGTTGGTCGCGATCGAGGCACGGTTGGTCGTGCGACCCGATCTGCATCCGGCTTTGGTCAACCGTCTGACGATGGCAGCGATCGAGTTGCACCAGGCAAGGGGCATTATCTCGGACCCGGGCGTTTTCCCGAACATTGACGGCACCGGCCTGAATGTCAGCAATACCGCGCGCCAATTGATCCTTGATGGCCCGTCCACCTGGCATAACTGGCTGCCTTATTGGATTGCCGCGCAGATCAACCGGGTTTTGCTGCTGTTGTTGCCGTTCTTTTTTATCGTGGTTCCGTTGATGCGGCTGCTGCCCTTCGCCTATGCTTATGCGATGCGCTGGCGTGTTTGGCAACATTACCCCGAAATCCGCGATATCGAGCTGGAATTGGCCAATGACCCAAGCGACGCCGAGTTGGACATGATGCAGGCGCATTTGAGTGAACTGGATGAGCGTCTGGCTGCGCTGCGGTTGCCGGCTGCTTATCGGCAGGGGCAATACGACGCTCGGTTGCACGTTGAGTTGATCCAGAAGCGAATAGCCGAATTGCGCAATGCCGGACCCGCTTGAGGCTGTTGGCGCGTACAAAAATGCGCAGGACCCTGTGCGAAATGGGCCTGTTCTGTGTCGGTTCGCCGGGGTAATGTCCCCGCCAGAACGGGGAAAGTGAATGACACCAATTCTGTCCATCAGGGACTTGCGCAAATCCTATGCCGACGGTTTCGAGGCGCTGAAGGGCGTCTCATTGGATATTGAAGAAGGTGAGATTCTTGCGCTGCTGGGGCCAAACGGAGCGGGCAAGACGACCCTGATTTCAACCGTTTGCGGGATCACGACCCCGACTTCCGGGTCGGTGACGGTAGGCGGGCATGATATCCAGACCGATTTTCGGGCCGCCCGTCGAATGATTGGGCTGGTTCCGCAAGAGATTGCGTTGGAGCCGTTCGAGAAAGTTTGGAATACGGTGCGGTTTTCGCGCGGGTTGTTCGGGTATGGTGCTGACAATTCTCGGATCGAGGAAATCCTGCGCAAGCTGTCCTTGTGGGACAAGCGCAAGAACGCGATCAAGGAATTGTCAGGCGGCATGAAGCGCCGCGTTCTGATCGCCAAGGCACTGGCGCATGAACCGCGGGTGTTGTTTCTGGACGAGCCCACAGCCGGTGTTGATGTTGAGCTGCGCAAAGACATGTGGGAGATCGTGGCCGAGCTGAAACAGGCAGGCGTCACCATCATTCTGACCACGCATTACATTGAAGAAGCCGAGGCCATCGCTGACCGCGTGGGGGTCATCGACAAGGGTGAATTGCTGCTGGTTCAGGACAAGAACACGCTTATGGCCCAGATGGGCAAGAAGCAGATCGAGGTCATGCTGACAGAACCCATTCAATCCATTCCCAAAGCCCTGGCCGAGCACAATCTGACTTTGAACGGAAACGGTGATGTGCTGATCTATACTTATGATATCCACGCCGACCGGACAGGCATCACCACCTTGCTGAATGACGTGGCCCAGGCGGGGTTGGTGTTGCGCGATGTACAGACCCGTCAGTCGAGCCTTGAGGAAATTTTTGTTAATCTAGTGTCCGGAGCCCCAGCATGAACTGGTCCGCCGTCGCCGCCATCTACCGGTTCGAAATGGCCCGGTTCTTTCGAACACTGGCGCAGAGCTTTCTGTCTCCGGTCCTGTCGACTTCGTTGTATTTCGTGGTTTTTGGCACCGCAATCGGCAGCCGTATCCAAGAGATCGAGGGCGTATCTTATGGTGCGTTCATCGTACCGGGGCTTATCATGCTGTCGGTAGTGATGCTGTCGATCTCGAACGCGTCCTTTGGGATTTATTTTCCCAAGTTTCTAGGCACGATATACGAACTGCTATCCGCCCCCGTGAACTTTATCGAGATTGTGATCGGCTACGTCGGAGCCGCCGCGACAAAGGCACTGTTCGTGGGGGTGGTGATCCTGATTACCGCCACGTTCTTTGTGGATCTAAGGATCGAACACCCTTTTGCGATGGTGTGGTTTCTGGTTCTGACCTGTCTCAGCTTTTCGCTGCTGGGGTTCATAATAGGCATCTGGGCCAGCAATTTTGAACAGATGTCACTGGTCCCACAATTGGTGGTGACGCCTCTTATCTTTCTGGGTGGTACGTTCTATTCGATTTCGATGCTGCCTCCAGTGTGGCAGACAATCACCCTGTTCAACCCGGTGGTTTATCTGATTTCCGGGTTCCGCTGGTCCTTCTATGGGCTTGCCGATGTTCCCATTGGGTTCAGCCTTTTGGCAATTTTGGTGTTCACCGGCATCTGTCTGGGCATCATCGGGTGGATTTTCAAAACAGGCTGGCGCATTCGCAGCTAGGCGATCCGTGGCGTTGCATTTTTGCCCGTCATGTGTGTGAATCTGGTTCACGTCGCGTTTTAGGCCCCAGCGGTCCCTTGTTTACCGGTTGGCTGCACTCTACATCGGCATCCATGAAACTCAGCCTGCCGTTTCTCAAAAAACAACCCAGCGTCGCTGTCGTGCGATTGTCCGGTGCCATCGGAATGGCCGGACGTGCGTCGATGTCTGATACTTCGCTTGCCCCGGTACTTGAGAAAGCCTTTCGCAAGGGAAAACCCTCTGCGGTGGCGCTTGAAATTAACTCGCCCGGAGGGTCACCGGTTCAAAGCTCGTTGATTGGCGCCCGCATACGGCGGCTGTCTGACGAACTGAATGTGCCGGTCATTGCGTTTGTCGAGGATGTTGCAGCCTCGGGTGGTTACTGGCTGGCAGCGGCAGCCGATGAAATCTATGCAGACGACAGTTCGGTTCTTGGCTCGATCGGGGTGATCTCGTCCGGGTTCGGGGCGCATGTGTTGCTGAAACGTCAGGGAATTGAACGTCGTGTCCACACGGCCGGGCAGTCAAAGTCCATGCTGGACCCGTTCTCTCCGGAAAAGAAAGAAGATGTCGCGCGGCTCGAAAGATTGCTGGCCGATATTCACGACAATTTCATCACCCATGTAAAAAACCGCCGGGGCGAAAAGTTGGATGAGAACGAGGACCTGTTCACCGGCGAGGTCTGGTTGGCCCGGCGCGCGCGGGAATTGGGGCTGATCGACGGTATCGCCCATCTTAAGCCAAAGATGCAGGAGCGTTTCGGCGACAAGGTAAAGTTCCGTCGATACGGCCTTCGCAAACCGCTGTGGTCTCGGTTCGGGGCGTCACTCGCCCAGGATGCGATTGCCGGCCTTGAGGAGCGCGCGGCCTACGCGCGTTTCGGTTTGTAACGTGATTATCAAGATCGTAACCCTTTTTCTGATTGCTATGGGTGTCCTGGCCATGTTCGGGAAACTGCGCTTTCCGGGACAGCAGAGGTTGCAGTCTTCAAGATGCCCGCGCTGCGGGCGGTTCAGGATCGGCAAAGGTCCTTGCGCCTGCGAAAAAGGAGGCCGTACATGACGGCATGGCTGCTTTCCGGCCTCGGGCTGCTGATCCTGCTGTTGGCGGGTGATGCGTTGGTGCGTGGTGCGGTGAACCTAAGCCTGCGTCTGGGCGTGCCCGCGCTGATCGTCAGTCTGACAATCGTGGCCTTTGGCACCTCGGCCCCCGAAATGCTGATTGCCATCAGCGCCATCAAGGAAAATGCGCCGGGGATCGCGCTGGGGAATGTGGTGGGGTCGAACACGGCCAATATCCTTTTAGTGCTGGGTCTGCCTGCGTTTTTGGCGACGCTGCACACCAGTGAATGCGACAGCCGCAAGAACTATGTCTTCATGTTGCTGGCCTCGGTTCTTTTCATCGGACTGGCCTTCTGTGGCATATTCAATTTGTACAGCGGTGCGATCCTGCTGGCCGCGCTTGGTCTTGTTCTGTGGAATGCGTTCCGCGAGGCCCACGCGCACCGCAAGGCCTGCGGCGAAGCCTGCGCCGACGATGAAGAGCTTGACGGGCTGGAAGAAGCCGACCCGGATATGCCTTATTGGAAGATCTCGATCTATTTGGTTCTGGGTCTGATCGGATTGCCGATGGGCGCGCACCTGCTGGTGGATAATGCGACCGTCATCGCGCGCACCTATGGCGTCAGCGAAACCGTCATCGGCCTGACATTGGTCGCGGTCGGGACCTCGCTGCCGGAATTGGCAACGACTGTCATGGCCGCCCTGCGCCGTCAGGCGGACGTTGCGTTAGGCAATGTGATCGGCTCGAACATGTTCAACCTGCTGGCCATCGTGGGCATCGCCACACTGGTCGGGCCTATTCCGGTTGATCAGGAATTCCTGCGGTTCGATCTGTGGGTCATGTTGGGCGCGTCGCTGTTGCTGATCCCGTTTGTGTTCTTCAAAAAAGACATCACGCGTGGGTGGGGACTGTTATTGACTCTGCTCTATGCGGTCTACGTCATCTCTTTGTTGGCGTGACTTGATTAAGAGGGAACACGTATGACCCGAGCGTTGGTAACCGGTGCAGGAATCCGCCTTGGCCGAGCCATGGCTTTGTATCTGGCCCAACGCGGGTATGATGTTGCTGTGCATTACGCGACTTCTGCCGATCCTGCCGCCGAAGTTGTATCCGAGGTTCAGGCCATGGGTCGCAAGGCCATCGCATTGCAGGCCGACCTGCTGGACGAGGCGCAGGTTCAGACGCTTTTGCCTCGCGCGGCTGAGGCTTTGGACGGGCCAATTACCTGTTTGGTCAACAACGCCTCGATCTTTGAATATGATAACATCCATACGGCGACCCGCGAAAGCTGGGATCGGCATCTGGACAGTAATCTGCGCGCGCCCTTCGTTCTGACTCAGGCAATGGCAGAGCAGGATCTGGAACCGGATACCGACGATGCGGGAGAGCCCGTGGCAGTTGGCCTGATCGTCAACATGGTTGATATGCGTGTCCGTAAACTGACGCCCGAGTTCATGTCCTACACCATTGCCAAGATGGGTCTTTGGGCGCTGACCCGCACGGCGGCGCAGGCCCTAACCCCCGCGATCCGCGTCAACGCGATCGGCCCCGGCCCGACGATGCAGGGCCACAGGCAAAGCGAAGATCACTTCAAGTCGCAGCGCGCTAATACCGTGCTTGAACGCGGCGCGAACCCATCTGATATCACCGCTGCGCTGGGATATTTTCTGGACGCGTATGCCGTGACCGGGCAGTTACTATGCGTCGATGGCGGGCAGCATCTTGGATGGCAAACTCCGGATGTTTTGGGGGTTGAATAGGCATCTTTGCCTCAAGTTTTGCACCGCTCGCATTTCCGTTACTTGCGCGTTACAAAATTGTCTTTTTTTTCATACACTTGCCATGTGTATGAAAAAATTACATTTAAAAACAGGTAGTTAATATAGCGCCTATTTTTTGTGCAAATCAAGGAATCCTTAATGAATCAAGGGAAAATCGAGACCCTTGGAAACTTATCTTCATAGTTATCCACAGAAACCGTGGATTTGTTTTCTCTTGAATTGAGACGCTTAAGATTGCAGCCATGGTCAGGGAATCATATTTCGGACTCATGACCACCCAGAACGAATCGAACCCCGACGGCCAAGCCACTGGATACAAATGTATACAGCGTTATGTGAAAACGCTGGACAGTTCTCCGGGCGTTTACAGGATGTTGGATGCGGACAGCCGGGTTCTGTACGTGGGCAAGGCGCGGAACCTGAAGGCGCGGGTGTCGAACTATACGCGCCCCGGCCATTCGGGGCGGATCGAGAAGATGATCGCCGCGACCGCCTCGATGATGTTTCTGACCACGCGGACCGAGACCGAGGCGCTGCTGCTGGAACAGAACCTGATCAAGCAGCTCAAGCCGAAATACAATGTGCTGCTGCGCGATGATAAGAGTTTTCCGAACATTCTGGTCGCCAAGGATCATGGGTTTCCGCAAATCAAGAAGCATCGTGGGGCGAAGAAAGAAAAGGGCGCCTATTTTGGCCCCTTCGCCAGTGCGGGTGCCGTTAACCGGACGCTGAACCAGCTGCAAAAGGCGTTCTTGCTGCGCAACTGCTCGGATTCCATGTTCGATAGCCGCACGCGGCCCTGTCTGCTGTTTCAGATCAAGCGCTGTTCGGGGCCGTGCGTTGGGCTGATCTCGGAAAGCGATTACGGCGAAAGCGTCAAGGATGCAGAACGCTTTCTGTCGGGCCGGTCGACCAAGGTGCAGGAAGAACTGGCTGAACAGATGATGGCCGCCTCCGAGGCGATGGAGTTCGAGCGCGCGGCCAGCCTGCGCGACCGTATCCGGGCGCTGACGCAGGTACAGACCTCCCAAGGCATCAACCCGCGCGGCGTGGCCGAGGCGGATGTGATTGGCCTCTATATGGAGAGCGGGCAGGCCTGTGTGCAGGTGTTCTTCATCCGCGCCAACCAGAACTGGGGGAACAAGGATTTCTACCCTCGGGTTGGCGCGGATGTGTCCCCGGCCGAGGTGATGGAGGCGTTCCTCGGTCAGTTCTACGACAACAAGGAGCCACCGCGTCAGTTGATCCTGTCGGACGGGATCGAAAACGCTGACCTGATGGAGCAAGCGCTGGCTGAGAAAGCCGGGCGTAAGGTGGAAATCCTCGTGCCGCAGCGTGGTGAGAAACAGGAACTGGTCGCCGGTGCCCTGCGTAACGCGCGTGAGTCGCTTGCCCGCCGCATGTCGGAAAGTGCTACACAGGCCAAGCTGCTGCGCGGTGTGGCCGAGGCGTTTGACCTGGACAGCCCGCCAAGCCGGATCGAGGTCTACGACAACTCACATATACAGGGCACCAATGCGGTGGGCGGGATGATCGTGGCGGGCCCCGAAGGGTTCATGAAAAACGCCTATCGCAAGTTCAACATCCGTGGGGATGATCTGACCCCCGGCGACGACTTTGGCATGATGAAAGAGGTCCTAACCCGCCGTTTCACCCGTTTGTTGAAAGAAGACCCGGATCGCGACAAGGGTATGTGGCCGGACCTGCTGCTTATCGACGGCGGCGCGGGGCAGGTCAACGCGGTGCATGAGATCATGGTCGAGCACGGCGTCGAAGACGTCCCGATGGTCGGCGTCGCCAAGGGCGTGGACCGCGACCACGGGAAAGAGGAATTCCACCGCATCGGCCAGCGCACCTTTGCGCTGAAACGCAACGATCCGGTGCTGTATTTCATCCAGCGCCTGCGGGATGAGGCGCATAGATTCGCCATCGGCACCCATCGTGCGAAACGTGCCAAGGCGGTGGGGGCGACGCCTCTGGACGAAATCCCCGGCGTCGGGGCGGCGCGTAAACGCGCGTTGCTAACTCATTTCGGCAGCGCCAAGGCGGTCAGCCGGGCCAACCTGGCGGATTTGAAAGCGGTTGAGGGGATCTCAGCCGGGTTGGCGCAGAAGGTCTATGATTTCTTCCATGACAAGGGCTAGGCTCGCCGTCCGCGCCACAGGATATAGAGGCCCGAGGCCACGATCAGCGCCGACCCGATCCACATGGTCTGGTCCAGCCGCTCACCAAACATGACCACGCCCAGCCCGATCCCGAACAACAGCCGGGAATAGCGGAAGGGCGTGACGGATGAGACCTCGCCTGTGCGCATCGCCTTCATCAGCGAGGCATAAGCCAAGACGCCCATCACGATTGCGCCTGTCATGTGCAGGCTGACATGCGGGGTAAGGGGCTGTATCGGTGTCCCCTCCCAAAACCGATAGGCCAGCCCGGCGATGATGATGCAGAGGAAACCGTAGAACCCCAGCACCTCGGTCCCCAGAGACGCAGGCGCGGCGCGGCTGGCCAGATCACGGCCCGCGAACCCCAGCATCCCCAGCACCGCAAGGATGGACAGGGGCGAAAAGCTGTCTCCGGTCGGTTGAATGATGATCACGACGCCGATCAGGCCGACCAGAATGGCGCTCCACCTCCGCCAGCCGACGGTTTCGCCAAAGACCAGCGCGGCCCCCGCGACAACGACCAGAGGCGTGGCTTGCAAGATCACCGTGGCGGATGAAAGCGGCGTCAGTGCGATGGCTAGCACATAGAACAGCCGCCCCAGAATTTCGAACACCACACGTACTTTCATGGGGCGCGACAGCACATCGGCCTGAAACAGCCGCGTGCCACGCAGCAGGGCCACCGCCGCATAGATCACCGCACCGCCTGCGCCAAACAGCACCAGCACCTGCCAGATCGGAATCGCCGCCGAGGCGGCCTTGATCAGCGCATCCTCTAGCGCGAACAGCGCCATCGCTGCGATCATCCACGCGCTGCCGATCAGGTTGGATCGGGGATCGGTTTGAATGTGCTGTGTCATGTTTTGCTCTGTCTGGACCGCGCGCCAATCTGACCGCAAAGCCCCCGCGCGCCAAGCCGCGCATTCGGGGTTGCGACCCTTTGACCCCGGGCGCCACAACTACCTGTGATCGGGTCAGATTTTCGATGGGCCACCTTTTATGTCCTGAACCGGCGATGTAGGGTCGGGTCATGAAGTGGAACTTGCCCAATATTCTGACCGTTCTTCGCCTGCTTGCGGCCCCCGGTCTGGCCGTGATGTTTCTGTATTTCACCCGACCCTATGCGGACTGGTTTGCCCTGATCCTGTTCCTGTCTGCCGCAATCACCGACTGGTTTGATGGCTATCTGGCGCGGGCGTGGAAACAGGAAACCAAGATTGGTGCAATGCTGGACCCGATTGCTGACAAAGCAATGGTGGTGATCGCGCTGATGATCCTTGTTGGATATTCCACCGAACACTGGACGCCGTGGCTGGTACTGCCCGCAACCGTGATCCTGTTCCGCGAGGTGTTTGTCTCGGGCCTGCGCGAATATCTGGGCGATGTGGCGGGGACGCTGAAAGTGACTAAGCTGGCCAAGTGGAAGACCACCGCGCAGATGGTTGCGATCGCTATCTTGTTTTCGCAAGGGATATTCGAGCATAACTTTGTGATGTCCACGTTCGGAATGGATCCTACGACCATTGATCAGGTTCTGACTGGACAGGTAGGTGATGTAAATAACATCCGCTGGCACCTTGAAGGGATGTTCTGGTCGGGCCGGATCGGATTGTGGCTGCTGTGGATCGCAGCGACCCTGACATTGATCACGGGCTACGACTACCTACGTAAAGCCATGCCCCATCTGAAGGAGAGCTAAGCGATGGACGTGCTGTATTTCGCCTGGGTGCGCGAACGCATTGGCCTGCCGAAAGAGCGGGTGGAAACCGAAGCCGCGACCGTTTCCGATCTGGTCGCGGAACTCAGCGCGCGCGAGGATCGCTATGCCGCGGCCTTTGCTGATCTTTCGGCGCTGCGCGTGGCGCTCGATCAGGAGCTTTCGGACTTTGACGCGCCGCTTGCCGGGGTTCGTGAAGTCGCGTTCTTCCCTCCCATGACCGGCGGCTAATCCATGCGTATCGTGGTTCAGGAAGAGGCGTTTGATCTGGGGGCCGAAGCCAACGCCTTTGCCGCGAGTGATGCCGCAAACGGGGCGATTGTGACATTTACCGGCGTTGTCCGTGATCTGGCTGCGGCCGATTTGGATGTCATGGAGATTGAACATTATCCCGGCATGACCGAACGTGCCCTGACCAAGATCGCGGAAGAGGCGCAAAGCCGCTGGTCACTGGGTGATGTCCTTGTCATCCACCGCCACGGGCGACTGGCTCCGGGGGATCGGATCATGATGGTGGCAACCGCCGCACCGCACCGCAAGGATGCGTTCGAGGCTGCAGAATTTCTGATGGACTACCTGAAATCCCGCGCACCCTTTTGGAAAAAGGAAATCACGTCGGATGGGGCCGATTGGGTGGCCGCCAAGGACGAGGATGAAGACGCGCTGACCCGGTGGTAGGTCAGTCCGCGTTGTTGATACGGCCCCGCAGTTCCTCGGCCTCTTGACGTGCAGCGCGCAGGCCATCCATGGCTGCGGACAATTCCGCCTCGGCCTGCGTCAGTTGGTTGGTCAGTTCCGCTTCACGCTGTTGCAGGTAGGTAATCGCCTGATCGCGGGTCTCTTCGGCTTCGTGCAATTCCTGACTCATGCGGTCCAGATCGGCCACATCGCTTTGACGCACACGCGACAGGCGGTGCGCAAGCCAGTTCGCGAACCAGCCCATGCAGAATGCCGCAAACAGGATAACGGCGGTGGCGATGATGAATTCGATTCTGTTCAACTTACTGTTCCTCTGCGCCGGTATTTTCGGCTTCTGGCTGCGCGTCTTCCGAGTCGCCTGTCGTGGCTTCCATCGCCTCAAGCCCGGTTTCGGAATTGGCGACAGGTTCGGGTCGGATCAGTCGGAACTCGATCCGACGGTTTTCCTCACGGCCTTCTTCGGTGTCGTTATCTGCGATGGGCTGGGTTTCACCATAGCCGACGGCCGAGTAGCTGCCGGTTGGAATCCGGCGGCCGCGCAATTCGTTCAGAATGGACTGTGCCCGCGCCTGGCTGAGTTGCTGGTTCATCTCTTCGCGGCCCTGACTGTCGGTATGGCCCTGAATTTCCATCCGAATTGGTCCGCACTCTCGCAAAATGTCGGCAATTTGGTTCACAGTATCGCGCGAGTCTGACGCAATCGTGGCCGAGCCCGGCTCGAAGGCAATTTTGGTTGCTGCCTGAATTTCCGCGATCTGCTCCTCACACATTTCGGGGTCCGGCAGCGTGTCTTCTGGTTCAGGGGGTGCTTGATAGGTGATGGACAGAGTATAGTCCTGCGCGTCCCCCAGTTTTTCAGACAGCAGACCGGCGATGCGGGCCTTGGACTCGGGATCGTGACTGATGCCGCTCAGGACAACATCATCCGGCGTTACCGTTAGCGCGCCATTGTGAAGGTGAGACAGCGCCTCGAGCCCGGCCAGCACGCGCACAGGCCAGTCTGACGGTAGATCGGGGGCAATCCGCGTGGCGGTATAAACTTGTTCAGACCCAAAAGCCGCCCGTGCGAAACTGTCGACCATGTCGCGCGCCGCTTCGTCACCCAAACGGCCGCGCATCTGCACCAGACCTTCAGGGCTGCGTGTTGCGGAGAACTCTGTCGGACCTGCAGGTGCGTCTTCGGTCGGTTCCGGCAATACGGCGTGCAAGGCGAAAACACCGGGCAGAGCGGCCTCAAGCTCGCCTACGATCCTGTCAAAAAGCGCGGGATTGGTGCCTTCGGCGGCGACTAGGGTTACATCAGCATCCGAAATTGTGATTGAACCCTGACCAATTTCCGCCAGCGCGCGAATGCCCAGAGATGCAGCCTCGGGCCAGCGGGGCGATGGCACACCCAGCCCGATCGTGCAGGAATACGGACCCGTCAGACCAGCGCCTTGCGCCGCTTGGATTATCGTGTCGCGCGCTTCTTCGTCTTGCGCCGAGCACGCATCAAAGGTCCCGCCGGACTCATCAATCAAATAACGCAGGGTGAAAGGCGTGATCACCGGTCTTGGGGCTGAAATGGACAGCCCGATGCGCAGGCTAGGGGGAGCTGCCCGGGTCAAGTCCTGTTCCAGTTGCTCTTTTTCCTGCTGGCTGTCTGCGATGGCCGTGATCTTGACCAGTCCGGGGCTGGCCGAGATTTTGGCGCGCGGCAGACGCGCCAGAGCCTCAACCGAATAGTTTAACGCTTCTTCCCAGCCTTTCGGCTTTGGATAGTCTGCGGTTTCCATCAGGTCCGAGACCTTGCCGCCATCCAGATTGCGAAGCCGGTCTACCAACGCGTCCCGGTCCTGGCTGGCAGGTATGAGGCCAATAACCGAAATGCCGCTGTCGTTGCGCAGGATTTCTGCGGAAAAGCGTGGTGGAGCCAATTGACGCGTCGCTTCAACCTGCATCTCGTCAATGACGCGCGACGTATCAACTTCGGTCCCTGCGGCTGTTAATGCGTTGAAACGGGCGGCCTCATCCTGTGCGGTTCCGGTCAGGATGACTCGCAGGCCGTCGGATTCAACTTCGGCCCAGTCATGGCCTTTAAGGTCCAGCTCGCGCCGCACTGCGAATTCGGATGCCTCTTCGACCTTTGTCACCGCGTAACTGGCCGCCAGCAGGGATACTCCGGCTGACACGAGGAAAATCAGGGCAACGGCGATGAAATAGGGCAGGCGCATGTGCGGGCAATCGACTCCTCGGGTGATTGAGCAGCACTCTTACAGAGGCCTGCGCCGAGGTGCAATCAGACCAGCAACGCGACGCCAAGGAAGATCAGCGGAATAAGGCCGGTGTCCCGATTGGCGCGGAACAATTGCAGCAGCTTGGCGTTGTCATCCGTGTCCAATCCGCGCAACTGCCACGCCATATGCCATCCCATCGCCCAAGGACCGAAAAGAGCCACGAACAGTGCAAGGGTCGACGCCTGTGCCGTTGCTGCGTCGATGATCGCAAGGCCCATTAACGCGACGGTTGCGACAAGGAAGTATTTCAGCCATTTCGCCGTGTTCTCACCAAATAGACGGGCGGTGGATTTGATGCCGATCAGCTCGTCATCTTCGGCGTCCTGATGGGCATAGATCGTGTCATAGAACAACGTCCACGCGATGCCTGCCAGATACAGCGTGATTGCGGGAACGCTGACTGTTCCCGTATGCGCGGCCCAAGTCAGAAGGATGCCCCAATTGAACGCGAGGCCCAGAAACACCTGCGGCCACCAAGTGAAGCGTTTGGCGAAAGGGTAGATCGTTACAGGAAGCAGAGACAGCACGCCCATTGCTATGGCGGCCCGATTGAAGGTCAGCAGGATCATCAACGCCAAAAGGCATTGCAGCACCATCCAGAACGCAGCCTGCCGCACACTGACTTGTCCCGAAGGAATGGGTCGCGACCGGGTGCGTTCGACCTGAGCATCGAATTCTCGGTCGGTGATATCATTCCATGTGCAGCCCGCGCCCCGCATCAGGAACGCACCGATGGCACAGGCGACAGCGATCCAAAGATCTTCAAAACGCGGATTGCCGTCGCTCAGGATCGCCAGCGCCAGACCCCACCAGCAGGGGATCAGCAATAGCCATGTGCCGATGGGCCGGTCTGCACGGCTCAGGCGCAAGTATGGCCGGGCGAAAGCGGGCGCGTGTGTATCGACCCAGTTGCCGGATACCGCATCGGCGACCTGACCGTCTGGTGTTGGGGCGTTGCCTAGCATATGTAACGTCTCATGAGTGCAAAGATCAGACTGTATGTAGAGCACCCTCTGGGTCCGGGGCAATCCGTTGATTTGACGCGCGAGCAGGCGCATTACCTTTTCGGCGTCATGCGTCTGGCCGTGGGCGGGCACGTGGCGCTGTTCAACGGCCAGGACGGAGAGTGGCTGGCCCAGGTCGTGCAGGCCGGAAAACGCGGCGGGGTGCTGACCTGTTTGAAACAGTCCAAACCTTTGCAACTGCCGCCTGATCTGTGGCTGCTTTTTGCGCCGATCAAAAAAGCACGGACCGATTTCATTGTCGAAAAGGCGGCCGAGATGGGTGCCGCGCGCATCCTGCCCGTCCAGACCGAATTCACTAATTCCGAACGTATCCGACAGGACCGCCTGCAGGCCCACGCGGTCGAAGCCGCTGAGCAATGCGGCGGGACTTATGTACCCCAAGTCGCCGACCTGCAGCGTCTGGACCGTGTGCTGGATGCATGGCCCGACGGTCGCCAACTGATGTTCTGTGACGAGGCCGAGGTGGGATCAGCCCTGCGTCTGGCAGCGAACGAAAAGGATCAGCCCTGGGCTATCCTCATAGGGCCCGAAGGAGGGTTTTCCGATCGGGAACGCTCGCGCCTGTCTGGGTTGCCCTTTGCGCATGTGGTCAGTCTGGGCCCACGCATCCTGCGGGCGGATACGGCGGCGGTTGCTGCGCTGACAATGTGGCAGCAGGCGCTGGGGGATTGGACGTGACGTGGCGGCAGGCGCGACAAGAAGACGTGCCAATGATCGACCGGTTTCTGTCGAAACACATTCAGACATCGATGTTTCCTCTGGCCAATTTGCGTGATTTTGGTTTGCGGGGGTGTGCCCCGCGCGCGTTGAATGTCTGGGCATTGGGCGATAGTCCGCGTGCCATTCTTGCCATCACGAACGAGGGTATGGTGCTGCCGCAATGCCCTGATTGCAGCGATGCCGAGCTTTTAGAAGCGATAGAGTTGATCCGGGGTCGCGCATTGTTCGGTCTGGCGGCCGAGGCAACGCAGGCCCGCCGATTCATGCATTTGGCGGGGTGGGATAATCGGCCTGCGACCATGAACAGTGACGAACCGGGCTTCACACTGGATCTGAACCACATCGTCTTGCCCGATACGTCCGGCGCCACGCTAGTGCCGCTGGGTGATGTGGATCGCGAGATTGCCGAGGGCTGGCGTCAGAGCTACCTGACCGAAGCGATGGATTTCGACGAGGATCGCGCGCAAAACCAGTCAAAGAAAGACGTTGCCGCCTATGTCGAACGCGATTCTCACCGGGCTTTGCTGGTTTCTGGTCAGCCTGTGGGAATGACGGGATTCAATGCGCGATTGCCCGAAGTGGTGCAAATCGGTGGCGTTTATACCCCGCCTACCTTGCGCGGATGCGGCTATGCGAAATTGGCCGTCGCGCTGCACCTGCTTGAGGCTAGGGCGGCGGGTGTAACCCGCGCTGTTCTTTTTGCGGCTTCCGATTCCGCTGCGCGTGCTTATATCGCAATCGGATTTAAACCCGCAGGTCAGTACTCCCTAATCCTGTTCAAGACCCCAAAGGACCCGGCATGAGTTTCATCCGACCCGAAGCCAAACTGACCCTGTGGCGCTGGCGCGAGGTGCTGGCGGCCGGTGTGGTTCTGTTGGTCGGACTCAGTTGGATCAGCGGCCCCGGGGGCCTGCTTGGCTGGTTGGGGTGGGTGCTGGTGATTGTCGCCGCGGCGTTGACTGTGGTCGGTATTCAACGCGCGCGGTTCAGAACCGGAGCAGGCGGACCCGGCGTTGTTACTATTGACGAAGGGCAGATCACCTATCTTGGCCCGTTGGATGGTGGCATCGTCGCTGCACGTGAAATCGAGCGGCTGGCATTGGACCCGACCTCGAACCCTGCGCATTGGGTTCTGGATCAGCCGGGTCAGCCTGCGCTTCACATTCCTGTGAATGCAGAAGGGGCCGAGGCGTTGTTCGACGTTTTCTCGGCTTTGCCGGGGCTTAAAACCGAAGCAATGCTGGCGGAACTGAACAGCGGAGGCGTGCATCCGGTGGTCATATGGGAGCGTAACCCGATGCGCCCGCCACATCTTCGGCTGCATTGACACTGGCGGCATTTCACCGCACGACTGACCGAAAGACAGACACATCAGGATCGGAGAGCGGTTCATGTCCATCCCCCAGTCCGGCGGCGGGCCGATCGAACGCCACGAACAACTTGCCGAATATCTGGAATCGGGCTGCAAGCCCAAGTCCGATTGGCGTATCGGGACCGAGCATGAGAAGTTCGGCTATTGCAAGGACACTCTGAAACCGCTGCCGTTTGAAGGCAAACGCTCGATCGTGGCTGTGCTGGAAGGTCTGCGCGACCGCCATGGCTGGGCCGAGGTGCGCGAAGCGGGTCACTTGATCGGGCTTGAGAAAGACGGCGCGAATGTCAGCCTTGAACCTGGTGGTGCGCTGGAGTTGTCGGGCGCTCCGCTCGAGACCATCCACGAGACCTGCGATGAGGTGAACACCCACCTGCGCGAGGTGAAGGATATTGCCGACGAGATCGGCGTGGGGTTCATCGGACTGGGCGCGGCCCCCATCTGGACCCATGACGAGATGCCGTTGATGCCCAAGGGCCGCTATCGGTTGATGAACGACTATATGGAAAAGGTTGGCACCATGGGGCGCGCCATGATGCGGCGCACCTGTACGGTTCAGGTCAATATCGACTTTGGGTCCGAGGCCGACATGGTGCAGAAATTGCGTGTGGCGCTGGCGTTGCAGCCGGTGGCGACCGCACTGTTTGCGAACTCGCCGTTCTTCGAGGGCAAGGTGAACGGCCAGAAAAGCTGGCGCAGCTATATCTGGCGGCATTTGGACGATGCGCGGACCGGAATGCTGCCTTTCGTGTTCGAAGAAGGCTTCGGGTTCGAGCGTTACGTGCAATACGCGCTCGATGTGCCGATGTACTTCGTTTATCGCGATGGGCAGTATATCGACGCGCTGGGCATGTCCTTCCGCGACTTCCTGCAGGGCAAACTACCCGCGCTGCCCGGTGAAACGCCAACCCTGTCGGATTGGGCCGATCACCTGACGACCGCCTTCCCCGAAGCGCGGATCAAGAAGTTCATGGAGATGCGCGGCGCAGATGGCGGCCCTTGGCGTCGGCTGTGTGCGTTGCCTGCCTTCTGGGTGGGTCTGACCTATGATCAGGGTGCGCTGGATGCCGCGTGGGATCTGGTCAAAGGATGGGACGCTGAAACGCGCGAATCCTTACGCGTCGAGGCCGCTAAAGATGGCCTGCAGGCACGGGTCGGAAACATCAACATGCACGATCTTGCGCGCGAAGTTGTTTCGATTGCCGAGTCTGGCCTGAAGTCCCGCGCCTTGCCCGGCGCTGGCGGGTTGGTTCCGGATGAGACCCATTTTCTGAACGCTCTGAAGGACAGCATCGAGACAGGCAAAGTCCCCGCGGACGAGTTGCTGGATCACTACAATGGCGACTGGAACGGCGATCTGACCCGGATTTATCCCGAATACAGCTATTGATTGCCGTCACGCCGATCGCCGGATTGTTGCAAATGAGTGATCCCCGGTCCAAATCTCATGTGTATTAAGGTTCGGTTTTTGGTTTTGAGGGTATAGTCCCGACAAACCTTTGTGTGTCGGTGGACATATGGCTCGTATCAGTGAACTACATTATTCGAACGCGTATGCCGCGCAAACAGGCGTGGCCGAGTTTCTGGAAGTCTCGCTCAGCCCGTCCGAGGACCCATCGGATTTCACGGTGTCCTTTTATCAGGCCAATGGTACGGTCGGCATAGAAATTCCGCTTGATGACCCGTCTGTTCAGGTCTTTACCGACCCTGACAACGGCGAGCAGGTCTTTGTGATCTCGGCGGACGATTTCCCGATCCTGCTTACCGATCCTAACGGCGGTGGTCCGAACATTTTTGAGGCTTATGCGCTCACCAACACCGCGACGAACGAAGTGATCGACTTTTACGACATCGGTCGCGGGACGCAGAATATTCTGGCTTTGGATGGGGCCGCTGCTGGTGCGACCTCGGAAAACCTGCCGGTTTTGACAAATCCGGGTCAGACGACGACGTCTATTCAGTTTAATCAGCCAGACCCTGATACGCAGGTTAACGCGCCTCTTTCGCCGGGTGACAGCGGTGCGGCCTGTTTTGTGGCGGGTGCGCTTGTGGAGACACCGGACGGCCCGCGTCGGGTTGAAACGCTGCGGCCGGGCGATCTGGTTTTGACGGTTGACGACGGTGCGTGCCCGGTGCGGTGGGTCGGAGGGCAGACGGTCAGGGGCAACGGCCGGTTTGCCCCTGTTCGGATTCAGGCCGGCACCTTGGGCGCGCAGCGCGACATCCTTGTCTCACCCCAACATCGGTTGCTGATTTCTGGCTGGCAGGCGCAATTGCTGTTTGGCGAGGACGACGTTCTGATCGCCGCCAGCGCTTTGACCAATGGCAAAACGATCGCCTCTGCGCCCTGCGATATCGTGCGCTATGTGCATCTGATGTTTGATCGCCATCAGCTTGTCTCAACCTCTGGCTTGATTTCTGAGAGTTTTTTTCCAGGGGGTGAAGGGCTAAAGGGGCTTGGTGCTGACACGGCGGATGAACTTTTCGCGCTGTTTCCCGAATTGCGCGACCATCCTGGCAGCTATGGCGCGACATCACGGCCCGTACAGCGCAAGGCCGAGGCAATCGCGCTGCGGTCGATTTGAAAGCGCACCGGCCCCCTCTTGCTTTCGCGCGTCGCTGTGATAGCAGGTCCTGAACATCAGTCAGAGGCCAGGTTCAGGAAGCGTCATGGACGATCTTAAGGCAAAATATCTGGGGCAGATCGCCAAGGCAGGCGACGAGAACGCGCTTGAGGCGATCCGCGTCGCGGCCGTGGGCAAAAAAGGCGAGGTCGCGCTAAAAATGCGCGAACTGGGCAAGATGACGCCCGAGGAACGTCAGGTCGCAGGCCCTGCGCTGAACGCTTTGAAGGACGAGATCAACTCGGCCCTGTCCGCGAAAAAGGCGGCTTTGGCCGATGCCGCGCTGGACGAACGCCTGCGCACTGAATGGCTGGACGTGACCCTGCCGACCCGCGCGCGCCGACAGGGGTCGATCCACCCGGTCAGTCAGGCGACCGAGGAACTGACTGCGATCTTTGCTGAACTGGGTTTCTCGGTGGCCGAAGGGCCGCGCATTGAAGACGACTGGTACAACTTCGACGCGCTGAACATCCCCGGCCACCACCCTGCACGGGCCGAGATGGATACGTTCTACATGCACCGCGCTGAGGGTGACAATCGCGCGCCGCATGTGCTGCGAACGCATACGTCTCCGGTGCAGATACGCTCGATGGAGAAACAGGGCGCGCCGATCCGCGTGATCTGTCCGGGCGGTGTGTACCGCGCCGACTACGACCAGACCCACACGCCGATGTTCCATCAGGTCGAGGGGTTGGCCATCGACAAAGACATCTCGATGGCGAACCTGAAATGGGTTCTGGAAGAGTTCGTGAAGGCGTTCTTCGAAGTCGACGATGTCGAACTGCGCTTCCGCGCCTCGCACTTCCCCTTCACCGAGCCGTCGGCTGAGGTTGATATCCGCTGTTCGTGGGATAACGGCCAGCTAAAGATCGGCGAGGGCGACGACTGGATGGAAATTCTGGGTTCCGGCATGGTCCACCCCAAGGTGATCGCCGCCGGTGGCATTGATCCTGAGGTCTATCAGGGTTTTGCGTTCGGGATCGGGATCGACCGTCTGGCGATGCTGAAATACGGCATTCCTGATCTGCGGGCGTTCTTTGATAGCGATCTGCGCTGGCTGCGCCACTACGGGTTCGCGGCGCTGGATATGCCGAACCTGCATGGTGGTTTGTCGCGGTAAATATATCCGCTGGGACTGTATCTGGCCCGTTACTTGGATTGTTGGGACGATCGGGTTTCACATGCTCCCTTACGTTGGCTTTTGGGTCTAGCGTTTGGGATTGTGATAGTTACACGAGTGGCTGTTTCTATTGCAGGTTCCAGCGCTGTGTTGATGGGTTTTGTCCTTCTTGTAGCGGTTTGCCCAGGTATTTGGGCCGCTTACGTTCGTTTCAGCATGCAAGTGAGGCCGCGACAGGAAGAAAAATTGCGAATTTTGCGAGTGCAGCGCGGGACAAAGAAGAGAAAGTAGAATTGTACGGCTTGGCGCTGCGTTGATTGTAGGCCGGGCTTTAGCCCGCCATTTGGTTCGGATGGGTGCCGGGCTGAAGCCCGGCCTACACCAATATTTTATGTGACACCGCGTGTCAGGTGACTAGGCTCTGGCCTATGATCTATCGACTGCTTTTCCTCTTGATGACCGCAACCCCGGCGCTCGCCATGGGACCTTGGAAATCCGATTGCCATGGCGATACCGCCTGTGAGGTCGGGGACCGCTCGTATCATGTGCTGGAGCCGGATGGATGGGATGGGGAAAGTCCTCTGCCGGTGCTGCTGCATTTTCACGGATGGTCGCGGCAGGGCACCGTAGTGGTGAACCATGAACGGATCGCGGGGGCCACGAAGCTGCGGGGTGTGTTGCTGGTGGCCCCGAACGGCTTGGGCAAAAGCTGGAATTTCTGGTCGGCGGATACCGGGGATGTCCCGTTTGCCGATCGGGTGCTAGAGGATGTGGCCAATCGCTATCCGGTGGACCCGGACCGCATCTATGTCTCGGGGTATTCCTATGGCGGTGCGATGGCGTGGCGCTTTGTGTGTCAGTCGGGTAATGACATGGCGGCGCTGCTGGCCGTTGCCGGCTCGATCCGTCAGACGGAAATCTGCCCCGAAGCTCCGCGTGAGGTGCGGCATGTGCATGGCTTGGATGATACGGTGATGGATTTCCCGCTCGGCCCCGATGGGGACACGACCTATCCGGTGGCGCTGTGGCGCGAGAAGTACAATTGCAACGGCGCGACCCCGCGCGGGGATTGGAGCGTGAAGCCGTTCCTGACGCTCAGCCGCACGGAATGGACCGATTGCGCGCAGGGGCAGGTGGTGCTGGACACGCATCCGGGCGGACATTTCATTCCGCATGGCTGGATCGGCTGGCAATTGGACGAGCTTTTGGGCCGCACCCCCACCTATCCGTAGCGCGCAGCGCTTGCACCTTGGCGCAATCTTTGCCATTGCCTGTGCCAAACGGATGATTGCCCAAGAAAGCCCGCTGCAATGAAATTCACTCTGTCCTGGCTGAAAGACCACCTCGATACGGATGCGTCGGTTGATGAGATCGCCGAGGCGCTGACCGACCTTGGCCTTGAGGTCGAAGAGATCGTGAACCCGGCGGACCGGCTGGCAGGCTTTACGCTGGGCCATGTGAAACATGCCGAGAAGCACCCCGACGCGGACAAGCTGCGTGTGTGCACCGTGGAAACCGATGAGGGCGATTTGCAGATCATCTGCGGTGCGCCCAATGCCCGCGAAGGGATCACGGTCGTTGTCTGCAAGCCGGGCATGTATATCCCTGGTCTGGATATCACCATCAGCGTCGGCAAGATTCGCGGCGTCGAAAGCTTTGGCATGATGGCGTCCGAGCGCGAACTGGAGCTGTCGGACGAACATGACGGCATTATCGAGCTGCCCTCGGGCGAGGTGGGTGACACGTTCGTGGACTGGCTGGCCGAGAATGAACCCTCGAAGGTCGACCCGATGATCGAGATCGCGATCACGCCGAACCGCCCCGATGCGCTTGGTGTGGCGGGGATTGCGCGCGATCTGGCCGCGCGGGGTGTGGGGACGCTGAAGCAGCGTGACTATACGCCTGTACCCGGCGATTTCGAAAGCCCGATCAAGGTGACGATTGACGAAGACACGCTCGACGGTGCGCCTCATTTCACTGGACGGGTGATCCGCGGGGTCAGGAATGGACCCAGCCCGCAATGGTTGCAGGATCAGTTGAAGGCGATTGGGTTGCGTCCGATTTCGGCTCTGGTGGATATCACCAACTATATGACCTTTGACCAGAACCGCCCGTTGCATGTGTTTGACGCGGACAAGGTGCAGGGCAACCTGCGGGTTCACCGCGCCAAGGGCGGCGAAAAGCTGGTGGCGCTGGACGAAAAAGAATACACTTTGCAGCCCGGCATGATGGTGATTTCGGACGACAAGGGCGCGGAATCTATCGCTGGCATCATGGGTGGCGAGGAAACCGGTTGTACCGAAGAGACAGTGAATGTCTTCCTCGAAAGCGCGTTCTGGGATCATGTGCAGATCGCCCTGACCGGTCGTGCGCTCAAGATCAACTCGGACGCGCGTTATCGGTTCGAACGTGGCGTTGATCCGGACTACACTCGCGAAGGGCTGGAGCAGGCAACGCAGATGATTCTGGATATCTGCGGGGGCGAGGTTTCGTCCGTTGTCGAAGCAGGCAAAGCACCGAACCATGCGCGTGCCTACAAGCTGGATGCGGCACGGGTGCAGTCTCTGGTCGGGATGGATATTCCCGAAAGCGAGCAGCGCCAGACCCTGACCCGTCTGGGGTTCCGCCTTGAGGGCGAGATGGCCCATGTTCCTAGTTGGCGCCCCGATATCATGGGTGAAGCCGATCTGGTGGAAGAGGTCGCGCGGATTGCGTCCCTGACCAAGCTGAAAGGCAAGCCGCTGCCGCGTATCACGGATGGTATCCCCAAACCGGTGATGACGCCCACACAGCGCCGTCAATCCATGGCGCGCCGTACCTGCGCGGCCTTGGGGTATAATGAGTGCGTGTCATACACGTTCATTGATCAAACGTCGGCAGCGCTGTTCGGTGGCGGTGATGAGGCGACCCAGTTGGAAAACCCGATCTCGTCCGAGATGAGCCATATGCGCCCCGGTCTTCTGCCCGGTCTGTTGCAGGCTGCGGCGCGCAATCAGGCGCGCGGATATGCAGATGTGGCCCTGTTCGAGGTCGGCCCTGTCTTCCATGATGGCGAACCGGGGGATCAGAAAACTCAGATTTCCGGTCTGCTGGTCGGCCGCGACGGGCCAAAAGATGTGCATGGTGCGTCACGCCCCGTCGACTTGTTCGACGTGAAAGCAGATGCCGAGGCTGTGCTTGCAGCCGTTGGTGCGCCCGCCAAGGTTCAGATTCTGCGCGATGGCGATGCGTGGTGGCATCCGGGCCGTCACGGTAGAATCTGTCTGGGTCCGAAAAAGGTGTTGGGTGTGTTTGGTGAACTGCACCCGCGTATCCTGCAGGCGATGGATATCAAAGGCCCGGCGATGGCCTTTACCATATGGCCGGATGAGGTGCCTCTGCCCCGTAAGTCCGGCGCGACCCGAGCGGCATTAGAACTGCGTGACCTGCAAGCGGTCGAGCGGGATTTTGCCTTTGTCGTAGACGAAAGTGTCGAGGCACTGACTGTGGTCAATGCAGCCGCAGGTGCGGACAAGGCACTGATCGAGGATGTGCGTGTCTTTGACGAATTCATCGGTGGCAGCGTCGGTGAGGGCAAGAAATCCCTTGCCATTACTGTTCGCCTTCAGCCGACTGACAAGACGCTCAAGGAAGAAGATATCGAGGCGGCCGCCCAGAAGATCATCGCCAAGGTTACCAAGGCGACCGGTGGAACGCTGCGCGGTTAAGCCAGTCTGCAATCGAAGTTCAGGGCGCGCCTTCGGGCGCGCTTTTTTTGCCGAACCTATGACGTTGCGACCCCTTGGGTTGCCAAGGAATTCGCACTAGGGTCGCGCCAACCAGCAAGGAGAGTTCCATGAGCCTGAGCGTTTACCTGTCCGGAGAGATTCACACCGACTGGCGTGAGCAGATCATCGAAGGCGCAAAAGGGTTGGATATTACGTTCAACAGCCCCGTGACAGACCACGATGCCAGCGACGATTGCGGGGTGGCCATTCTGGGTGCCGAGTCGAACAAATACTGGCATGACCATAAGGGCGCGATGGTAAACGCTATTCGCACGCGCAAGGGGATCGCCGATGCTGACGTTGTCGTGGTGCGGTTTGGCGAGAAGTACAAGCAGTGGAACGCAGCGTTCGACGCAGGGTATGCTGCGGCTTTGGGCAAGTCCCTGATCGTATTGCACGGCCCCGATCACCAGCACGCCCTGAAAGAGGTGGACGCCGCTGCGCTGGCAGTTGCCGAGCAGCCCGCGCAAGTTGTTGACGTGCTGCGGTACGTCTTGACGGGCAAACTTCCTGGCTGAAGTGAAAGTGCGGGGTGAGGCGGGACCTCACCCTACCCGGTTTTACTCTGTCGCTGGAATGCGCAGGCCGCGCTGAACGGCGGGCCGTGCAAGGAACCGGTCGACATAGGGTTGAAGGTTCGCGAAATCGTCCCATCCCACGATTTCTTTGACGCCATAATAGTCCAAACCGCGCAGCCATGGGACGATGGCTATGTCGGCGACCGAATACTCTCCGGCGATCCAGTCTTGACCGCTGAGTTGTGTGTTCAGGACGTTCAGCAACCGTTTCGCTTCGGCGATGTACCGTTCGCGGGGGCGTGGGTCTTCGATCTCTTTTCCGGCGAATTTGTGGAAATAGCCCAACTGTCCGAACATAGGCCCCAGACCGCCCATCTGAAACATCAGCCATTGGGTGACACGATGTTTGTCGGCCGGCGTTGACCCCAGCAGCTTGCCGCTTTTTTCGGCGAGATACAGCAGAATCGCACCGCTTTCGAAAAGCGCCAGCGGTTCTCCGTCCGGACCATTGGGGTCGATGATCGCGGGGATCTTGTTGTTAGGATTCAGCGAAAGAAACTCGGGGCTTTTAACATCCTTGTCTGCCAGCGTGACCAGATGCGGCTCATAGGGCAGGCCGGTTTCTTCCAGCATGATCGAGACTTTGACGCCATTGGGCGTAGGATAGGAATAGAGTTGGATCTTGTCGGGGCTGCTGGCAGGCCAGCGGGCTGTAATCGGGTGTGAGGTGGTGTCCAGCATGGTTGGTTCCTTTCAGACGGTCTGCAACAGGTAAGCACGGATGGACGATCCTTCCAGTGGTGGGAGTGTGCGCAGCCGGTCAGCGGCTGTGTATTCTGGAACAACGGGGAAAAGGTCTGGATCTCACACCTAGACCAAAGCCCCGTTATCGCTCAAACTTCGGCAATCCCGCGCAGCCGTCGCGGGTCAGGAACAACTCGGAAAGGAGAAGCGCGTGGATGAGGTCGTGACTCAGGTGGGTGCGTTTGCCCCCCTTATCGTGAACGCTGTGAAGGCATTGATTGTTCTAATCCTTGGGTGGATCGTGGCCGGAGCGATCAGCGGCGTGGTCCGCCGCCGGATCAATGCAACACCGAACATTGATCAGACGCTTGGGAATTTTGTCGCCAGCCTTGTGAAATGGGCGATACTGGCCATGGTTCTGGTCGCCGTGCTGGGCATTTTCGGCATCGAGGCGACCAGCATCGTCGCCATTCTGGGTGCTGCTTCGCTTGCGATCGGTTTGGCGCTTCAGGGAACGCTCAGTGATCTTGCCGCCGGAGTGATGCTGGTGGTGTTCCGCCCCTACAAGCTGGGTCAGTATATCGACATTGGCGGGACGTCCGGCACCGTGAAAGACCTGAACCTATTCACGACCGAGCTTGTGACGCCCGACAACGTACAGATCATTGTCCCCAATGGTCAGTCCTGGGGGTCGATCATCTCGAACTATTCGGCGCATGATACCCGGCGTGTCGATTTGGTGTTTGGGATCGACTATGGCGACAGCGCGGATGAGGCGATGAAGATCATTCTAAGTGTCGCGCAGGCGGACAGCCGCATTCTGAGCGATCCCGAACCCTGGGTACGGGTGACCAATCTGGGCGACAGCTCGGTTGATTTGACCGCACGGTTGTGGTGCGCAAATGCCGATTACTGGGACGTGAAGTTCGAGTTGACCAAAGCGATCAAGGAAGCGTTCGACGCCAAGGGTGTTTCGATTCCGTATCCGCATTCGGTGGAGATTCACAAACAGGCGTAAGTGCTCCCGCTCGGCGCCGGACCCAACGCTGTAAACGCCCTCGGCAGAGGGCGCTTTCAGGGGCGGGAGGGTTCAGGACTTGATCACGACATTGGGCGATACAACGTCGATTCCCAGCGCCTTGCCGACCGCATAATAGGTCAGTTGTCCGGCGTGAACATTCAGCCCGGCCAGCAGGTGCGGATCGTCCTGACAGGCCTGTTTCCAGCCCTTATCGGCCAGCGCCAGCATGAAGGGCATCGTCGCGTTCCCCAATGCAATGGTCGAAGTCCGCGCGACGGCGCCGGGCATATTGGCCACGCAATAGTGCATGATGCCATCGACCTCGTAGATCGGCTCGGCGTGGGTTGTGGCTTTTGAGGTCTCAAAACAACCACCCTGGTCAATGGCGACATCAACCAAAACCGCGCCGGGTTTCATCGTGGATAGCTGTTCGCGCGTAACCAGTTTTGGCGCAGCGGCTCCGGGGATCAGCACCGCACCGATGACCATGTCCGCGGTTTGAATCAGCTCAGCCGTGGCACCGGCCGTCGAGTACTGGTTCTTGAACCTGTTCCCGAACACGTCGTCGAGGTAGCGCAAGCGCGGCAGAGAGCGGTCCAGCACAGTGACATCTGCACCCATGCCGGCTGCGATCTGGGCGGCGTGCGTTCCCACAACACCCCCACCGATGACCACAATTTTCGCGGGGCCTACACCGGGGACACCGCCCATCAGCACCCCGCGGCCACCGTTGGCCTTCTGGAGGGTCCATGAGCCGACTTGCGGCGCAAGGCGACCCGCGACTTCGGACATCGGCGCAAGCAAGGGCAGGCCACCGCTGGAGTCGGTTACGGTTTCATAAGCAATGGCCGTACACCCCGAAGCAAGCAGGTCATGCGTCTGATCTGGATCGGGTGCAAGGTGGAGGTAGGTAAACAACAACTGACCTTCGCGCAGCATCTTGCGCTCGGCTGCCTGCGGTTCTTTCACTTTGACGATCATGTCTGCCGTGGCGAAAACCTCGGCCGCGGTGTCGACGATCGTCGCTCCGGCTGCGATGTAGTCGGCATTGTCAAAGCCCGAGCCCTGTCCGGCCCCGGTTTCGATAATCACCTCGTGACCTCTGGCAATGGCCTCTTGCGCGGCGTTGGGTGTCATGCCGACGCGGAACTCTTGCGGTTTGATTTCCTTGGGGCAACCGATTTTCATTTGGCCTCTCCGTTTATTAATTGCCTAAAATATAGGCAATGCCGGATGCAATTTCTGTGAAACTCTGCCTGCCGCTGTGCTTTTCTTCCGAAGATTCTTCGATAAAATAGCGTCTACCTGCAAAAGGATTGCGCTCATGAGCCTTGATACGACAGATCGAAAGATTCTTGCCGCGTTGCAAAGAAATGGCAGGATGTCCAATGCCGAGTTGTCCGAGCAGGCCAACCTGTCGCCCTCGGCCTGTCATCGTCGCGTGCAGCGACTCGAGTCAGAAGGGTATATCCGGGACTATGTTGCCTTGCTCGATGCGCGCATGATGAAGGTGCCGACGACCGTATTTGTCGAGATCACGCTGCAGGGTCAGGCCGAAGAGGTTC
The DNA here is from genome assembly GCF_013034585.1 of Ruegeria sp. HKCCA5426. Lineage (NCBI taxonomy): Bacteria > Pseudomonadati > Pseudomonadota > Alphaproteobacteria > Rhodobacterales > Roseobacteraceae > Ruegeria > Ruegeria sp. HKCCA5426. Next base: position 227,725 of record NZ_WQGH01000005.1, read on the forward strand.
TGGATGCATTCGAGAAGGCCGTTGCACGGATTCCGGATGTTCTTGAGTGTCATCTGATGGCGGGAACGGCGGACTATATTCTGAAGGTCGTGGCTGAAAATACTGAAGATTTCGCTCGCATTCACCGTCAGTACTTGTCGCGACTGCCGGGCGTGGCGCAGATGCAAAGCTCTTTCGCGCTGCGGACGGTGTTCAAGACCACGGCTTTGCCAGTGTAATTCAGACAGGGCCGGGATAGGTGAAAAAGGCCAGATGCACCGCGTTAAACGCAAAGTGCATCAGCGTGGGCACCCAAAGCCGACCGGTTGCATAATAGCCAAGCCCGCAAGCCGCCCCGAGGATCGAAGCGAACGCGACCAGCGCCAATCCACCCGGCCAGTGCACCAGACCGAACAGAACGCTCGCGGCGGCAATTCCCAAGGCTGCCCCAAGTTTTGAAGAAATCATGGATTGCAGATAGCCGCGAAAGAAAGCCTCTTCCGTCAGGCAGGTTAGCAGCAGGTTTGCGAGTGCGAACAACAGCCACCACTCGGGCAGGCCGATCTCGGGCCGTACGGCCCCGGTTGCAAGGCCAGTTGCGAACAGCAGAGGCAAGAGTATTAGGCCAACGAACAACGGGAAACGCCGAACCTGCGCGATTGGGGAGTTCACGTTGGGCCAGGCTAGAAGAACGGCGAAAAGAACCAGGGGTTTGTCCAGGTTCAGGTACATGCTGAACGCCGTGCTGACTGGTCCCGATTGGACCTGATCAAGAATCAGCAGGTTGTGGAAACCAGGGACCAGATGCGCACCCAAGGCAGCGGCCCACAGGATCATTGCGGTATGCCCAAATCCTGCAGAATACCCGGATAACCGAGGTATAATGGCCGCGCCACCAAGACCCGCAAGCGCAATGCAAAGCGCGATTGGGGTGATCAACCCGGTTGTAAGAGCGGCCGCGCCGAACATGGCGAGCAAAGCAAGGCAGAGCATCCTCTTGCCAGCGACCGCGACGATCTGCGCAGTCATGAGTATCAGCCAGGGCCAAATTGCGGGTAGCAAAGATGCAAAATGTGTCACGGGACTCTCGCGGGTTTGCTTCAGGTACAGATGCGTTCACGCGGTTGAATAAGGCAAGATAACGTGCGGGGCAGCGGTGCCAACCATTTGGCTATGCGGTATTTTTGCCGCGTGTACACGGCGTGTGTATTCTTTGTTGCCAGTGCTGTCTTACGCGTTTTCTCGTGTCGCAGTGACCTTGCGGCCCAGTGCGGTTAAGCTTAGGAAAAGGGCCTTCATCAATTTTTCTGATGACATCAGGCGTTTACACTCGCCCGGTACGGTCCGAGCCCGATATGAGATAAGGAACAGACCTTGGCTTACGAAAACAACGATGCCCCCAAAGACTGGCTGGAAGCCGAGTTGGAAGACACGCTGGACGAAGATTTCGAGATCGAATTTAGCGAGCCAATGCTGTCAATGGAGATCCGCAAGATTTACAAGGATCAGCACCCCGAGATGCTGGACCGCAAGGTCTATTTCCGCAACCTGCTGCGCCTTCAAGCCGAGTTGATCAAGGTTCAGGACTGGGTGCAGCATACCGGGGCCAAGGTCTGCATTCTGTTCGAAGGCCGCGACAGCGCCGGAAAAGGGGGGGTGATCAAGCGGATCACCCAGCGACTGAACCCTCGGGTCGCGCGGGTTGTGGCTTTGCCAGCGCCAAGCCGCCGGGAACAAAGCCAGTGGTATTTTCAGCGCTACGTTCCGCATCTGCCTGCGGCCGGTGAAATCGTTCTGTTCGACCGGTCATGGTACAACCGCGCGGGCGTCGAGCGGGTCATGGGCTTTGCCAGCGAGGATCAGGTCGGACAGTTCTTTCAGGACGTTCCCGAATTTGAACGGATGCTGGTGCGCTCGGGGATTATCTTGCTGAAATACTGGTTCTCGATCACGGATGAGGAACAGCAGTTGCGATTCCTTATGCGCATCCACGACCCGATGAAGCAGTGGAAGCTGTCTCCGATGGATCTGGAATCCCGCATCCGCTGGGAAGCTTACACCAAGGCCAAGGAGGATATGTTGTTCCGCACCAATATTCCCGAGGCACCGTGGTATATCGTCGAAGGCAACGACAAAAAACGCGAGCGGCTGAACTGTATCGAACACCTGCTGACCAAGATCCCCTATACGGACGTACCGCAGGAAAAGGTCAATCTGCCGGATCGTAAGTACAACCCGGAATATGAACGCCGCATCCTGCCGGATGAGTTGCACGTTCCGAAAATCTATTGATTCTGACGCCCCTGATGTTTCGGGGGCGTTTTTCTTTGGCCTTGAAACGACAAACCCCCGGGCGTGGCCTCGGGGGTCGTCAAATAGTGTCATCCAAAGCTGGACGAGCGTCAGGTGCTTAGAGCAAACCTTCGCGCTGGGCTTTCTTGCGTGCCAGTTTACGGGCACGGCGGATCGCTTCAGCTTTCTCGCGCGCTTTTTTCTCGGACGGTTTCTCGAAATGTTGCTTAAGCTTCATTTCACGGAACACGCCTTCGCGCTGCAGCTTTTTCTTCAGGGCACGAAGCGCCTGATCGACGTTATTGTCGCGAACACTAACCTGCATGTGGTTGTCACCACCTTTCTAGATAGAGTTGCAAGGAAATTGCAGGAAGTGGCCGTATAGCAAAGCGTCCCTAACTTGTCTAGTACTGGTGCAAGAACCCGGAGAACCGCCATGACCACCACTTATGAAGACGCCAAAACCCAGCTTTTGGACGCGATGCTGGCCCATGTGCCCTTTGACGGCTGGTCTGAAACCAGCTTTCGAATGGCCATAGTCGATTGCGATATGGACGACGTGCTGGCGCGCGCCACCTGTCCCCGTGGTGCGGTCGACCTGGCGCTAGCGTTTCACGCGCGGGGGGACGCTGCGATGGTGGAGCGCTTGAAATCCGAGGATTTAAGCGATCTGAAGTTCCGCGACCGTATCGCCGCCGCCGTCCGGTTCCGCCTTGAAGCAGTTGAGGACAAAGAACTGGTGCGCCGGGGCGTGACACTTTTTTCGCTGCCGATGCACGCGGCCGATGGGGCCAAAGCAATGTGGCAGACCTGCGATCTGATCTGGGAAACGCTGGGCGATACGTCTGACGACGTGAACTGGTACACCAAGCGCGCGACGCTGTCTGGGGTCTATTCCTCGACCGTGTTGTTCTGGCTGGGGGACGATTCGCCGAACCATCAAAAATCGTGGGAGTTTTTGGACCGCCGCATCGACAATGTCATGCAGTTCGAAAAGATCAAGGCGCAGGTGAACGGGAACCCTTTGTTCAAGCCGTTTCTTGCAGTTCCGAACTGGCTGGCGGGTCAAGTGAAGGCTCCGATGAAAATGAAAGCTGATCTGCCGGGAATGCTGAACCCACGCAAGTAAGCGTCTGGGCCTTTCGTTATTTGGCTGTTAGGCATTGGGCAAAGGAGATTTGCCCATGACCCAAACGATGCGCGCCGTTGAAATTACCAAGCCCGGCGGCCCAGATGTTCTGCAATTGGTTGAACGCCCGGTGCCCGAGGCACAAGCCGGTCAGGTTGTCCTGAAAGTGGCTTACGCGGGTGTGAACCGCCCCGACGCGCTGCAACGGGCGGGGGCTTATGATCCGCCCCCGGGTGCCAGTGATCTGCCGGGGCTTGAGGCTTCTGGTGAAATCGTAGCCGTCGGAGCCGGTGTCGAAGGGGTGTCCGTGGGCGACAATGTCTGCGCGCTTTTGCCGGGGGGTGGCTATGCTGAATACGTGGCCACACCCGCCGCGCATTGCTTGCCGGTGCCCGCAGGCATGGGCCTGAAAGAGGCCGCGTGCCTGCCCGAAACCTTCTTTACGGTCTGGTCAAACGTGTTTACGCGCGGCGGTCTGAAAGCTGGCGAGCGGATTTTGATCCATGGCGGCTCCAGCGGAATCGGTACAACGGCGATCCAGTTGGCGAATGCGTTTGGCGCGCGGGTTTTTGCAACCGCTGGGTCGGCTGAAAAATGCGCGGCCTGCGAAAAGCTGGGCGCGGAAAAGGCGATCAATTATCGCGATGAGGATTTCGTGGCAGCGATGCGCGCCGAAGGCGGCGCGAACCTGATCCTCGATATGGTGGGCGGCGACTACATCCCGCGCAACGTGAAAGCCTTGGCCGAGGACGGGCGATTGGTTCAGATCGCCTTTCTGCAGGGGCCGGTGGTCGAATTGAACTTTGCCATGATGATGGTGAAACGTCTGACCCTGACCGGCAGCACCTTGCGTCCGCAATCCGATCTGGCCAAGGCGAAGATCGCGCAGGACCTGCGCGAGGCCGTCTGGCCTCTGCTTGACGCCGGGAAAGTGGCACCTGTGATGGACAGCGAATTCGAGCTGGCCGATGCAGCGGCGGCGCACGCCCGAATGGAAAGCTCAGGCCACATTGGCAAGATCGTTCTGAAGGTCGGCTAAGCGCCAGCCGAACGGTTCAGGCCACGGCACGGCGATACAGATGCCATGTGGCGTGGCCCAGAACCGGAATTATCACAATCAGCCCCAGCAGCATCGGAATTGCGCCCAGAATCAATGAGGCGGCAACGATAAGTCCCCATGTCAGAATAACCCCCGGGTTATGTCGCAACACCCGTACCGATGTTACGACGGCCACCGGCACACCGACCTTGCGATCCAAGAGCAATGGGAAGCTGACCACACTGATGGCCAATGCGATTAGGGCAAACAGGAACCCGATTGCATTGCCAATTAGGATCATGGTCCAGCCTGCGCGTGTCGTGAAGACTTCGGTCAGGAATGCCCCAAGGGACGTTGGCAAATCGGGTCCCAGGGTTTGGACATAAATGCTTTGCGCAACCATCAGCCAAATCAGCAGCAACATGACCAGGTAGAAACCCAGCGCTAGTATCGCCCCGAATGAGGGAGAGCGGAAAACGCCGAACGCGTCCAGCCAATGGGCTTCGGCCCCCTGTTCGCGTTTGCGGCTGATTTCATAAAGGCCCACGGCAGCCACTGGTCCGACAAGGGCGAACCCTGCGATCAGCGGGGCCAGCAAAGGAACCATGTTCCTGTTCAGCCCGAACCCGAACATCAAAAGCCCTGCGATCGGATAGATCAGCACGACGAAAATCGCGTCTGCTCGGGTTTCCACAAAATCTTCCGAACCCGCGCGCAGACAGGCCCAGAGGTCGCTCAGGGTCAGAGTCTGAACCCGCGGTAATTGCTGCGTGTCCGAACTGCCAATACGGGTCACGCTTTCTGCGATATGATCACCGGTCGCACCAATATTGCGGGCTGCCCAGCTGATCGGATTTCCAATAGTCTTGGCCATCGTCATCCCCTCCGGTTTGCATTTGAACGCAGCAGAGATGATCCGGCGACAGTTGCCTTTGGCCGGACCAGCCGGCAACGCTTAGGCATCAGTATAACACAATTTTTTCCGTTTTGGCGGTTGCTCGCGGTATTGTGCCGATTGTTATGTGTCGCAGGCGTGTTAGCTTGGCGGCAGACAACAGGAGGTTCAGCATGCATCAAACGGCACGAACCGTCGTTATTCACGAACACGGCGGCCCTGAGGTTCTCAAGATCGAAGACCGCCCCCTTGGTGAACCGGGACCCGGAGAAGTACGCATTCGCCATCACGCCTGTGGATTGAATTTCATCGACGTGTACCAGCGCACCGGACTGTACCAGATGGAGTTGCCGCACGCTCTGGGTATGGAGGCCGCAGGGATAATCGAAGCCGTTGGCGACGGTGTGACCCATCTGGAACCCGGCCAACGTGCCGCCTATGCCGCGGCCCCAGCGGGCGCCTATTGCGAAGCGCGTGTCATGCCTGCGGCTCAGGTCTGTCCCCTGCCTGATGAAATCTCGTTCGACGCGGCGGCGGCAATGATGCTCAAGGGCATGACAGTTGAATATCTGTTCCATCGCACGACGCCGCTGAAACGCGGAGACACCGTTCTGTTCCATGCGGCAGCCGGGGGTGTGGGCCTGATTGCCTGCCAATGGGCCAAGTCCGAAGGCATCAAGCTGATTGGAACCGCAGGCACGGATGAGAAATGCAGTCTGGCGCAGTTCAACGGTGCCACCCATTGCATCAATTACCGGACCGAAAACTTTGCGGAACGCGTCGCCGAGATTACGGGTGGCAAAGGCGTGGATGTGGTGATGGACTCGATCGGGGCCGATACGTTCAACGGGTCGCTGGACTGCCTTAGGCCGCTAGGGATGATGATTTCGTTCGGGAATGCATCGGGTCCCGTGCCGCTGATGGATATCGGAATTCTGGGCAAGAAGGGGTCGCTTCAAATCACCCGGCCGACCTTGTTCACCCATATTGCCGATCACGCTGTTTGTCAGGCTATGGCTCGGCGCTTGTTCGGCAAGGTGGCGGGCAATGAGGTCAAGATACACATAGATCAGCGTTTCCCGCTGGAACAGGTCGCGGACGCCCATCGCGCGCTTGAAGCGCGCCAGACCACAGGCAGCACGGTGCTGGAATTGTAAACGGCAACCGTCGTCAAAAAAGAAAACCGGCGGCATTCCTGCCGCCGGTCTTTTCTTCGCAAGGGTTGGCTTACTGCGCTTGCAGTTCGGCCGGAGTTTTGCTTGCGATGTCTTTCCAGTTGGCGTCTGCGGCTTTGTTAAAGCCCGGGATGTCGCCTTCCCAGCGTTCCTGAATGTCAGACGACAGGTTCAGGTACAGCTTGTTGTCAACGATTTTCCAGTAGTTCGGGTCGCCGTCAAACTTGAAGCCCATTGCGGTGCCGAATGCACAGTAGCCGCCATATGCAGGCAGGTACGCTTCGGGGTTTTCTTCAAACGCGACTTTGTTTTCTTCCGATGCAAAACGGTACAGCGCGTCGTTGTGCAGCGCGGTGATGCGGTAGTCGCCTTTGGTCGCTTCGCCAACGGTGAAATAGGCAACCGGGTCATAGCCCTGCAACGCCAGACCAGTCGAGCTTGCGTTCAGTTCAACACCAGCGGCCAGAGCTGTGCTTGCGACTGCGACGGACAGCGCAACGCCGCCGATGAGGGATTTGATCTTGTTCATGGTTTTCACCTTTCGTGAATTGAGCCACCGGACGACGCGCAAATTGTGCCCGGTAAACTCTCGAGATTTTGTTCAGTGCGGTCGGGAATTGGCCGTCACGACCCCGAAATGGGCGGCCTTGGCATCACGTTCAAAACAATGAAATGTGAGGGCGCTGTAATAATTGGATTTCAGGCATGAAAATAGGGCGATGCCTAATAATCCGGCTGAAAACAAAAAACAAACTCAGTGACTTTTTGCACCGACATCTCACATGGGCGCAGCAAGGCGCCGCTGTTTTTCGTGAGGTAAAGGTTCAGGCTGATATAGTCCGGCCCACCTAATTGATGGGCGACAAGTTTGTGGGATTTGCCCCCGGCCAGCTCGGTTCGGGTCAGGACATAGGGATTGCCTTTGAACCGCCCCATTGATGTTCCAGCGGGTAGGGCAAAAAATGCCTGTAGAAAGGGCTGTGTCGCGGTCAAGACTGCCCGATTTTGGGTTCTGTTCCGGCACGTATACGCGCAACATTTGCGCTATGCCGCCAATAGACCAGCAAGGTCAGGATCGCTCCGAGAACGAATGTAGTGGTGTCCGTCAGGATCATGACCCAAATGGTCGAAAGCGCCGCCGCCGCAAGTGCGCCCAGCGACGAAATCCTCCAGATCGCAGCCGCCACCAACCATGTCAGGCAACACGCCACGCCAACGCGCCAGTCCAGGGCCAGCCAAATCCCCAGAAAGGTGGCAACCCCTTTGCCGCCCTTGAATCCCAGCCAGATTGGAAAACAGTGCCCCAGAAAGGCCGCCAGCGCCGCGACCTGAGCCGCATCTTCGCCGGCCATCGCTCGTGCGATCAGGACTGAAACTGCGCCCTTGGCCGCGTCTAACAGCAGCGTCAGGGCGGCTGCCGATTTGTTGCCGGTGCGCAGCACATTCGTTGCGCCGATATTGCCAGACCCGATATTGCGCAAGTTGCCCAAGCCCATGACCTTGGCAATGATCATCCCGAACGGGATGGACCCGATCAGGTATCCAAACACAGCCCACAGCAGTAATTGGGTCATGGAACTGTCAAATGGTGGCATCAGGGTCTCCGGTAAACTTCTTGTCCCGCGACATAGGTTGCGGTGACCTTACCCTGCATCCGCTGGCCGTCAAACGGTGTGTTCTGCGACTTTGATCGCAAGCTGAACCGGTCCAGCACAAATGGGACATCCGGGTCGAACAGAACCAGATCAGCAGGCGCGCCCGGTGCCAGGCGGCCGGATTCCAGCCCCAGCCGTTTGGCCGGATTCAGGGACATGGCGCGGAACAGGGTCGGCAGGTCAAGTTGTTCGCTATGATACAGACGCAGCGCGGCAGGCAGCAGCGTTTCCAACGCCACAGCGCCGGATGCGGCTTCTTCAAACGGCAGGCGTTTGCTTTCCTCGTCCTGCGGGGTGTGCATCGAACTGATCGTGTCGATCAGCCCGGTCCGCACTGCCTCGATCACGGCCTGCCGGTCGTCCTCGGACCGCAGCGGCGGCTTGACCTTGAAGAAGGTGCGATAGTCGGCCACGTCCAGTTCATTCAGCGTCAGGTGGTGGATCGAAGTGCCTGCGGTGATATCCAGCCCGTTTCGCTTGGCGCGCTCCAGCGCGGGCAGGGCGCGGGCGGTGGTGACCTGGTCGGCGTGATAGGCGGCGCCGGTCATCTCAAGTAGGGCGATGTCGCGGTCAAGCCCCATCCGCTCGGCCATGGGGGAAACGGCGGGCAAGCCGCGCAGGGCGGCGAACTTGCCGCTGGTAACGGCGGCCCCTGCGCTGAGGCCCGGTTCCTGTGGATGGGCAATCACCAGCGCGCCGCAGGATTTCGCATAGGTCAGCGCGCGGGAAAACACCTTGGTATTGGCGATCACGTGGTCGCAATCGGTAAAGGCCACGGCACCCGCGTCTTGCAGGAACCCGATCTCGGTCATCTCGCGCCCCTCGCGCCCTTTGGTCAGGGCGGCCATAGGCATGACGTTCACCGGAGCATCCGCCTGTGCGCGGCGGGTGGCGAATTCCAGCGTTTCGGGTGTGTCAACGGCGGGCAGAGTGTCGGGCCGGGTGACGATTGTGGTCACGCCCCCCGCAGCGGCGGCCAGACCTGCGGATCTATAGCTTTCCTTGTGCCGCTCGCCCGGCTCGCACACCTTGACGCCGATATCGACGATGCCGGGGGCAAGGCAATGCCCTCCGCAGTCGATCACCTGCGCGTCGGTGGATGGGGCCGCACCTTCGCCGCGCGCGACGATCCGGCCTCCGGCTATCTGTAGCCAACCGAGGCTGTCTGTCCCGGCCTCGGGGTCGATCAGGCGGGCGTTGGTGAAAAGCTGGTCGGTCATGCCATGGCCCTTTCGATTGCGGCTTTGGTGGCAGCGGGGTCGGCCTGATATTTGATCAGGTGCTTGTCGCCGCCCTTTGTGACGATCTGAACGAAGCTACCCATGATGTTGACGGCCTCGATCTGGTTCAGGGGTACGTTGCGTGGGCCGGGGCCCGTCAGGGCAGTCTCGGACATCTTCCACGTGTTGGTCAGTTCTTCCGAGGCCAGATACCATGCACGGACGCCAACCGCTGCAAGGCCCGCAGGCGCACCGGTCCAGATGTAAGGATTTCCGACCAGCCAAAGCACGACCATTGCACCCGCCATGGCAAAGGCGGCCAGCCATGTGTTGGTGCGGATATAGGCGCTTTTATCGGCGGTGAAGGTTACAGGATCAGCCAAAGAACACCCCCGATCAACAACAGAATCACAAGTCCCAAGACAGCGGACCCGACACGGCGTGGCGTGTCGTCAGCCGAAGCTGCCTGCGAGGCCGAGAACGGCTTGGCGCTTTCAGATGCAATGGCACCGCCGGACCAGTTGGTTGTTTCTTCCGTATAAAGGCCGATGAGGTGCAGCCTTGGATTGGGGTGCAATTCGGCGGCGTTTCCACCGAAAGCTGCGCTGCGAACGGCCATGACCCAGCCGTCAACCGCCTCAAGATCTGTGCGGTTCAACTGATCTTCCGTTACCCCGCACCCCTCGTTGAGATATCCATAAAGCCCCAGGTCTTCGAGGTCGGCGACCGGGAAAATGTCGATTTGATTCGGGTCCAGACCCGCAACCCCCAGAACCTGATCCGCAGCGCCCGGTTCGCGTAGAAACTTCGCCTCTTCCGGGCGCATGCCCAGCGTGAACAGGCGGATCACGCCGTGTTCATGGGGGGCAACGGTCAGATCGCTCATGCGGCCTCACGCTGGTTGCGGGCAAGCAGCTCCATCGCGGCCATGCGGACGGCGACGCCCATCTCGACCTGCTCCTGAATGACCGAGCGGTTGATGTCGTCGGCCAAAGTGCCGTCGATTTCCACGCCGCGATTCATCGGGCCGGGATGCATGACGATGGCGTCTGGCTTGGCTTGCGCCAGTTTCGCGGCGTCCAGCCCGTAGCGGTGATAGTATTCGCGTTCCGAAGGGATGAAGCCGCCGTCCATCCGTTCCTTTTGAAGGCGCAGCATCATGACGACGTCCACGTCGTTCAGCCCCTCGTTCATGTCGTCATAGATTTCAGCACCGAAGTCAGCGAATTGACCGGGCACCAGAGTCGGCGGTCCGATCAGCCGGATGCGGTTTTCCATCTTGCCCAGCAAGATCAAGTTCGACCGGGCCACGCGCGAATGGGCCACGTCCCCGCAGATTGCAATGTTCAGCCGGTGCAGCCGACCCTTGGCGCGGCGAATTGTCAGCGCGTCCAGTAAAGCTTGCGTGGGGTGTTCGTGGCGCCCGTCGCCTGCGTTCAGCACGGCGCAATTAACCTTTTGTGCCAGCAGGTCGACCGCGCCGGAATGGGGGTGCCGCACCACCAGAAGATCGGGGTGCATCGCGTTCAGGGTCATCGCCGTGTCGATCAGCGTTTCGCCCTTTTTGATCGAGCTGGCCTGCATCGCCATGTTCATCACATCCGCGCCCAATCGCTTTCCCGCGATTTCAAAGCTGGCCTGTGTGCGGGTCGAATTTTCAAAGAACATGTTGATCTGGGTCAGCCCCGACAGCACGTCTGAACGCTTGGCTGGCTGACGATTCAGATCGACGTATTTTTCGGCCAGATCAAGAATGGCGGTAATATCGGATTGCGACAGATGCTCGATGCCAAGAAGGTGACGATGGGCGAAACGCATGGGCGGGCTCCTGTCTGACAATCGAGCCGCTTATAAGAAGCTGCGCGAGGCAAGGCAACCTACGGATCGGACCCTTCGGGCAGTTTCTCGCACCCGCCGTCGGGCAGACACTGTTCACCGGGTTTGCACCATTTGCCATAGCCGCAGTCCACCGCCTTGACCGGGACACAGCCCTGATTCTTGGAACACTTGAACCCGGGACGGCATTGCGACCCGGTTTTTTCGCAGAAAAACCAGCCCGGGCGCGAGCATCCACCGCCGGGCAGGCAAGCGGAGCCCGAATCGCAGGTCCGTCCGTCATCGCATTTTAAGGAAGGGAGCGGTTGAAGATCGGGCGTGGTCCGCTCGCACTCACCCCGCGTATTGCAAAAGCTGCCGCCGGGGCAGTCAAGGCGCGACCGGCACTTGTTTACCCCTCGTGGTGCGCATCTGCCGCCTGCGACGCACCGCTCGAACGGGCCACATGTGCGCCCACCCCCGCAATAGGTGCCGCCCATCGGAATACAGTGGCCGTCGAAACTGCATCTTTGCCCGCCGGAACAGCAGCGCGCACCGCATTTGAACTGACCACCGGGGCACTGATTGTTCCGCTCATAGATGCCGCCCCGGTTTGGAAAGGTGTTCCTGTCATACAGACCGCCTCGGTTTTGAAGCTGCGCGAAACCGGGGTCGCCGAGGGGGATCAGCAACAGTGCAATGGCAAGGAATCGTAATAGGACCAACATGAATGAGACAATGCTGAGCGGGACGGGCCATCCGATCAAGTGCTATTCGCTTTCCCTCGGTCAAAAGGTGGTTAGATTGAGGGGTATGGAATCGGCTTTGGACTATCACACGGCGCGGGCTTTGCTGGAATGGCAGGTCGAACTGGGCGCAACAGAAGCGACCGGGGATGTTCCGGTGGATCGCTATGCGCTGCCCGATACCGCGCCCAAGGCCAAAAAGCCTGCAGCAGCCCAAGCCGCGCCCGAAAAGCCGAAACAGGTGGATCCTGTTGCCGTGGCAAAGGCGGCAGCCGCCGGCGCAGGGTCGTTGGATCAGTTGCGCGGCACGATGGATGCGTTCGAGCATTGTGATCTCAAACGCGGGGCGCGCCAATTGGTCTTTGCCGATGGCACACCGGGTGCGCGGGTGATGATCGTCGGCGAAGCGCCGGGCCGCGAAGAAGACCGCGCGGGCAAGCCTTTCGTGGGCAAAGCAGGCCAGTTGCTGGACCGGATGCTGGCCGCGATAGATCTGGACCGGTCCAAAAACGTCTATATCACCAATGTTCTTCCTTGGCGCCCGCCGCAAAACCGCGACCCGAATTCTCAGGAAATCGGTATGATGCAGCCGTTTCTGGAACGCCATGTGGCGCTGGCCAAACCAGATGTGCTGGTCGTCATGGGCAACATCAGTTGTCAGGCTGTGCTAGGCAAGCGCGGGATCACCCGGCTGCGCGGTAAGTGGGATCAGGGGTTTGACCTGCCGGTGATCCCGATGCTGCGGCCCGAAGACCTGCTGCGTCAGCCACAGTTGAAACGGCAGGCATGGGCGGATTTGCTAGAACTGAAAGCCTGGCTGGAGGGTAAGTGATGCGAATTCTCGCGTTCTCAGACCTGCATATGGCACGCAACCGCGCGGCCGAGATTGCCGTGGCCAGCGCCGAGGCTGATCTGGTGATCGGCGCGGGTGATTACTGCAACATGCGACAGGGTCTGGATGAGGCGATGGCGATGCTGTCAGAGATTTCCGCCCCTCTTGTCCTGATCCCCGGAAACGCCGAAAGCGCGGCCGAATTGACGGATGCCGCGCCCGAGGGTGTCCACGTTCTACACGGGTCGGGGATGACTGTGGATGGCCTGCGTCTGTTCGGCCTTGGGTACGGAGTTCCCGTCACGCCGTTTGGTGAGTGGTCCTGTGACTTGTCGGAATCGGAAGCCGCCGAGTTGCTGGAGCGTTGCGACGCCGCCGATATCCTGATCACGCATTCCCCGCCCAAAGGGTATGGCGATACGACGTCAATGGGCGATGCGGTAGGGTCGGTTGCCGTGCGTGATGCGATAGAACGCTTGCAGCCGCAATACTCTTTGCACGGCCATATCCATGACAGTTGGGGCTATCGTGGCGCCATCGGACGCACGCAGATCGCCAATCTTGGTCCTAAAGTGAACTGGTTCGAGGTGACCTCATGATCGAAACGGTGACGTTGCTGGCATTCATACCGGCGGCTATGGCGCTGAATTTTACGCCGGGGGCCGACATGATGTTCTGTTTCGGACAGGGGCTGCGGTCTGGTGCGAAACCTGCACTGATCGCCAGTGCGGGGGTGTCCGCGGGGCTGATGGTTCACGTGTTGCTGGCAGGGCTTGGCTTGGGTGCTGCCGTGTCTACCCTGCCGTGGTTGTTCGACGTGATCCGCTGGATGGGCGTGGCCTATCTGATGTATCTGGCCTGGGGTGCAATCCGGTATGGGGCGGTTTCGGACGACAAACCCGCCAAACCAACGCGATACGCGTTTTGGGACGGGCTGGTTGTGAACCTGACCAATCCCAAGGTCATTCTGTTCGTGCTGGCCTTTATCCCGCAATTTGTGAACCCGGCCATCGGTCCGATCCTGCCGCAATTCCTGATCTTGGGCGTGATCATCGCGCTGGGCGGATTCGTGGTGAATGGGCTGGTTGGGGTTTTCGCAGGCGGTGCGGGGCGAGTGCTGATCTCGAACCCGCGCGCCTCTCGTATCATGGGATGGGTGACGGGCGGTATTTTCACGGCCCTTGCCATTCGACTTGCCATCATGGAAAGGGCCTGACGCTAAATGTCGCGCATTGACGAAACCTTGGATTTCATCCCCGTCCGGATCGCTGTTTTGACCGTATCGGATACGCGCGCGCTGGAGGAAGATCGCTCGGGCCAGACGCTTGTCGACAGGATCGAACGGGCTGGCCATACAGTCGCGGACCGCAAGATCATCCGGGATGAGCGTGCCGAGATTGCTGCGCAGTTGCGGAATTGGGTCGCGGACCCGGAAATCGACGTCGTGATTTCGACCGGTGGTACCGGACTGACCGGGCGCGATGTAACAGTCGAGGCGCATCGCGACGTCTATGAGAAAGAAATCGACGCGTTTGGCACCGTTTTCACCATAGTGTCGATGGAGAAAATCGGCACTTCGGCGGTGCAATCCCGCGCAACCGGCGGCGTGGCCGGAGGAACCTATCTGTTTGCGCTGCCCGGCAGCCCCGGCGCGTGCAAGGATGCGTGGGACGGCATTTTGGAAAAACAGTTCGATTACCGACACCGGCCATGCAATTTCGTGGAAATAATGCCCAGATTGGACGAACATCTGCGACGGAAGTAAACTGTTCACACGTTTAAGCGTTTAACGTGCTTTGTAGCTTGGCAATTTCGACAGCCCGGCTACCTTTTGCAAATGGCAGCCTGATGCAACCGGGGTAAAAGTGAATGCGATTTCTACGGCAGAGCCTTGTCGGTGTTTTTCTGGCGTTTCTGACGCTGGCCCTGCTGTTTGTGGCTGTTCAAATGATCTCGGGCGCTGTTCAGGATGTGCTGACACGCGACGATGAGGCTCCGCAGGCGCGCGAACGTGTGTTTGCCGTTTCCGTCCAGCCAGCCGAGCTTACGACTGTCATCCCCTATCTGGAGGCCTTCGGCGAAGTGCAAAGCCGCAGGCGGCTGGAACTACGCGCCGCTTTAGGGGGGCGTGTGATGTCGCTGTCCGAAGATTTCGAGGATGGCGGCGTGGTGACACAAGGCGAAGTGTTGGTCGAGCTTGACCCCGCCGATGCGCAATCTGCACTGGATCGTGCGAAATCCGATCTTCTGGACGCTCAGTTCGAGGAACGCGATGCCGAGCGGTCCTTGCTGCTGGCGCAGGACGAGTTGAATTCAGCCGAGGCGCAGGCAGGCCTGCGCGGTCGTGCCTTGCAGCGTCAGAAAGACTTGCAGACGCGGGGCGTCGGAACCCCGGCCGCCGTGGAAGAGGCTGAACTGGCCGAGGCATCTGCTCAACAGTCGGTTCTGGCGCGGCGGATTGCACTGGCGCAGGCGGAATCGCGCGTGGATCAGGCGACCACCCTGCTGGCGCGGGCGCGTATCGCACTGGAGGCCGCCGAGCGCGATCTGGATGACATGACAGTAAAGGCGCGGTTTGGCGGTACGCTGACGGATGTGACTCTGGTTGAAGGGCGCTTGGTGTCCGCCAATGAAAAGCTGGCTGAACTGGTCGATCCGAATGCGCTGGAGGTGGCGTTCCGCGTCTCGACTGCGCAATATGTACGCCTGCTGGATGCACAGGGCGGGTTGATCAACGCGCCTGTCACAGTGTCGCTCGAGGTCACAGGCACCGACCTGATGGCGCAAGGGCGTATCAGCCGCGACAGTGGTTCAGCGGGCGAAGGGCAGACCGGGCGGTTGATCTATGCCCGTCTGGACGATGCATCCGGGTTCAAGCCCGGCGATTTCGTGACGGTCACTGTCGAGGAACAACCGTTGGACAACGTCGTGCGCCTGCCCTCGTCCGTTCTGGATGCGGTCGGCACGGTATTGGTACTCGGCGAGGGAGACCGGCTTGAGGCGCTGCCTGTGCAGCTTGTTCGTCGTCAGGGGGATGAGGTCTTGTTGCGCGGTGAGGGTCTGGAAGGCCGCGAGGTTGTGGTCGGCAGAACGCCCCTGCTGGGGGCGGGTGTCCGGGTGCGACCCCTGCGAGCCGAGGCCAACGCAGGCGCATTGGCCGATATGGTCGAGCTGACCGAAGAACAACGCGCGCGGTTGGTGGCGCAGGTCGAAGCCAGTGATCGAATGCCGGATGCTGTGAAGGACCGCGTTCTGGGGCAGTTGCGTGAAGCGAAAGTGCCGGCGTCACTTGTGCGGCGTCTGGAAAATCGGGCAGGGGGGTAAGGCCCGATGATGCGCGACATACCCGGTGCGGCAGGCGGCGTTCTCAGCTACTTTACCCGGCACAGGACGGTCGCCAATCTTTTGCTGCTTGTCATGCTTGTTCTGGGGGCAGCGGCCATCCCGAACATGCGCGCGCAGTTTTTTCCTGATGTCATTCTTGAGCGCGTCGATGTGAACGTCGCGTGGGACGGGGCCGGTCCCGAAGACGTGGATAATGGCATCGTTCAGCTTCTTGAACCTGCGCTGTTGGCGGTCGAGGGGGTGGCCAGTACCGAAACCACCTCGCGCGAGGGGCGGGCAAGTATTCGGATGGAGTTCGAGCCCAATTGGGACATGTCCCGCGCGGTCGAGGATGTCAGAACCGCCGTCGACGGTGTGACCAACCTGCCGGAAGACGCCGACGAGCCGACCATACGCCGCGGCGGGTGGCGCGACCGAGTTACGGATGTGGTGCTCACAGGACCTGTCGCGCCTGACAATCTGGCCAAGTTCACCGATGAGTTGATCAACCGCCTGTTCGCCGTGGGTGTCACGCGGACGACGATCCGTGGCCTTGCGGCCCCTCGTATCGTGGTCGAAGTTCCGACAGCGCAGCTTATTGCAAATGATATCACCCTGTCCGAGATCGCCTCGGCCATCGCTGCCGAAGTAACGGCGAATCCAGCGGGTGACGTTACCGGAGCCAATGCGCGCATTCGGACCGGCACCGAAAAGCGGACGCCAGAGGAAATCGAAGGCATTCCACTCCGCAATTTCGATGACGGCTCAAAACTTCTGATTGGCGATGTCGCCGTGATCCGGGTGGAAGGCGTCAACCGGAATCGAAGCTATTACGTGGGCGAAAACCCGGCCATGTCCGTGCGGGTCGACCGCTCGAACCTCGGGGATGCCATTGAAATTCAGCATACCGTCGAAGATGTGGTTGCCGAGATGCAGGCTAGCCTGCCCGAAGGCGTGACGGTTGAGTTGATCCGCACACGGGCGCAGGCGATTACCAACCGTCTGGATATTCTGATCGACAACGGGCTTGTCGGGCTGGGGCTTGTCGTTTGCCTGCTGTTCCTGTTTCTGAACGCGCGCATCGCCTTTTGGGTTGCGGCGGGTATTCCGGTGGCCATGTCTGCGGCCATCGCCTTCATGTATATAGGCGGGCTTTCGATCAACATGGTCTCGTTGTTTGGCCTGATCATTACGCTTGGCATCGTTGTCGATGACGCGATTGTTGTTGGAGAACACGCGGATTTCCGGGCGCGAAGGCTGGGCGAGGCCCCCATGATCGCTGCCGAACGCGCCGCGCGGCGCATGGCGATGCCTGTCTTTGCCGCGACCCTGACAACTGTGATCGCCTTTTTCGGGTTAACTGCCATTGGCGGGCGGTTCGGAGAGCTGATCCGCGATATCCCCTTTACTGTCATCGCGGTCCTGATCGCCTCGCTTGTCGAGTGTTTTCTGATCCTGCCCAACCACATGGCCCACGCAATCGCGCATTCGGCCAAGGAACATTGGTATGACTTGCCTAACCGGGTGGTAAATCGGGGGTTCCGTTGGGTCCGGGACACTTTGTTCCGGCCCTTGATCGCATGGGCAATCTGGGCGCGGTATGTCGTCGTTGCGGTCATGATCGTATTTCTGGCCAGCCAGATCGCGCTTTTCATTCGGGGCGACGTGAACTGGCGGTTCTTCAACGCGCCCGAGCGCGGCTCGATCACAGGCAATTTCATCATGGTCGAGGGCGCGACCCGCGCCGACACGCTGGCAATGATGCAGCAGGTCCAACGCGCAGCCGAAGAACTGGGCGAGATTTACGAAGAACGCCATGGGCGCAATCCCATCGAATATGTGCTAGCCGAAGTTGGCGGCACCGCGGGGCGCGGTCTGTCGGCAGCGGATGGCAAGGATTCGGACCTGTTGGGCGGGATTTCGATTGAATTGATCGACGCCGATCTGCGCCCTTATTCCAGCTTTGAATTTGTGGGCGAGCTACAGGACTTTGTTCCGCGCCATCCCAAGGTGGAAATCCTCAGCTTCCGGGGCTGGCGGTCCGGTCCGGGTGGTGATGCGATTGACGTTCAGCTTTATGGCGCGGACGTAAATACGCTCAAATCCGCGTCTGAAGATCTGCAATCCGAACTTTCGAAATACCCCGAAGTCTCGGCCCTTGAAGATAATCTGGCATATGACAAGGAAGAGTTCATACTGGATCTCACAGCGCAGGGGCAGGCGCTGGGTTTCCGGATCGAAACGCTGGGTCGGGTTCTGCGCGACCGGTTGAACGGTATTGAGGCCGCCACCTTCCCCGATGGTCCCCGAAGCGCCGAGATTCGCGTGGAACTTCCCGAGGGGGAACTGACCGCCGACTTCCTTGAGCGAACGCTGATGCGCACGCCAGACGGCGTTTATGTACCCTTGGCCGATATCGTGTCCGTACAGCGAAAGTCCGGGTTCTCGACCGTGCGGCGCGAGAACGGCTTGCGGGTGGTCTCGGTCTATGGCGACATTTCCGAGGATGACCCCGCCCGGGCCGCCGAAATCGCCCGCGCGATGCAGGAAGAGATTTTGCCCGGCATCGCCTCGGAGCGCCAGGTCGAATGGACGATGGCAGGCCTGAGTGAACAGGAGGATGAATTCCTGTCCGAGGCGCGGACTGGTCTGATTTTGTGCCTGACGGGGATTTATCTGGTTTTGGCTTGGGTCTTCGCCAGTTGGACGCGACCTCTGGTCGTTATGGCGATCATACCGTTTGGCTTGGTCGGAACGATTTGGGGGCACTACGTCTGGGACGTGCCGCTGAGCATGTTCACAGTAGTGGGGTTGTTGGGGATGACTGGGATCATCATCAACGACTCGATTGTTCTGGTGACGACCATCGATGCTTACCGACAAGAGCGTGGGCTTGTGCCTTCGATCATTGAAGGAACGGCAGACCGTTTGCGGCCGGTGATGCTGACGACGCTGACTACTGTTTTGGGGCTCACGCCGCTTTTGTATGAAGGATCGCAACAGGCGCAATTCCTCAAGCCGACGGTTATTACTCTGGTCTACGGGCTGGCCTTCGGGATGCTGCTGGTTCTGCTGCTGGTTCCTGCGCTGCTGGCCATTCTAAATGACCTGTCGCGCCCGATGACTGCCATGCGCAGGGGGCTGCGGGCACCGGACCGCGTCGTGCGCGGTGCGCTGGCTGTGACGGGGCTGGTCATGTTGCTGTGGCTTGGCGTGACGATGGTTCTGCCAGCCGTGACCGGCATACCGTTTGGACCGCTGTCGGGACTTTATGCCGGTGAGGATGGACCCGCTGTATTGCAGATGGGGCTTGGCGCCTTCTTTGCCGGGGCGGTGCTGATCCTTCTGCTTTCCGTCACATTGTCCAGCCTGCTGTATGTACGTCTGAAAGGGCGGCCAGCCTAATCGCGGTTTAGCGCGGTTTCCAGCAAATCAGGCACTCGGTCGCTCATGGCCAGCTCGCCGCGACGGATTTGATCCAAGGGAAACCAGCGCGCATCCTGCGCGTCGTCTGCGGCAATAGGGGTTCCTGAGCGGTATGCACAGGCGACACCGACCAGCAGGTAATGTGACAGCACTGCGCCTTGCGCGTCCCGGCGAAGAAGGTCCAGATTATCCAGATATCGCAAAGGCTCGGCAATGACCGAGGTTTCTTCGCGCAATTCCCGTTGCGCGGCCTGCAAAACGGTTTCGCCCCATTCCACGTGGCCGCCGGGAAAACCCCAAAGCCCCGCGTCGGGCTGTTTGCTGCGCTGGACCAACAGAACCTGTTCGTTATGGACGACGACGGCCAATGCGCCGATTTTAGGAGTTTGCGTCATGCCCGTCAGCCTGCGCTGCACCCCCGAATATCAACCGCGTGGCTTGCGCCTAAAACGGTAATCCGAATCTCGGATCGGTCCAGCGCAAAGGCACCGCCGGATTCGCTGATCACCTCAGACGTGGCAACCAGCGTGTCACCCTGGCGTTCCGTTTCCGGGGGCGAGGCCCACAGCATCGGGTTGCCGGGTTCGATCACGGCGATCTCACGCCCTCCGGCCGAGGGCATGGTGACGCGGGCCTCGATCTGCATTCCGTCCGACGTGGGCGTCAGACGGCAACTGGTGTGCGCCACGCGTGCCTCTTTCGCTGAAAACGGGCGTTGTGCAAGCGCGGCAGCGATCGCGGGATTGCGACCCGCATCGGCATTTAGCGTATGATCAAAGCCCAACTGCTCGGGGATGCACACATCCTTGCAGACGCCCAAATCCATTGTTCCCCGCAAGCGAACGGGTTTGGCGGCATTCTTCGGTGTGATTTCAACGGGAAGAACCAGTTGATCCTGGTATCCGATAGATTTCAAACCGTTCTGATCGAAGACCGAGGGCGCGGGCCATGTAAAGGATATATCGCCCACATTGTCCGAGCCGCTCCAGTTAAACTGAGGCGGAATTCCGGCATCTCCGGGCGCGCGCCAGTAGGTTTTCCAACCTTCCTGCAAAGTCACACGCATAGCCCCCAGATAGGTGCCCTGCGCGGTGCGGCCCCCATCCAGCACGTCCAGTTCGACCACCGACCCTGTGACCTGAGCCAAAGCTGGCCCGGATGTCAAAAAGCTCAGGGTCAATGCGACCGCAGGTAATGTCCCGTTTACTTTCATACCCAATACATGCGCGGAGTTGGGCCAGAATCCAAGTCACGTTCCGGTCACCAGAATGAAATCCGCGGAAATCTGCGTTGATCTCTTGCCAATCCAAGTCCCCCAAGGTCATTGTTGAAGGGTACTCAGCAAGAGATGGCATTTTATGGACCTGACCGGAAAACTGTTGATTGCCATGCCCGGCATGGGGGATCCGCGCTTTGATCATTCGGTGGTCTATATGTGCAGCCACGGGGAAGACGGTGCCATGGGGCTGATTGTGAACAAACCGTCGGACCTGCGGATCAAAGCCCTGCTTGAACAGCTAAATATCGCCTGCGAGATCCCGATCATAGGCGAGCGGCTGGTCCATTTCGGAGGTCCGGTCGAAATGTCCCGTGGATTTGTGCTGCACAGTTCGGATTACGACGCGAACCTGCATTCGATGAAAATCTCGGACGATTTCAGCATGACCGCCACTTTGGACGTGCTTGAAGATCTTGCCTCGGGGAAGGGGCCTTTGAATTCCACGCTGGCGCTGGGCTATTCTGGCTGGGGGCCGGGGCAGCTTGAGGATGAGATCGCCCGAAACGGTTGGCTGACGACCGAGGCGTCGTCGCGGCTTGTGTTCGACGTTCCCGATGATGAGAAATGGGAAGCTGCACTTGCAACGCTGGGTGTGGACCCTCTGACTTTGTCGGCAAGCGCCGGGCGCGCCTGATCAGCTATCGCGCGGGGCGGCTGCACGGCGGAGCCGGTCATTGATAGCCACACCCAAACCGTGATCCGGGATCGGCGATACCGCAATGGGCCGGCCTGTCTCGTTAAGGCTGTGCAGCGCGGCAAACAGATTGGCCGCCGCCTCGGTCAGGTTTCCGTCCGGCGACAGATTCAAATCGCATTCGACCGCCCCAAACCCCAGCAGAACTTCGTCGCCCTGCGTTTCGCAGGCGTTTAGCCGAACAGGTGCGTCCGGGGCGTAATGCGACTGCAATTGCCCCGGCGCGGACAACGGGTCCCCCGGCAGGTGGAGATGCAGTTGAGTGTTCAGAACGGATTCGATCTGTTCCAGCGCCACTCCGCCGGGGCGGAGCAGGGCCGGGGCGCCAGCCAACCCGACGATGGTGGATTCCAATCCCACACCACAGGGCCCGTCGTCCAGAATGGCGGCGATGCGACCGTCCAGCCCGGCCCGCACGTGATCGGCCGTGGTCGGGCTGATCTGACCCGAAGGGTTGGCCGAAGGCGCCGCAACTGGCCCGTCAAACGCACCCAGCAGCGCGCGTGCCGTGGGATGCGCTGGAACGCGCACGGCCAGCGTGTCCAACCCGGCGGTCACCAGAGAAGAGATGCCGTGGTCTGGGCGCAAGGGCAGCACCAATGTTAGCGGACCGGGCCAAAAAGCTCGCGCCAGCTTTTCCGCCAGATCGGACCATTCAACAAAGCGCTGAGCGGCTTCGACAGACGCAACATGCGCGATCAACGGGTTGAAACTGGGGCGTCCCTTGGCGTCGTAAATGCTGGCCACGGCCTCGCCATTTCGGGCATCTCCGCCGAGCCCGTAAACCGTTTCGGTCGGAAAGGCGACCAACAGCCCCTGCCGTAACAGGTCCGCAGCCTGCGCTATTCCGCTGGGGGTCGCGGTATATTCCCGTGTGCCGTTAGGACTCATTGGCGGTGACGCTGCGTTTTGATTGCGTGTAACATTGGTAAAGCTACGTAATCGTTCAAACCCAGATGCATATAGGTCGGCGGTGGAATTTCCAACCCCGCCATATTAAACCGAACGAAACAACTCCGAGGGAAGACATGCCGTACCGCGCGCCAATCGCTGATTATGAATTTTTGCTACGAAACGCGATCGGGTTTGACCAGATCGCTGCGACTGAAAAATTCGCGGAAGCCAGCGAGGACGTAGTCAGCGCCATCCTGACCGAGGCCGGGAAGATGTGCGAAGAGATTATGGCACCGCTTCAACGCCCCGGTGATCTGGAACCCGCGCGTCTGGAAAACGGCGTGCTGCGCACCTCGCCGGGCTATGCGGACGGCTGGAAAGCGATTGCCGAAGGCGGTTGGATCGGGATGAGCGCGGACCCCGAATATGGTGGCATGGGCCTGCCGATGACTTTGACCACAGCAGTAAACGAAATGATGGCTGCTACTTGTCTGTCGCTGCAACTGGCCCCTTTGATGACACAGGGCCAGATCGAGGCGCTGGAACATCACGCCAGTGATGAGTTGAAAGAGTTGTACCTGCCCAAGATGATCGCAGGCGAATGGTCGGGCACCATGAACCTGACCGAACCGCAGGCCGGATCGGACGTTGGTGCGCTGACTTCAAAAGCGGAACCCAATGGCGACGGCACATATGCGGTGTCGGGTCAGAAGATCTATATCTCGTGGGGTGACAACGATTTTGCCGAAAACGTCTGCCATCTGGTTCTGGCGCGTTTGCCCGATGGAGTGCCGGGCACAAAAGGTATCTCATTGTTCCTGGTGCCAAAATACCTGCCGGACGAGAGTGGAAACCCCGGTGTGGCCAATGACCTGAAAGTGGTCTCGCTGGAACACAAGATGGGTCTGCATGGTTCGCCGACCTGTGTGATGCAGTATGACGGTGCCAAGGGCTGGCTTGTTGGTAAGGAACATGGCGGCATGGCCGCGATGTTCACCATGATGAACAACGCGCGCCTGGGCGTTGGCGGTCAGGGAGTGGGTGCTGCGGAAGGTGCCTATCAGCACGCGGTGCAATATGCTTTGGAACGGAAACAAGGCAATACACCGTCCGGGACCATTATCGACCACGCGGATGTGCGCCGGATGTTGATGGCGATGCGGGCCGACACTTTTGCTGCGCGCTCGATCATGCTGGCAAACGCGGCTGCGATCGACATGGCCGATGCCACTGGCGACGCGGATTGGAGCGCGCGTGCGGCGTTGCTGACCCCGATCTGCAAAGCGTTTGGCACCGAAACCGGTATGCGTGTCTCGGAAACCGGTGTTCAGGTGCATGGCGGCATGGGCTTCATCGAAGAAACCGGAGCTGCACAGTTTTACCGCGACGTCCGTGTGACTGCGATCTACGAAGGCACCAACGGCATTCAGGCCATGGACCTTGTTGCCCGCAAGATGATGGATGGTGGCGAAGCCGCCAGCCGCCTTCTGGACGAAATCGAAGATCACGCAGAAAAAGCGCGCGCGACTATGCCCGAATTGGCCGGACCTGTCTGGGAAGCCACCGAGAGCCTGCGTGAAGCTACCGAATGGCTTGTGTCGCAGACCGACATGAATACCCGTTTCGCCGGTGCGGTGCCCTATCTGCACGCCTTCGCGCGTGTTCTGGGTGGGCATTATCACCTCAAGGCGGCTCTGGCGGAACCGGAAGGCCCCCGCTTTAAGCTGGCGCGCTACTATGTAAATGCGCTGCTGCCTGAATTCGCGGGTCTTCTGGCGCAGGCGCAGAACGGCGCGGACGATGTCTACGCCCTCAGCGTGGACGAGCTGGCAGCCTGATGGACGGCGATACCTCTTTGGCGATCCGCTATCCATGGCCCGAGCCTCCGGCTACGGGCCAAGCGATCGAGGTCGCCGAAGGTATTCTGTGGATGCGGTTACCGCTGCCCATGGCGCTGGATCATGTCAATGTCTATGCGTTGGATGACGGTGATGGATGGACGCTGATCGACACCGGATTCTCGTCGAATAAGACCCGTGCCATCTGGGAAACCCTGATGGCTGGCCCCTTGGCGGGTAAGCCGGTCAAACGCGTGGTGGTCACCCACCATCATCCGGATCACATCGGCAATGCAGGTTGGTTCCAATCCGAACACGGCGCGGAACTGATCACGACCCGCACGGCTTGGTTGTTCGCGCGAATGCTGACGCTGGATGTGCAGGAAAACTGGCCGCAGGAAACGCTGGACTATTATCGCAGCGCTGGCATGGCGCCGGACATTCTGGCCAAGCGCTTGACCGAGCGGCCCTTTAACTATTGCGACACGGTTTATCCGATGCCGTTGGGCTTTACCCGGATCAAGCAGGATGGCGTGATCCGCATGGGTGGTCGCGACTGGGTCGTGCATATGGGCAATGGCCACGCACCCGAACATGCCACATTCTGGAGCCGCGACGACAATCTGGTGATTACGGGTGATCAGATTCTCAGTTCGATCAGTCCCAACCTTGGCGTCTTTGTCACCGAACCGATGGCGGACCCGGTCGCTGAATGGCTGGAGGCGTGCGAGCGTCTGCAAGGTCTGGCCCGGCCTGACCAACTGGCGCTGGGTGGGCATAAGCTGCCATTTACCGGTTTGCCACTACGGATGAAGCAGTTGATCGAAAACCACCACAGTGCACTGGATCGCCTGCGCGACTATCTGGACACGCCCAGAACCGCCGCCGACTGTTTCCTTCCGCTGTTCAAACGCAAGATTTCCGAGGGTGAGTACGGGCTGGCTTTGGTTGAGTCGGTTGCACATCTCAACCATCTTTACCACATTGGTGCTGTCACCCGGACGCTCCGCGCGGACGGGGCGTGGGAGTTTCAGCGCAAAGGGTAAAGGTATGGACAAGATCGAAACCTCGGCCGAGGCAGCAGAATCCGCGGCCCTTCCCCGATGTTACGAGGTTCATTCCAACCCCGATGCGAAATCCGGTGCAAAAGACCTGCCCGACCCGTTGAAGACGCCCGTAGAAACCAAAAGCCCTGCGCAATGGGCCTATGAGCGTCTGATCCTGTACATCCAGAACTTTGAGCAGACATTGGACAGCGACCACGAGATCGCGATGGGCTTTACCGGCGGCGATGCGGGTGTAATGCGGATCGAAGGGATGGGGTATTTTGACCCCGATGTCATCACTTTCTACGGTTCGGACGCGACTGGTGCGCGAACCCAGCTTGTGCAGCATGTGAGCCAATTGAACGTGATGCTGCGCGCCCTGCCGAAATCGATCGAAGACAAACCCGCAAATCGCATCGGGTTCCGGCTGGCGGCTAATCTGGAAGAAAGCTGATCGCCTGACTTGCAATTCGTGACGGCGCGGCCTTGAATGAAGGGATCATTCAGGGGGGCGTCAGGTGACAAGTTTCTCAGCCGTTACAAATGCCTACAAAGGCGCATGGGCGCGCCGCCGCGTGTTTGTTCCGATCTATTTCGTGGTGCGTCTGCTTTTGATCGCGCTTATCACACCGGGGCTGGCGATTGCCGCGAACCTTGCAGTTTCACTGTCCAGCCAGACGGCGCTGACGGATCAGGACATCGCGGCCTTTGTCCTATCTCCGGCCGGTTTTTTGGTCGCTGTCGCCGTTCTGAGCCTGTTTCTGCTGGCCGAAGTGTTCGTATTTTCTGTCATGACGGGATCGCTGCGGATGGGGGAATCTGACCCATGGCGCGCAGGAAGCGCTGCCATCGGCCTGATTTTGTCGAGCCTTCCAGCGCTGTTTGGCTTCGCGGTGCGGTTTGTTCTGCGGGTCTTGCTGTTGGTTTTGCCCTTCGCTGCGATGTCTGCCCTGATCGCTTGGTGGACACTGACGGAATATGACATCAACTATTACCTGACTTTCAAACCGCCCTCTTTTTGGGTGGCCGTGGTTCTGATCGGGGCTGTTTTGCTGGTCATGGCCTGGGTTCTGATCCGTAGATTGTCGGGATGGGCGCTGTCGTTGCATCTGGTTCTGTTCGAACAGGTGCGCCCGGCTGAGACCTTCGCCCTCAGCACCGAAAGGATGGAAGGGAAACGGGGGCAGCTAAAGATCGAACTTGCGGTGTGGCTGATAGTGCGGCTGCTGATTGCGACGCTGATTGCATGGGTTGCCGGGGTGCTGTTCGCCATCGTGCCACTTCAGGACAGCTCGAACCTGCGCCTGGCATTGACCTACAGCCTTTTGATTGCCGGGTTATGGTCGCTGGCGGGGCTGGTTTTGGCAGCGACCGCGCTGGGCGCATTGGCCGTGGTTCTGGACAGGTTCTTTGAAATCAGGACGGATGAGCCTCCACACCCCGAACCCGGCAGCCTGCGGGTGCCGTTGTTCACCGCAGTCGGCGGCGCTGTGGTCGCGGTGCTGATCGGTCTGTGGTTTGGTCAGCATCTGTTGGAACAGGTACAGGCCTCCGACCGGGCCGAGGTCATTGGCCACCGCGGGGCCGCGGCCTTGCGGCCGGAAAACACGATGGCGGCTGTCCTGAAGGCGATCGAGGACGGCGCCGACTGGGTCGAGATCGACGTGCAGGAAACTGCGGATGATGTGGTGATCGTTGCTCATGACAGCGATTTCATGAAACTGGCGGGCGTCCCCACCAAGGTTTGGGATGTGACCATGGAAGAGGTGGCCGAGATCGACATCGGCAGTTGGTTTGACCCCGAATACGCGGAAGAACGCACCCCGACCCTGCGCGACGTGCTGGCGGCGGCCAAGGGCAAGTCCAAGGTCATCATCGAATTGAAATACTATGGTCACGACGTTGATCTGGAAAACCGCGTGGCGGCCTTGGTCGAGGAATTCGATATGCAGGACGACATCGCCACGATGTCGCTGAAGTATCCGGCCGTGCAAAAGATGAAGAAATTGCGCCCGGACTGGCGCGCCGGGGTTCTTGCGGCCACCGCAATCGGTGATCTGTCAGGGCTTGAAGGGGATTTTGTCGCTGTAAATGCTGCGATGGCCACGCCGGGGCTGGTGCGTTCGGTTCAGGCGGCGGGCAAGGACATCTATGTCTGGACGGTCAATGATCCGCTGCAGATGTCTGCGATGGCGTCGATGGGCGTGGACGGGCTGATCACAGACCGCCCCGCTATGGCAAACGAAGTTCTGCGCGCACGTGCCGAAATGGGGCCGGGTGAGCGGTTGGTGCTGTGGCTGGCCTACGCGTTTGGTCTGTCAATAGACACAGAGGCGATGCGAGATGACAGCCCGTAACCTGATTTTTGCGGTGGGGCTGATCGCATCACCTGCGCATTCGCAGGATGTCCTGCGCAGCATCGAAATGCCCGCGCATCGCGCCTTGGCCGCGCAATTGGACGAGGCCGCCTTGACGCCGTTTGAAACAGATGGCTGTTCGGGCGGCCTGTCGGCAAGCTGGCGTTTTGTTGCGGATACATTTCCCAAGTTCAGCGCGCTCTACGAAGCCCACCCGCCGTGGGAGGGATGCTGCGTCACCCATGACCGCGCCTATCATAATGCCGGTGGCGCGCTTACGGCCGAGGACAGTTTCGCGGCCCGCGTGGCAGCGGACAGCGCCTTGCGCGCCTGTGTCAAACAGCACGGAGAAGACCACGCCGATGGCTACGCACAGCGCTATGACATGACGCCGGATCAGATTCGCCTAGCGCACTCCGTGACCGCCGAGGCAATGCACGCAGCCGTCCGATTTGGCGGAGCTCCGTGTTCCGGGCTTCCGTGGCGCTGGGGGTTCGGCTATCCGGGATGTTCGGTGTTTCCACCCCTGACCCCTGCGCGCGAATGACGTGGTGACAGGCCCGGGATTTTCGATTATCCAACATCTCAAACACGCGAATTGGGATTCTGACAATCATGGCTGAACACAAGCACGGCGAAATGGACATCACCGTCCAAACCAAAACCTTCAACGGGTTCATCAAAGCGACCACATGGTGTGTGGTTGCCATCGCCTTCCTCTGCCTTTTCCTGGCGGTCTTTGCCGCTTAAATCCGAAAAACGGGGTTGGCCGTGATCAGGGTTTTGATTGCCTGCCTGCTGGCTGTGACACTTGCGGGTTGCGCTGGGTCACAGCGTCCGCAGGCGGATTTGGCTGAAATTTCGGCGCGGTCCTATCGTGATCCGGGGCCGTCGACCCTGACCCTTTATACAATGATCAGCACCCGGACGGGTTCGGGTGCCCATACGTCGCTGATGATCAGTGGCAGCGAGCGGGTAATCTTTGACCCCGCCGGATCATTCAGGGCGGATGTGGTGCCGATCAAGGATGACGTCCTTTACGGCATTACCCCGAATGTGGAACGCGCTTATCGCAGCAGCCACGCGCGCGAAACGCATTATGCGCGCATTCAAACCGTCGAAGTAACCCCCCAGCAGGCCGAGATTGCCCTGCAGCTTGCCAAGCAATCGGGGCCGGTTGCAGGTGCATTCTGTGCCAATTCGACCGCCCAGTTGCTGCAGCAAGTGCCGGGGTTCGAGCAGATCGAAACCACGTTCTATCCCGTCAAGCTGTCGGAGCAATTTGCGCAGTTACCGGGTGTTCAAACCGCCGAGTACCGAGAGAATGACGACGCCGATCTTCAAACCGGTCTCGCCTTTAATAATGCGCAACTGAACCAGTTGGAGGCTGACTCAGCCCAGTAGGTAGAGCAGCCCGTAAAGCGTTGCGGCCCCGCTGAAGATGGCCGCGATCACGTTCTTGGTGAATAGTCCGACAGTTATGGCCACAGCCGCCGCTGCCATGCGCGGTGCGTCGGGTTGACCGCCTGTTGCCGTGGGCCAGACGACCAACGGCGCGATCAGCGCAGGAATGATTGCCACGGCCGTATAGCGCAGATGGCGCAGCAACCATGGCGGCATCGGGCGATCTCCGACCAGGCCGATAAAGACAAAGCGCAGGGCATAGCTGCCGATGGCAAGCCCGATGATGATGGTCCAGATAGTGACAGGATCAGGCTGTGTCATGCGGCGGCCTTTCTGCGTTCGGCCATCAATTCGGCCTGCGCGCCTGCGATCATGCCGGCGCACCCGGCGATCAGCAGGCCCAGATTGAACGGAATCGCCACCGTCAGCAGGGACACAATGATCGCAACAAGTGCCGCCGCCACATGAGGCAGGGTGCGCATCATTGGGCCGATCATCGCCAGAAATGTGATCGGCAGGGCAAAATCCAGTGCCCAACTTTCCGGAATACGCGTACCTAGAACCGCGCCGAGGTAGGTTGCCAGTATCCAAAGAGGTGTGATCGGCGTGACCGAGCCGACGAAATAGGCCATCCGTTGCGGGACGGTCATGTTTGGCTCTTTCTCGAACTGAACGATCGAACTGGCATAGGATTGGTCGACAGTTAGATAGGCCGCGCAAGCACGCTGCCACATCGGGGCCGCGCCCAGAAACGGCGTCAATGAGGCCGAGTACATCGCCATGCGCAGGTTCACCGCCAAGGCGGATACCAGAATGATCGCGGTCGGGGTCTGATCTTGCAGCAGTTGCAGGGCGGCAAACTGGGCGGCCCCGGCAAAAACGGTTGAGGTGAAAGCCATCGTCTGGACGATGTTCAAGCCTGCTTCGGTCGCAAACACGCCGAACAGTGTGCCGAACGGGATCGCAACAAAGATAAACGGGGTCCCGTCCCGAAACCCTTTCCAGAAGTATGACTTGGATGTGGTGTCTGCCATGGCTAAATCCTATGGTGTTGATCGCAGCAGTAGCGGTCTTGGGAAAGGGTTGCAATTGGCCACGGAACAGAACCTGTCAGACTACATCATCGCCCCCGACCCCAGGGCGGCCCGCCTGACACGTGCCGTCGAAGGTGTGGATCAGAATGGCGAGGCCAGCCAGATTTCAGTGGTGGAAGAACGTCCTTTGACGATTTTCCTGAACTCGCAAGAGATCGTGACCGCGATGACAATTGGCGATTACCCCGAATATCTGGCGCTGGGTTTTCTACGCAATCAGGGCATGCTGCTGCCTGACGACCAGATTACCCGTGTCGATTTCGATGAAGATCTGGAAACCGTCGTTGTCCGCACGGCGCGCGAGACGTCTTATGAGGATAAGCTCAAGAAAAAGACCCGTACCAGTGGCTGCGCCGTTGGAACCGTCTTTGGGGATATGATGGAGGGTCTCGAAGACGTGCGCTTGCCTCAGGTCACCGTGCGCACATCGTGGCTTTATGATCTGGCGGCCAAGATCAACCGCACACCCTCGCTCTATCTTGAGGCGGGTGCGATCCATGGCACGGTGTTGTGCCGGGAAGACCGCCCGTTGGTTTATATGGAGGACGTGGGTCGGCACAACGCGGTCGACAAGATCGCCGGTTGGATGCTGTCCGAGGGCGAAGCGGCAGAGGACAAGATCCTGTACACCACCGGTCGTTTGACCTCGGAAATGGTGATCAAGACGGCGATGATGGGTATTCCTGTTCTGGCATCCCGTTCGGGTTTCACTGCCTGGGGCGTTGAGATCGCGCGCGAGGTTGGATTGACGCTGATCGGTCGGATGCGCGGGCAGCGTTTCGTGTGTCTGGCAGGTGAAAATCGGCTGGTGCGGGACGTGGACCCGGCAACCGTTCCGGTTGAAGAGAAAAAGCACAAACGGAAAAGCGCACTGGGCTAGAAATGGCACTTTATAAATAATGCTGCGAATTCCGACAGGTATGCCCTAATATGGGGTATAGCAAACAGGAGTGCAGGTGAATTCCCGCCTGATGGCAACATGGAGCTGATTAATCTTATCGCGCCGGTTTTCGCGGTAATCCTGACCGGATACGTGTTTTCCTGGACGAACCTTTTGGGCCAGGACACGTCTGACGCGCTGGTCCAGTTTGCGGTTTATGTCCTGATCCCGGCCATCATGTTCTATCTGATCGGGCAGGAAGAGTTCCAAAATCTTCTTAATTATGGGTTCTATCTGTCTTACGGCGGGACGTTGCTGCTTTTGTTTGTGCTGCTTTTCGCAGGTTTGAAAAGTTTCACGGGATTTGAGACCGGTTCTGCCACCGTCGCGGCCTTTGCCGGGGTTGCCTCGAACACGGCTTTAGTTGCGTTGCCCGTTCTACACGCGATTTTCGGAGCCAAGGGTGCGCTACCGGCTGTGTTGGCGAATCTGGTTGTCGCCTTGATGCTTTTGGTCATGACGACCGTGTTGGAAAGCTCGGCTGGACATAAGGCCAGCGCCAAGACACCAATCTACAGGATTTTCCTGAACGTGCTGAAAAATCCGATCATCGCGGCCACATTGCTGGGGGTCGCGTATTCCTTCACCGGGATCGGGTTTTCGGATTCGGTATCCGGTTACCTTGAACTTCTGAGCCAAGCTTTGGCCGCGGTTGCGCTGTTCGCAATCGGCTTCACGACCAGCGTGCGGACGA
Source organism: Ruegeria sp. HKCCA5426 (assembly GCF_013034585.1). Taxonomy (NCBI): domain Bacteria; kingdom Pseudomonadati; phylum Pseudomonadota; class Alphaproteobacteria; order Rhodobacterales; family Roseobacteraceae; genus Ruegeria; species Ruegeria sp. HKCCA5426. The sequence goes on from NZ_WQGH01000005.1 coordinate 259,492, forward strand.
TTATTCAAACGGGGCCTTTGATCCTGCTTCTGACACTGGTCAAGCTGATCGCTGCGCCCGGGCTGGTGCTTCTGGCGGCGCATCTGATTGGTCTGGACCCACTTTGGACAATCGCCGCAACGGTTTCAGCGGCGGTTCCGACCGCCAAGAACATCTTTCTGCTTGCCAAGCACTATGATCAGGAACCGCAACTGGCCGCGCACATCGTTTCCGCAACGTCGTTTTTGTCGGTGGGAACGTTGATTATGTGGTTATTTGTATTGCACAACCTTTATCCAACCGCGTTCCAATTGAACTGAGTTCGATTTACAAGGTTGTAAGCGACTGATCCCAATCAGGTACAGGAATGAACAAACCTCTCGGCGTTATCCTTGCAGGCGGTCTGGCCACCCGGATAGGGGGTGGAGACAAGGGCCTGCTGAAAATTGGCGACAAAAGCTTGCTGGACCACGTGATTGGCCGGTTGCGCCCGCAGGTGGCTGATCTGGCGCTGAACGCGAATGGCGATCCGACCCGGTTTGGTGGGTACGACCTGCCGATTGTTCCCGACACGATCGAAGGGTTTGCAGGCCCGCTCGCGGGCGTTCTGGCCGGGCTCGACTGGGCGGCTGAACAGGGTGCCGAATGTATCGTTACTGCCGCCGCCGATACGCCGTTCTTTCCGCGCGATCTGGTTGCGCGCCTAACTGCCGCAGCAGAAGGGCAGGCCAACCCGCTGGTTCTTGCAACCACACCGCGCACAGGGGATGAGACCCTGAAATCCGGGGGTGGCAAAAAGATCAACCGGCATCCGACATTTGGACTGTGGCCCGTGGCGTTGCGTGACGACCTGCGCGCGGCTTTGCAGGGGGGTTTGCGCAAAGTCGTCCTGTGGACGGATCAACATGCGGGGCGCGAGGCGCTGTTTCCTGTTGATCCGTTTGATCCTTTCTTCAACGTCAACACGCCGGATGATCTGGACCGGGCGCAGAAATTGTTGGCGCAGGCATGAGAGTTTATGGCGTCACCGGCTGGAAGAACGCAGGCAAAACCGGGTTGATGGAACGTCTGGTGGCGGAAATCAGCGGGCGCGGATTTTCCGTGTCCACCGTCAAACACGCGCACCACAGTGTAGATGTCGATCAGAAGGGCACCGACAGCTATCGCCATCGTACCGCCGGGGCCAATGAGGTTTTGCTGGCTTCGGGCCAACGGATCGCCATCATGCAGGAATTGCGCGGAGCGCCCGAGCCGTCCTTGAAAAGCCTTCTGGCCCGACTGACCCCGGTTGATCTGGTTCTGATCGAAGGTTTCAAACGTGAAGCCCATCCCAAGATCGAAGCTTTCAGGGCCGAGCCCGGTAATAGCTTGTTGGCGGAGGAGAATGACACGATACGCGCCGTGGCCAGCGATACACTGATGGACCTGAATGTGCCCGTTTTCGACCTGAACGACACAAAGGCCATCGCAGATTTTATCCTGCAGGAAGTCGGGTTATGAGCAAACCGAACATCGCACCGCCCCCATTGAGCAACGATTGTTTTGCGCTGCCCGCCGGGGTGAGCTGGACACCGGTGGATGATGCCCTGGCTCTGTTGCAGGACAGGCTGACAGGTGTGACTGGGCCTGAGACGACTCCGGTCTCGGACTCCGAGGGGCGAATTCTGGCTGAGGACATACGGGCCCTGCGTTCGAACCCACCGCAGCCGAATTCCGCCGTTGACGGGTACGGGTTTTCCGGCCCTGCCCCGGAAGGGCCGCAGGTGATGCCCCTGCACGATGGACGTGCAGCAGCGGGGATACCCTTTGAGGGGCAGGTGGCCTTGGGCCAGGCCCTGCGCGTTTTGACGGGCGCCGCCTTGCCCGAGGGCGTGGACACCGTCGTTCTCGAGGAAGACGTCACCGTCAAGGATGGCCATATCGCTTTTCACGGCCCGCTCAGGAAAGGCGCAAACGCACGCCGCGCCGGAGAGGACGTGACCGAAGGCGATACGGTTTTGCGCGCCGGGCGACGGCTAAACTCGGCAGACCTTGCGCTTCTTTCGGCGATAGGGATTGCCGAGGTGCCGGTCCGCCGCAGGTTGCGTGTTGCCGTTCTGTCGACAGGCGATGAGCTGGTTGAACCCGGTGACATTGCTGGGCCGGGTCAGATATTCGACGCCAACCGTCCGATGCTGTTGTCGATGATCGGGAAAATGGGCTTCGAAGCCGTTGATCTGGGGCGTGTCCCCGATGACCGTACGATCCTAAGGGACAGGTTGGATCTTGCAGCCGGGCAATCGGATGTGATCCTAACAAGCGGCGGAGCGTCGGCGGGGGATGAAGATCACGTGTCAGCCTTGTTAAAACAGGCCGGTGCGATGCAGGAATGGCGGATTGCCTTGAAACCGGGCCGCCCTTTGGCGCTTGGGATGTGGAGGGAAACCCCTGTTTTCGGCCTGCCGGGTAATCCCGTGGCGGCGCTGGTCTGCACGCTGATTTTTGCACGTCCAGCGCTTGGTCTTTTGGCGGGAGAGGGTTGGTCGACGCCGCAGGGCTTTGACCTTCCTGCCGCGTTTGAAAAACACAAGAAACCCGGACGACGCGAATACCTGCGTGGTCGCGTCCGCGAAGGTCGGGTTGAAGTTTTTGCGTCGGAGGGGTCCGGTCGGATCAGCGGGCTGAGCTGGGCGGAAGGTCTGGTCGAGATCGAGGATGGTGCCCGCCACATTCAGACGGGCGACACCGTGCGGTTTATTCCCTATGGCAGTTTTGGGCTTTAGTCGAACGTACCGGCCACACGCCCCAAAAGCATGAAAGCCCGCGCGGTTCGCGTATCGCCAAGCGCGGTCAGATCGGCATCGCTGGCATCCGGTTCAAACTCGACAATCATGTGATCGAACCGACGCAGGAAATGATGTGCCGCATCCCGAAAGATCGGGTCCTGCTTCATGCGTGCAGCTGTCAGTGCAAGGGACGATCGGTCGCGGATTCCGCCCAATACCGCAACCGCGCGACCGCGCGCGCCTTGGGCGAACTGTCGCCAGACCTCTGGTCGCGCCATGTCGGGGCGCAGGTCGTCCATATAGATGCCTTCCTGACTGAGCAGGGTCAGAACATCCTGTGACGCCTGCACCAACTGCGCCGTTTTCCGATCCTTCAGGGCCAGCCGAAGGGCGTCGAAGCCTTCGGTGTCTTCCTGTGTCTCGGGGAAATTCAGCGCGCGAATAAAGACATCCGTGCTCAGCCGCGGGGCAATGTCGTCGGCCTGCGTGCCCAGCTCCAGCGAGGTTTGGTCCCCAGCCCCGCTTTTGATCGTGCTGCGCGCGGGTTCGGTACGCTGGGTCGAAAAAGTTGCCAGTGCGCTTTCGGTCTTTTTTGCGGTCTGAGCGATTTCATCCAGTTTCTTGGTAACGGCGGGTTCGTACCCGCTGGCGGCGCGCTGTTGTTGTACCACGTAAGCTTGCCGGATCGCGTCAATGGCGGTTTGCAGCCGGGCGCTTTCCTCGCGCATGACCCGGCTGGCACGCATCGACGTGGCCGCAACCCAGATCATCGCGACGGGCATGAAGACAGCCAGCAAGGTAACGACAAAGCTGCCGCCTTCCACCTTGCCGGGCAGGACCAGAAACACGACCGACACGATCAGCCAGATCACACTGAGCGCGATCGCGACAATCTCGATTTCGGTCACTGACGGCGTTGCAGGCTTGTCATATATGCCCAGTGCGGTCGGCCGCTCGTCTTCCTGCTCTGGCGTGGGCTCGGACATGGTTCCCGCTCCGGTCAGGCGTATTCTATGTTCAAAATCTCATAAGAGCGCACACCGCCGGGGGTGCGGACTTCGACGCTGTCCCCCTCGTCCTTGCCGATCAGGGCGCGGGCGATGGGGGATTTGATGTTGAGCAGGCCGTTTTCAATATTGGCCTCATACTCACCCACGATCTGCCAGGTCTTTTCCTCATCCGTGTCTTCGTCGACAAGCGTGACCTTTGCACCGAACTTGATCGCGCCCGACAACTTGGCAGGGTCTATCACATCTGCCAGCGACAGGATGCTTTCCAGCTCTTTGATGCGGCCTTCGATAAAGCCCTGCTTTTCACGGGCCGAATGGTATTCGGCGTTTTCCTTCAGATCGCCAAGCTCGCGGGCCGTGGCGATGGCTTCGATGATCGCCGGACGCTCGACCGACTTGAGGTTTTTCAGTTCCGCCTCGAGCGCGGCATTGCCCGCGGGCGTCATCGGAATTTTTTCCATGTTCTTTTCGTCCACGCATAAAATTGTTTCGCCCCGCCGCATGAGACAAGCGTCGGGGCGAATTGATGGGTCGTCAAATACCTGACCCAAATGGCGCGGGAAATGCAAGGGGGCGAAGCCGCCCAACCTGCGGATTACAGCCTAGTCGTAGCTAATGACTTCGAATTCTATGCCGTTTTCGTCATCAAAGTAGAACCGTTTACCGGGTTCGTAGTCCGCGTGCGACTTTGGCGTGAACCCGGCTTTGACAACCCGGGCTTCGGTTTCGTCGATATCTTCGACCAGAACACCAACATGATTAAGCCCGCCAATGATGTCATAGCTGCTTTCGCCTGATGGTTTGGGATCGCTGGGTGCGTAAAGTGCCAGATAGGTGTGCGGGCTGCCCACATGGACCGTATATCCGCCCGCGATCGCCGGTCCTTCCCAGCGGGTTTTCCAGCCAAAGACCCGGTGCATCCACTTGGCCGAAGCCTGAGGGTCGCGGACCGTGAAGTTTGTGTGTTCAAGCGTCGCCATCATGGGAACTCCTTTTTAAGTTTGAAGCTTGTCCCGACTCACCGTAATTTCTAAACCTAACTTTAGGTCAAGATATTTATGAGGGTAAAATGGCGGTATCTGAGGGGCTTGCAATTGGCGCTCTTGCACGGCGTACGGGGTTGGCAGTTTCGGCCATTCGATATTACGAGGCGCAGGGCCTGATCGCGCCTTGGCGGAATGCGGGCGGGCAGCGACGGTATCAACGCGCCGATATTCGTCGGCTGAGCTTTGTCATGATCGCGCAACAGTTCGGCCTGACCTTGCCCGAAATCCGTGAAGTGTTGTCAGGCTTGCCGGGCAATCGGACCCCGACCCCAAAGGATTGGCAGAAAATCAGTGTCGGGTTGCGGACCCATCTGGATCAGCGAATCGAGACACTGACACGACTGCGCGACAATCTGGACGGCTGTATTGGTTGCGGGTGCCTAAGCCTGCCGAAATGCGCGCTTTACAACCCGGATGACCGTGCCAAGTCCTATGGTAGCGGTCCCAGGTATCTGATGGGGGACTCTCCCGAGGCATAACTGCCGCATTGCAGCAATGTTACGCCGTGTTTTGATTGACCAAGGTCTTTGTGACCATGTAATCACCCGTGAAACAAAATTGCGCAGACCACGCAGTGAAAGCGCCAATTCGGAAAGTTAGCTAAGGAGCCCGCGATGGCCGAGATTGAACGCGAAGCGATGGAATACGATGTGGTGATCGTGGGTGCAGGCCCCGCGGGCCTGTCGGCGGCCATCCGTCTGAAACAGTTGGATGCGGACCTGAACGTTGTGGTTCTGGAAAAGGGCTCGGAAGTGGGCGCGCATATCCTATCGGGTGCGGTTCTTGACCCGTGTGGCCTTGATGCGCTGATCCCAGACTGGAAAGAAAAAGGCGCGCCGCTGAAAACGCCGGTCGAAGAGGACAACTTCTATATGCTGGGTGAGGCGGGACAGATCCGCATCCCCAACTGGCCGATGCCGCCACTGATGAACAACCACGGCAATTACATTGTGTCGATGGGCAATGTCTGCCGCTGGATGGCTGAACAGGCCGAAGAGCTGGGCGTGGAAATCTTCCCCGGCATGGCGTGTTCCGAGCTGGTTTACGGCGAGAACGGCGAAGTCAAAGGCGTGGTCGCCGGTGTCTTTGGTCTGGAAGCCGATGGCTCATATGGCCCCAACACCGAGCCGGGGATGGAACTGCACGGCAAATACGTCTTCCTGTCGGAAGGCGTGCGCGGGTCGCTGTCCAAGGAAGTCATCGCCAAGTACGATCTGCAAGCCGGGAAAGAGCCGCAGAAATACGGCGTCGGCATGAAAGAAATCTGGGAGATCGACCCGGCCAAGCACAAGGAAGGCTCGGTCACGCACACGATGGGCTGGCCCCTGGGCAGCAACGCAGGCGGCGGGTCGTTCATCTATCACCTGGAAAACAATCAGGTCTACGTCGGTTTTGTGGTCCACTTGAACTACAAGAACCCGCACCTGTATCCCTACATGGAATTCCAGCGTTTCAAGCATCACCCGATGGTGGCCGAGTTGCTGAAAGGCGGCAAGCGCGTGGCTTACGGTGCGCGTGCGATCACCGAAGGCGGCTATCAGTCGATGCCGAAACTGGTCGCGCCGGGCGTGGCGCTTCTGGGCTGTTCGGCGGGTATGGTCAACGTGCCGCGCATCAAAGGTAACCACAATGCGATGCTGTCGGGTAAAGCCGCAGCCGAGGCCGCGTTTGACGCGATCAAGGCCGACCGTGCAGGCGATGAGCTGACTGTTTACGAGGCCGACGTGCGCGACGGTGCCATCGGCAGCGACCTGAAGAAGGTGCGCAACGTCAAACCGATGTGGTCGAAATGGGGCCTGACGGCGTCTCTTGCCTTTGGTGGTCTGGACATGTGGACCAACACGCTGGGCTTTTCGTTGTTTGGCACTTTGGGTCACGGCAAGAACGATGCCGAAGCAACCGAAGAGGCCAGCAAGCACACGCCCATCGACTATCCCAAACCCGATGGCGTGCTGTCGTTCGACCGTTTGACCAATGTCTCGTTTGCAATGACCAATCATGAGGAAAGTCAGCCCTGCCACTTGCGGCTGTCCGATCCGGCGATTCCGGTCAATGTCAACCTGCCCAAGTTCGACGAACCGGCGCAACGCTATTGCCCGGCAGGCGTGTACGAGATGGTCGAGGATGAGAACGGACCGCGATTCGTCATCAACTTCCAGAACTGTGTTCACTGCAAGACCTGCGATATCAAGGATCCCAGCCAGAACATCACCTGGACCACGCCACAGGGCGGTGACGGGCCAAACTATCCCAACATGTAAGCGAAAAGACGGGCACTGGCAGGGTCGTGAAGGCTCTGCCATTGCCTCTTACCTGCCAAAGTCCTAGCTTGTTGGTCAGTAAACAATAGCAAGGCAGGATTTTGGTGGCTTCCCTCCTCCGTCGCGCAGCGCTGGTTGCGCTGCTTTCTTCGTCAGTCACGTTTCCGGCTTTTTCGGATACCGGGTCCGGGCCATATTTGGCCGGGCGTCAGGCGATTTTCCAGAACGATTATACCGCAGCCGAGCGTTACTTTGCTCAGGCCCTGCGCGCTGACCCCGAAAACCACAAGCTGCTGGAAAGCGTCGTTGTTGCCAGGCTGTCGCTGGGCGAGTTGCAGCGCGCTCAGCCTGTGGCCCGCACAGTTGTTGAAATGGACCTTCCCAGTCAGGCGGCTCGGATGGTTATCGCCGCTAACCTTGTTGCGGATGACAAGCTGGACGAGTTGTTGGCGCTTGAACCCGAAACGCAGGGCGTCGGACCGTTGGTCGACGGTTTGATGCTGGGATGGGCCCACATTGGTCAGGGGTCCATGACCAAAGCGATGGATCAGTTCGATCAGGTGGCGACACAGGAAGGACTGCGGGAATTCGCGCTTTACCACAAGGCGCTGGCATTGGCCTCGGTCGGGGATTTCGAAGGGGCCGAAGCGATTTTTGCAGCCGACGAAGGGGCGGTTGCTAAATTCACGCGCCGTGCGGCACTGGCACGGGTTGAGGTGCTGTCACAGCTTGATCGCAACCAGGATGCGCTGGCCTTTCTGGATGACGTGTTTGCCGCTGGCAGCGACCCATCCATCGAAAGCTATGAGGCGCGCCTGACAGCGGAAGAAACCCTGCCCTTCACGCATGTGCGAACGGCGCAGGACGGCATGGCAGAAGTGTTCTTTTCCGTGGGGGCTGCGCTCAGCACCGAGGCGGCGGAGAACTACGTTCTGCTTTACGCACAAACCGCAGCTTTCTTACGGCCTGACCACGTTGACGCAATTTTGCTGAGCGCTGAGTTGCTGGACGAGCTCGAGCAATATGATCTGGCAGTTGAGGCATATCGCAAAGTGCCTGCCGAAAGCAGCGATTATCACGCAGCCGAGTTGGGCCGCGCCGAGGTGCTTGGCCGCGCAGGTAAAACCGATGCGGCCGCCGAAGTCTTGCAGACCCTTGCCACCCAAAATTCGAACCTGCCCAGCGTTCATGTTGCGTTGGCCGATCTTCAGCGACGGCAGGAGAACTATGCTGATGCGGTGGAAACCTATGACAAGGCCATCGAACTGATTGAAGGCGGTGTCGGGGGAAACTGGTTCCTGTATTACGCGCGCGGCATCTCGCACGAGCGGCTCAAGAACTGGGATCAGGCCGAGGCCGATTTCCGGCAGGCGCTGGAACTGAACCCGGATCAGCCGCAGGTGTTGAACTATCTGGGGTATTCGCTGGTTGAGCGGCGCGAGAAGCTGGACGAAGCATTGAACATGATCGAACGCGCTGTCACCGCGCGGCCTGACAGCGGCTACATTGTGGATAGCTTGGGTTGGGTTCTGTTCCGTCTCGGACGCTATGACGAAGCGGTTGAGCATATGGAGCGCGCAGTTGAGCTGATGCCGGTCGATCCCGTGGTGAACGACCATCTGGGGGATGTCTATTGGGCGGTCGGACGCGCGCGCGAGGCCGAGTTCCAATGGAAACGTGCCTTATCCTTCATCGACCCCGATGACACGGACGGCGAAGCCGACCCGGACAGAATTCGCCGCAAGCTCGAGATCGGGCTGGATGCAGTTCTGGCCGAAGAAGGTGCAGACCCATTGAAGGTCGCAAATGAAGGCTGAGGCTTTCGCGCCCGCCAAGATCAACCTGACTCTGCATGTGACCGGTCGACGGGCCGACGGGTATCACCTGCTGGATTCACTGGTGGTATTTGCGGATGTGGGTGACACGCTGCGCTTCACGCGCGGAGATCACCTGTCGATCACGGTTACAGGTGAGCATGCGGCAGGCGTTCCTGCGGATGACCGTAATCTGGTTTGGAAAGCGGCCAAAGCCGCAGGTTGGGCAGGGCATATCGACCTGAACAAAGTGCTGCCGCACGGTGGCGGGATCGGTGGGGGATCGTCCGATGCCGCGGCCACTTTGCGCATGGTTGGCGATCAGGGCGGCAGCATTCCAGATGAGATCGCTTTGTCACTTGGCGCGGATATCCCCGTCTGCATGGCTGCGCAGGCCAGCCGAATGCGCGGCATTGGCGATGGGCTGACACCGGTTGTTTTGCCACAAATGCCAGCCCTTTTGGTCAATCCGGGCGTTGAGGTTCCCACAGGGGCCGTCTTCTCTGCACTGGATAGCCGCAACAACGACCCCATGCCGGATGATATACCGATCTTTGCCGCCGCTGAGGACTGTGCCACATGGTTGCGCGATCAACGAAACGATCTTGAAGGCCCGACCAAGGAGCTTGCACCCGAGGTTGGTCGGGTTCTGGATGAACTTGCCGCCACCAAGGAGGCTCTGCTTGTTCGGATGTCAGGGTCAGGGTCGACGTGCTTTGCGCTCTACCCCAGTATGAAGGCGGCCCATTACGCAGCCTACGAGATTGGCGCAGCCTATCCCGACTGGTGGTGTCGCGCGGTTCAGCTCAATTGAGGCGAGACACCACATAATCCGCCAAATCGCGCAGCAGCGTGCGAATTTCATGGTCGGGTAGAATGTCGAGCGACGCTTTGGCCTTATTCGCCCATCCCAGCGCATCCGAGCGCGTGGCGTCCAGCGTGCCGTATTTGGCCATCAACCCAAGCGCGTGGTCCAGATCACCGTCTTCCTGACGGCCACGGCCAATCGTACGCTCCCAGAATGCGTGTTCTTCTGGGGTTGCTTGCGCGACGGCCTTGATTACGGGCAAGGTCAGTTTGCGTTCGCGGAAATCGTCACCGACGTTTTTGCCGGTCGCAGTGCTGTCGCCCTGATAATCCAACAGGTCATCCGCGATCTGAAAGGCGATCCCCAGCGCATCACCATAGTCATACAGGGCTTGAACCTGCTCTTCTGCTGCACCGGCGATGACACCGCCGACTTCGGTCGCGGCTGAGAACAATGCCGCCGTTTTGCCCCGTACAACCTGCAAGTAGATCGCTTCGTTGGTGCCCAGATCGGTGGCCGCTGTCATTTGCAGGACTTCACCTTCGGCAATCGTCGCTGATGCGTTTGCTAGGATATCTAGCACGCGCAGCGATCCTGTCTCGACCATCAACTGAAAGCTGCGCGAGAACAGGTAGTCGCCCACCAAAACGCTGGATTTGTTGTCCCACAAAAGGTTTGCGGTGGGGCGTCCGCGTCGCTGGCCGCTTTCGTCCACAACATCGTCGTGCAACAAGGTGGCGGTATGGATGAATTCAACAGTCGCTGCCAGCCGTACATGGTGGCTGCCCTGATAGCCAAACAGTTGCGCTGCGGCCAGGGTCAGCATCGGGCGCAAACGCTTGCCGCCCGCCTCGACCAGATGCGCCGTTACTTCCGGGATACGCGGGGCGTGCTCGGACGCCATGCGGGTTCGGATCAGTTCATTTACTGCGTCCATTTCACCCGCGAGAATTTCCGCCAGCCGCTCATGCGGTTTTGAGACCGTGCTGATCGTCATCACACTCCTGATACAAGGCTCGACTTCTGCCGCACCTTGCCCTTACATCCATCCCCATGAAAGAACTTTTGCGCAGCACCGATCCAACGATCCTGGCGTTTGCATCCGCCCTTCTTGAAGGCGAGGATATAGACTGCTTTCAGATGGACGTAAATATGAGCATCCTCGAAGGTGGCATAGGAATTTTCCCGCGCCGCCTGATGGTCCGGGCCGATGACCTGACGCGGGCCGAGCGCGTGATGCGTGACAATGAAATTCCGTTGGGCCGATGACCCTGTTTGACGATGATGACCTGACCCTGAATGACTTTCTGGGTGGCCGTGTGCGCCTGTGGCAACCTCGTGGCGGATACCGCGCCGGGGTGGACCCGATCCTGCTGGCCGCTTGTGTTCCGGCAAAACAGGGCCAAAGCGTGCTGGAGTTGGGCTGCGGGGCTGGGGCAGCGGTGCTGTCGCTGATGGCACGTGTGCCGGGGTTACAGGCTGTCGGGGTGGAATTACAGGCGCCATATGCTGATCTGGCTCGTCGGAACGCTGTTGAAAACGCCGCACGGCTGGAAGTTATTCAAGCGGACCTGACGGCCATGCCGCCGGACCTGAAACAGCGTCAGTTTGATCATGTGATCGCCAATCCGCCCTATTACCGTGTCGGGGCGCATAGCCCGTCCGTGGATCAGGGACGAAGCGTCGCACTGGGCGGAGATACACCGCTGGACCTTTGGTTTGACGCTGCAGCCAAACGCCTTGCGCCGAAGGGTTCCCTACACATGATCCAAAAGGCGGATCGGTTGCCGGAAATGCTGACCTCGTGTTCTGGGCGGCTGGGATCAATCGAAGTTGTGCCGCTGTCAGCCCGGTCCGGGCGCAAGACCGAGCTGGTGATTCTGCGGGCAAAAAAGGGGGGGCGCGCAGCTTTCCAACTGCATGCACCCCTGATTTTGCACGCAGGAGAACGCCACGAAAAAGACGGGGAAAGCTATACGCCGCACGTATCTTCGGTGTTGCGCGATGGCGCTGCGTTGAGCTGTTTCCCGGATCGATAGGCATTAACCAGCCGAATTTGTCGGATTTATTACAGATTCTGTGCGTCTGCAGCGTGACAGGCTGGAAACGATGTGGTCAACTTCTTACGTAAACCTGAGACACCAACAAAGGAGTATCGCCATGAGCGTGAGCGCACATCTGACGGAACTGAAGAAAAAGCACGAAACTCTCGGTCTCGAAGTAGAACAAGCCCAACGCTCGCCAGGTATCGATGATCTCCATATCGCTCAACTCAAGAAACAGAAGCTGAAACTGAAAGAAGAGATCGAGCGCCTGTCCAGTTAACTGCTCATACTGGCGTGGGCCGCGATGGTCGCGCCGCTCGTAATTAAAACGGCCGCGATCGCCAATCCCCACGAGGGGGCCGCGATCCCGGCCACAACCAAAATAAGCGTAGACAACAAGGGTGCCGCGTAGGACGCCGTTCCCAGAATCTGAATGTCGCCTTGTTTAACCCCTATATCCCAGACATAAAACGCCAGTCCCACCGGCCCCAGACCCAAGGCCAGCACGGAAACCCAGCTTGTCGCTGTGTCCGGCCACACGGTCTCTTCAACGGCCAGGTGCAGTAAAGCGGACGCTATGGCCGTAGCAACGCAGAACACGGCGACTGAGCTTGTCGGCGTGTCGCCCAAGCGCCGGGACAATACCGAATAGCCGGACCATGTCAGCGCGCATAACAGGGCCAGGGCGTATCCCGGCAGGTGATCCGATTGGAATCCTGCACTTCCGCCCCCGGCAATGATCACAGCGGCCCCGGCGAACCCCAGACAGGCACCGAACAGATGCCCCAGTCGCAGGTTCTCGCCGGGCAACAGCCCTGAAAAGAGGACAATCAGCAAGGGCCAGAGATATGCGATTAAGCCAGCCTCGGCCGCAGGTGCCATGCGCAAGGCCGAGAAATACAGCGCGTGGTAGCCAAACAGCCCGATCGTTCCGAACAGGTAGGTTGTCCAGCGCACGTTTCGAAGCTGAGACAGGCCACCGTTGGCCCAGGTCCACATTAACCCAAGCGTGCCGCCGATTGAGAAGCATATGGCGTTTAACAGCAATGGTGGTGTGGGCGCAGATCCTACCGTGAACAAGGCGAGCAAAGACCAAAGTAGGACCGCGATAAATCCGATCCCTGTCGCACGGGTTCTTGTCATAGGGCAGGGACCTCTTCCACCGGAATGATTTCGAATTCATCCGAAATATGCGCGGTTTTTTCAATCTCGTCCATGAACCAATCCCGGAAGGCGGCGATTTGGGGGCGGTTCTCTGCCCCCGGGAGGCACAAAAAACGAAACCGCCCCCGCGTTTCGATGGCCGTCTTGAACGGCGCGACCAAGCGCCCTTCGGTCAGGTCCTTGATGATCATCGCGCGGCGACCAAGCACAACCCCAACCCCCGCAACCGCTGCGTCGATCGCGTGGTCTGCATTCGAAAAATGGGCGCCATGTGTGGGCGCATAATTTACGCCGACCGCCCGAAACCATGTGGGCCAGTCACTGGGCGGTTGGAGAAACGCAATCGAGTCGTCAAAAATCAGGGGGGCGTCTTTCAGGCTGTCGGGCGTTGCATAGCGTTCGGCCATTTCAGGTGTCATGACTGGGGTCAGCCATTCTTTGCGCACGGGCAGGGAATATAATCCCTCGTCATCGCCATAGCCAAACCGGATCGCCACATCTACGTCGTCACGCTCCAGATCCATATTGCGCAAGGTGGCCGAGAATTTGAGGTCAATCTCAGGATGCGCCCGTGCAAATTCATAAAGGCGCGGGGCAAGCCACTTGGCTGTCAAAGCCGGGCCTGCGGTCACGGTCAGGCTGGTATCGTTTCCTTGTCTTCGGGCCGCCTGCCAAGCGGCCTGCAACGCGGCAAAGCCCTCTGCTGCGCCGGGTGCCAGTGCGCGCCCTGCCTCGGTCAGTTCGACGGCTCGGTTAAGGCGGCGAAACAACGGGCGGCCCAGATGTTCCTCAAGCGACTTGATCTGAAAGGACAGGGCCGCAGGGGTGACATGCAGTTCTTCGGCGGCTTTGGCAAAGGACATATGGCGCGCGGCGGCATCAAAGGCGCGCAACGCGGTCAGAGGGGGAAGGTAGTCGCTCATGGCATAAGAAATTCTTAACTGAAGTTCGCAGAAAGCTCGTTTGTCGTCAACATTGATAAGGCGCATATTCAACTCAAGTCAAATAAAGCTGAACTGAAAGGATGTCTGCCATGATCGAGATGACAACAAACCCCGCAGCCGCCCGCGCCTTTCAGCGGGCCCATGCTGAACGCGGTAAGATGCTTAAGCAGGCCATGGACTGGCTTTTTGGTTCCCGCTGAACGCAGCGCGCGCGTCCTTACGGGATAAAAGAAGGGCCGGTCTGAAAAGACCGGCCCGTTTTTTTGTTTTCCGTGTTCGGATTAGACGAAAAACTGTGCACCGTTGGCCGAAATGGTCGAGCCGTTGATGAATTGAGAATCGTCCGACGCCAGGAACGCAACGCAGCGTGCGATTTCCTCGGGCTCACCCAGGCGACCAGCCGGGATTTGCGCAACGATGGAATCACGCACTTTTTCAGGGACCGCCATGACCATCTCGGTTGCGATGTAGCCGGGGCAGATCGCGTTCGCGGTGATGCCTGCGCGCGCGCCTTCTTGCGCGAGGGATTTCACGATGCCCAGATCGCCTGCCTTGGTCGCGGCATAGTTCACTTGCGCGAACTGGCCCTTCTGACCGTTGATCGAGCTGATGACGATGATGCGGCCGAACTTGCGCTCGCGCATTCCAGGCCAGACCGGGTGCACGGTGTTGAACACACCTGTCAGGTTGGTGTCGATTACCTGATGCCACTGTTCCGGGGTCATCTTGTGGAACGGCGCATCGCGGGTGATGCCTGCGTTGGCGACCACGATGTCGATCGGGCCGACCTCGGCCTCGACCTTTTCGATCCCAGCCTTGGACTCGTCATAGTCGGCAACATTCCATTTGTAAGTGGCGATGCCGGTTTCCTCGGTGAATTTTGCTGCGGCTTCGTCATTGCCGGCATAGGTGGCTGCAACATTGTATCCTTCGGCCTTGAGCGCCTTGGAAATTGCTGCGCCGATGCCGCGGGAACCGCCGGTGACGAGTGCTGTACGTGCCATTTAGGACTCCTCCAATTCATGTCGTCTTGGTAATGCTGTTACTTTGAGAGGTGATCTTGCGCAATATTATTTCGCTCTGAATTTTGAAGTTCCGCACGGTAATATCGTCGCATCTGTGGGGCAGGCCCCAGTGTAACAAAAAAGGGCGCCCACCGGACGCCCCTTTGTATTCGGGTTTCAAGCCACTTAGTCGCGCTCCACACACAGGGCGACGCCCATGCCGCCGCCGATGCAGAGGGTCGCAAGACCCTTTTTCGCGTCGCGGCGCTTCATTTCGAACAGAAGCGTGTTCAGAACCCGGCAGCCCGAGGCACCGATCGGGTGGCCGATGGCAATCGCGCCACCATTCACATTCACGATCGACGGGTCCCAGCCCATGTCCTTGTTGACGGCGCAGGCCTGTGCGGCGAAGGCTTCGTTGGCCTCGACCAGATCCAGCTCGTCGACCGACCAGCCGGCTTTTTCCAGCGCCTTGCGCGATGCATAGATCGGGCCGACGCCCATGATCGACGGGTCCAGACCCGCGGTGGCATAAGATGCGATGCGGGCCAGAGGCTCAATCCCGCGTTTTTCCGCATTCTCGGCCGACATCAGCAGGGTCGCCGCCGCACCGTCATTCAGACCGGACGCATTCGCCGCCGTGACCGAGCCGTCCTTGGTGAACGCGGGGCGCAGCTTGGCCATCGCCTCCATCGTTGCGCCGTGGCGGATGTATTCGTCGCTGTCCATCACGATGTCGCCCTTGCGGGTTTTGATGGTAAAGGGCGTGATCTCGTCAGCGAACTTGCCGGCCTTTTGCGCGGCCTCGGCTTTGTTCTGGCTGGCGACTGCGAATTCGTCCTGCGCATCGCGGCTGATCTGCCATTTCTCGGCCACGTTTTCAGCGGTCTGACCCATGTGGTAGCCGTTGAACGCATCCCACAGACCATCGCGGATCATGGTGTCGATGTATTTCATGTCGCCCATCTTGTGACCGGCTCGCAGCGCAGCGGCGTGGGGGGACAGGGTCATGTTTTCCTGGCCACCGGCGGCGACGATATCCGCATCGCCCAACTGGATGTGTTGCGCGCCCAGCGCAACCGCCCGCAGGCCCGAACCGCAGACTTGGTTGATGCCCCAGGCGGCGCTTTCCTTGGGCAGACCGGCGTTGATATGCGCCTGACGCGCGGGGTTCTGACCCTGCGCGGCGGTCAGTACCTGACCCATGATGGTTTCACTGACTTCGCCTTTTTCGATTCCGGCACGCTCAACCACGGCCTCAAGAACTGCCGTACCGAGGTCATGGGCAGGGGTGTTGGCGAATGATCCGCCGAAGCTGCCGACGCCTGTGCGTGCTGCGGATGCAATTACTATGTTGGTCATTAAGACAATCCTTTACCATCAAGGTTCTGTGGGAAACATGACGGCGCAGGTCGCAGGGGTGGCCCCTGACAGAAAGAGCGCCTCGTGATCCCCCGCTCCAACTGCACTTGGAATAGCGCAATGCTGCAGTTGCAGCAATGGTCAGCTTGTCTCAGGCGGGGTTTGGGCGGATTGTTCCCGGTTAACTTGCTGTTTTAGGTGTTTTTTCCGCCTTCCACGGAGACTTGATCGAAGGCGAGCCGAACAAAAAACCCTGAAGGCAGTCAACGCCGTTAGCGATAAGGAATTCCGCGTCTTCTCTGGTTTCTACCGATTCGGCGGTGACCAGAATTTCAAACTCACGCGCGACGGCGATCAAGGCGCGCACCAGTGCCTGATTGTCAGGGTTGGTGCTGATGCCGCGGACAAATTGGCCATCTATTTTGGCCGCATCGAACAGGAACTCGCGGAAATGGCGAAAGCTGAAATTGCTGGCGCCAAAATCATCCAGTGCAAACGCAACCCCCCGAGGCTGCATACGGTCCATGAAATCGACCACAAGATCAGGCAAGGTCATGGCCGAGCTTTCCGAAATTTCCAAAATCAAGCGCTCACCTATGCTAACGTCCTTCTTGAGAAACCGTTCCATCACGCGGGACCATCGCCCATACCCGATCGAACGTGCGGACATGTTAATCGACATTCGGATGTCGGGATTCCGGGTCAGCGTGCGCAATCCCATCTCAAGCGCGACGCAGTCCACTTCACGAGCGATTGAAGTCTTTTCCAGTTGCGGCATGAATTCACGCGCAGGGATTACCCGGCCTGTTTCGTCCAGAACCCTGATGAACGCCTCATAGAATGCGACGCCGTGCGGAGGACTGGCCTGTATGACGGGTTGGAAAGCCAGTTTGCATTGTTTGTGCTTTATCGCTTCGGAGGCCATTTGTACCGCCGTCGCATCGCGCGAAGTGACAGCCGCATTCAGGGGGTTTTCCGACCCCTCGGGCATGTCTGCCAGTGTTTTGTCCTGCATGAGTCTGCCAATCCCTGCCGCCATAGGTCAGGTTTCGATTTCAAGGCATACTCGTGAATTTGCAGTTAACGGTGGGTGGGAATGATCCGTGCGTCAGCGTTATCGTGCCGCTTCCCAAGCTCGTCCCAGAGACGCAGCGGCCCCGATTACGGCTCCGGTAAAGCCAAGCGCCAACATGGAAAACCCAATTGCAATCAACAGGGGCAACGCTCCGCTTAACGCGGCGAACATTGCAACCAGCAAACCAGTCAGACCCAATATGGTCGATGCGGTCATAAATCGGGTCATGTCCTGCCTCCTGCTGTGTGTTTCGCGTATCCCGTTGATATGGATTGCGCGCATCACATTTCAAGATCAGACATAAGTTGGGTGGAGGCGTCAGACGCGCTTTGCCTGCGAATTGGGCATTTCTGTTTCGAATTGTTCAAATCCGGGCGACCCGCGATCTTCGGGATGGCGGGCAATGTGCTTGGCTTTGATCTGTTCCGAGTTGTCGCGGCTTCCGTCGTGGCTGTAGCCCGGAGGCGCGAAGCAATAGGCAAGCCGCTGCCGCACTGTCAGCCCCGGTTGCGTGGCGTCACGCCAGATACCGACCCATTCATGGAAGGCGACCCGCAATGGGTTGAACGTGCCGATGTTGTGAACCAGACCATAATCGACTTTGTCGTCTTCCTGCTCGGGGACGAAGGTGCCAAACAGTTTGTCCCAGATGATGAAGGTGCCCGCATAGTTGCAATCGAGATAGCGTGCGTTGCGGCCATGGTGGGCGCGGTGATGGCTAGGGGTGTTCATTACGGCCTCGAACCAGCGGGGCATTTTCTTGATGGCTTCAGTGTGAATCCAGAACTGGTAGACGAGGTTCACACCGCCGCAGAACAGCACCATTGCAGGGTGGAACCCCAGCAGGATCAATGGTGAACGGACGACCATCATGAAGGTGAATGAATAGGTCCAGGTCTGTCGCAACGCCGTTGTCAGGTTGTAGTGCTGCGAACTGTGGTGGTTCACATGGCTGGCCCAGACCCAGCGGATGCGATGACCGAAACGGTGCACCCAGTAATACCGGAGATCATCCAGCACGAAGCACAGGATAATCACCGGGATCGACGTGCCCAGATTCAGCGGAGTGATTTTCCAAAGCCACATGAACCCGGCCCATATCAGGAACCCCACCATGAGATCCGAGGCGATATTGCCGGCCCCCATGATCAACGAAGTGACAGAATCCCGGGTCTCGTACCGGCCCCCTTTGCCTTTCACAGCGATCCATATGAATTCGGCCAGAATGGCGGCAATGAAAAAGGGAATGGCCCATTGCACGGCGTCTGGAAATGTAACTTGATCGGTCATGCAGGCTCCAACAGAAGTTGCCAGTGCTGGCGTTCGAATTCGTCTAGGCGGACAAGGACTTTGGGTGTGCCGAATTCGTGGAAAAAGACTTCAAATCCGTCCGGATGGTCCATCCAGTCAAAGTCCAGCAAATGACGGGCCACAGTGTCTGCGCCAAAGGACCACACCAGCCCGCTACCAGAAGGGGTGCGGATCAGCGCGCTATGGCCATCATGGGCCACTGTCACATCTATGATGTCATCATCCGGCACATGGCGCAGCCATTCCGACCGCGCGCTTTCCGGCGTCAGGGTACGCACACGGGATTTGCCCGAGAGATGCATCATCAACGTGATCCCGGCGATTCCTCCAACCACCAGAACCAGCAGTAATTCAAGCGGCATAGCCTTCCTCCCGACGGGCAGAGTGCAAATCCCGGCGGAAACTGTCAAAGGTGGCGTCGCGTCAGCTTGCCTGAGCGTCGGTCAAGACTTCGTGTTGAACAACGCGTCTGACGAATGGGATCAACCCTTCGGGACCGGAGGCCCGATCTTTGAGGTGGATACAGATATCCGGCCTGCGTGACGCAATTATTCCAACCAGTTCGCCACGTATTTTGTCGTCCAGCCCTGCTCCAATTATGGCGCAGGCAATCTGCGGTTCGGCATCCAGTTGCCGCCTGACTTCATCCTGATCATGCGCGCCGAGCCATTGAATGGGCATATGGTCCAATTGCCGTGCAACATCACCGATCACATTTGGCAAGCGGCCAATCAGTAAGACTACCGGTTTCATCGCTGTCTCCTTTTCTGCAGGTTACAAACGAAAACCGGCCCGTTGGGGCCGGTTTTAGTTTAGCACAGAATGGAGTTTGGTGCGTTGGGCCTAGCTTTCCGCACCCACCAGAGCCGCGATAATCGCTTTCGCGCTGTCTGAATTCCACTCGGCATCTCCGATAAGCCGGGCGATCTCGTCGCCATTGGGATCCAGGATCACGGTAATCGGTAAGGCAATCACACCGAACTCACGCGCAACAGCCGAGCCCGCATCCTGATGGCGGGGCAAGTTATCGATGCCGTTTTCCTCGAAGAACTTCTTGATCCCGGCGGCCGAGTTGCGGCCTGTGGCCAGGGTGACAACCTCGAACTTGTCGCCGCCGAACTCTTCCTGCAGTTCAGCAATCTGGGGCATTTCCTTACGGCAAGGGGCGCACCACGTGGCCCAGAAGTTCACCAGAACATACTTGCCATTGTAATCCGCCAGCGTTGCGGTGCCGCCGTCATCTTCAAGCTGGAATTCGACCAACTCATGAGGTTTGGGTTCTTTGTGCAGGATCAGCCGTTTCAGCGTGCCGTCACGGAGCGGCTTCAGAGATTCGACATCCGCAGCCAAAGCCGCATTTGCACCCAGCGCAAGGGCCATATAAAGGGGGATCAGACGAAATAGGCGCATATCAACTCCGGGTTTTCTTACATGACCGATCAATCCTCGAACCAGATGTGGGGCGGCCGCTTTGCCGCCGGTCCAGACGCGATCATGGAGGCAATCAACGCCTCGATCGGGTTCGATCAGCGGATGGCAGCCCAGGACATCGCAGGCTCGCGCGCCCATGCCGCCATGCTGGCGGCTACGGGCGTTATTACTGATAATGACGCGCAGGCTATTCGGGAAGGGCTGCTCACAGTCTTGTCAGAAATTCAGTCCGGTTCGTTTCAGTTTTCAACCGCGCTGGAAGACATCCACATGAATGTCGAGGCACGCCTGAAGGAAGTCATCGGCGAACCGGCAGGCCGCTTGCACACGGGCCGCAGCCGCAACGATCAGGTGGCGACCGATTTCAAGCTGTGGGTCCGTGATCAGTTCGACGCGGCGGAGACCGGCTTGTTGGCCCTGATCCGCGCGCTGTTGACACAGGCCGAGGCCGGGGCTGATTGGGTCATGCCCGGTTTCACCCATCTGCAAACGGCGCAACCGGTCACTTGGGGCCATCACATGATGGCCTATGTCGAGATGTTTGGCCGTGACCTGTCGCGTGTGCGAGATGCGCGCGCACGGATGAACGAATCCCCCTTGGGTGCTGCAGCGCTGGCCGGAACGTCCTTCCCGATTGATCGGGACATGACCGCTCAGGCGCTGGGCTTTGACCGCCCCGCAGCGAACTCGCTGGACGCTGTCAGTGATCGGGATTTCGCGCTGGAGTTCCTGTCCATCGCCTCGATCTGCGCTTTGCACCTCTCTCGCTTTGCCGAAGAGCTGGTGATCTGGTCTTCGGCCCAGTTCCGATTTGTCACGCTGTCGGATCGGTTCTCGACCGGCTCGTCGATCATGCCGCAAAAGAAAAACCCCGATGCGGCCGAGCTGATCCGCGCCAAAGTTGGTCGTATCTACGGCGCGAACACCGCGCTGATGATGGTGATGAAGGGTCTGCCGCTGGCCTATTCCAAGGACATGCAGGAAGACAAGGAACAGGTCTTTGACGCCGCCGACAACTGGATGCTGGCGCTGGCTGCGATGGAGGGGATGGTCAAGGACATGACCGCCAACCGCGACAGTCTGGCGGCTGCGGCGGGGTCTGGGTTCTCGACCGCGACCGATCTGGCCGATTGGCTGGTGCGGGTGCTGGGCTTGCCATTCCGCGACGCGCACCACGTCACCGGTTCGTTGGTCGCGATGGCCGAAAGCAAGGGCTGCGATTTGCCTGACCTGACGCTGGAAGACATGCAATCGGTTCACGCGGATATAACCGAGGATGTCTATTCTGTTCTTACCGTCGAAAACTCGGTAAACTCGCGTCAGTCCTACGGCGGCACAGCCCCGGATCAGGTGCGTGCCCAGATCAAGCGGTGGAAGGCGTTGGCGTAATGCAGATCATGCGAGTTTTGCTTTTGGTCTCGCTCGGAGCGGTACTGGTCGGGTGCGGCGCGGACGGCGAGCCGATTCAACCGACGATGAACGCCAATATCGGCGTCGGCAGCAGCGGCACGCATGTGGGTGGCGGAATTGGTCTGCAACGCGGCGGGTTGGGAATTTACCTGGGCCGCTGACGAACGAAGATTGCAATTCTCTGGCTCCGCGCCCATTTGCACCCGGTAACTGGCGCTTTGGCGCCTTAACTCCGAAGAGACACGAATGAAAACTATTGGCCTGATCCTGTCGCTTGCCGTTCTGGCGGCGTGTGATCCTTCGTACAACCCGCGCCCAGAGCCCGAGACCAACTCGGGCGGGTCAGGGATCAAGATTTCCGGCTACGGACGGGTCGGCGTTTCAACATCCAACTAATGCAACGCAAGGGCGCGCGCAGAATCCATTGATCCGCGCGCCCTTTTTGGTCTAAGCGCGCGGGTATGGATCACTTTCTATATCGCGACGGCGCGCTTTTCGCCGAGGATGTCTCAATCTCCGAAATCGCCGCGAGCGTCGGAACCCCTTTCTATGTCTATTCCACAGCGACCCTGCTGCGGCATTTCAAGCTGTTTGATGATGCGCTGGACGGCATGGACCACCTTGTCTGCTATGCGATGAAAGCAGCCAGCAATCAGGCGATCCTGAAGACGCTGGCGCAGGCGGGCGCGGGGATGGATGTGGTCTCGGGCGGGGAGTATCTGCGGGCCAAGGCCGCAGGCGTGCCGGGCGACAAGATCGTATTCTCGGGTGTTGGCAAAACGGCGGATGAGATTCGCACCGCGCTGACCGGCGGTATCCGCCAGTTCAACGTGGAATCCGAACCTGAAATGGAAGTGATCAACGCGATTGCGCTGGAACTGAGCGTTGTGGCACCGATCACCGTGCGGGTGAACCCGGATGTGGACGCCAAGACCCACGCCAAGATCGCCACCGGCAAGTCGGAAAACAAGTTCGGCATTCCGATCGCCCGCGCGTCCGAGGTTTATGCCCATGCAGCCAGCCTGCCGGGGTTGGAGGTGATCGGCATCGATGTTCATATCGGCTCGCAGCTGACCGAGCTGGAACCGTTCGAGCTAGCCTATACCAAAGTCGCCGAATTGACCGAGCAGCTGCGCGCCGAAGGTCACAATATCCGTCGTCTGGATCTGGGCGGAGGCTTGGGTATCCCCTATACTCGCGCGAATGATGCGCCGCCGCTGCCGGTGGAATATGGCGCGCTGATCAAAAAGACACTGGGTCATTTGGACTGTGAGATCGAGATCGAACCGGGTCGCTTGATTGCGGGCAATGCGGGTCTGATGGTCAGCAAAGTAATCTACGTGAAATCGGGTGAAGGCCGTGATTTCCTGATCCTCGATGGCGCGATGAACGATCTGATCCGCCCCGCAATGTACGAGGCGCATCACGATATCGTCGCCGTGAATGAACCCGCGCCGGGGGTGGAACAGCAACCCTATGACATCGTGGGCCCCGTGTGCGAAACCGGCGATACATTCGCCAAACAGCGCAGCATGCCGCCGCTTGCGCCGGGCGATCTGGTCGCCTTCCGCAGCGCTGGGGCCTATGGTGCGGTGATGGCCAGCGAATACAATACGCGCCCTCTGATCCCCGAAGTTCTGGTGCATGGCGATCAATTCGCCGTAATTCGTGAACGCCCAAGCTTTGACGAAATGATAAACCGCGATACCATACCAGAGTGGCTTTGACGCGATAGGCGCGCGGGCCCGTTGACGGAGGCCCGCCTTGCGCACAAGACCGACCTTGCCGATCCCAAGACTGTCCCTGCTGCTGACGCATGCAGGGATGCTGGCCGAGCGAGTATGGCGTGCTTTTTGGCCGTTTTTTTCTGTACTTATGGTGATTTTGGCCGCGTTAATGCTGGGCCTGCAAGATCTTGTGACGGTTGAAACCGTCTGGATCGTCGGATCACTTTCGGTGCTGGGTCTTTTGGCTGCGCTGGCTTTGGGGGCAAGGCGATTCCATCTTCCGTCCCGGGCCGAAGCGTTGATGCGTCTGGATGAGACCCTTCCGGGCCGACCTATTCAGGCGCTTATGGACAGTCAGGCAATTGGCGCGATGGATGCGGACTCTGTCGCTTTGTGGCGCGCGCACCAAAACCGGATGGCCCAGCGTGCGGCACAGGCCGAGCCGGTCAAGCCAAACTTGCGCCTTGCGGATCGCGATCCCTATGCCCTGCGCTATTCGGCACTGCTGGCCTTGGTGATCGCTGCCTTGTTCGGGTCATTCTGGCGCATCGGATCGGTGGCCGAGATGACACCGGGGGCCGCGATGGCGGGGCAGGGGCCAAGTTGGGAAGGCTGGGTAGAGCCGCCCCGATATACCGGCCTGCCGACGCTCTACTTGGCCGATCAGTCCGACCCAACGCTGTCGATCCCGCAGGGCAGCCGGGTAACGCTTCGCTTTTATGGCGAAGTTGGTGCGCACAGCCTTACCGAAACAACCACTCTGCTGGGGACCGAAGCTGCAACCGCGCCCGAGCAGGAATTTGTTGCTGACCGGTCCGGGCTATTGAGGATTGATGGTCCTTCTGGACGAGATTGGACGCTGGATATCATAGCGGACGCGCCGCCCCAGATTGCCGTTGCGGATATAGCCGAGGCCGAAGCTGGAGGGCAGATGAAGCTGCCCTTTGCGGCTGGTGATGACTATGGCGTTCAATCCGGTTCGGCCACCATCGAACTCGACCTTGCCTCTGTTGACCGCCGTTATGGTCTGACGCATGAGCCAGAACCACGCGACGTAATTTCCGTTGAATTGCCGATGCCGATTACAGGGGATCGCACCGACTTTATCGAGGACTTTATCGAGGATTTCTCGGAACACCCCTGGGCGCATCTGCCTGTCAAAATCACTCTGACCGCGCGCGATGCCGCAGATCAGGAAACGCAGTCCGAACCGTATATGACGGCGCTGCCTGCCCGTCGTTTTTTCGATCCCTTGGCGGCGGCGATTATCGAACAGCGGCGCGATCTGCTATGGACACGCGAGAACGCCACGCGCGTTGCGCAGCTTTTGCGGGCAGTGTCTCATTTGCCCGAAGACGTGTTCCGATCGGATACGGCCTATCTGCGGTTGCGCGTGACGCTTCGGCGGCTTGAGACATTCACCGAATACGGCCTGAAACCGAAACAGCAGGCTGAGATTGCCCAGTCCCTGTGGGATCTGGCGGTTCTGATCGAGGAAGGAACGCTGGCGGATGCGTTGGAACGGATGCGTCGCGCGCAGGAACGCCTGACCGAGGCGATGCAGAACGGCGCAACCGATGAAGAAATCGCCGAGTTGATGCAAGAACTGCGCGAGGCTACGCAGGATTATATGCGGCAGCTTCAGCGGCTGGCGCAGGAAAATGGCGGTGAGGAAGGTCAGCAAGGTCAGAACGGCGAAACCATGCAAATGACGCAGGACGACCTGCAGCGCATGATGGACCGTATTCAGGAACTGATGGAACAGGGCCGTATGGCCGAGGCGCAGCAGGCGTTGGAAGAGTTCCAGCAGATGATGGAAAACATGCGCATCACGCAAGGTCAGGGTCAGGGCCAGCAGTCCGAAGGCCAGCAGGCGATGGAAGGTCTGGCCGAGACGCTGCGCGAACAGCAGGGGCTGAGCGATCAGGCTTTCCGCGATTTGCAGGAACAGTTCAATCCCGGCGCGCAAGCTGGTGAAAATCAGGGCAATGAAGGCCGAAATGGGGGTCAGGGCCGCGGCGAAAGCCACGAAGGCCAAGGTGGTCAGGGTCAGGGTTCGGATCAGGCCGGAGAAGGTCAGCAGGGTCAGGGATCGCTGGCCGATCGCCAGCAAGCCTTGCGCGATGAGCTTGGTCGGCAGCAACAGAACTTGCCCGGCGCTGGAACGCCCGAGGGCGAATCTGCCCGCGACGCGCTGGGTCGTGCGGGCCGCGCCATGGACGAGGCCGAGCAAGCGCTGCGCGGTGACGATCTGGCCGAGGCGATTGATCGCCAGTCCGAGGCGATGGAAGCCCTGCGCGAAGGTATGCGTTCACTGGGTGAGGCGTTAGCCCAGAACCAGCAGAACCAGCCCGGTCAAGGCGCGCAGGAAGGCGACATGCAGGCCAACAATCGCGATCCTCTGGGTCGTAGCCCGGGTGCAGCAGGGTCGATTTCAACCGATGACAACCTGCTGCAGGGCGAAGATGTCTATCGCCGGGCACGGGAATTGCTGGACGAAATCCGCCGCCGGACCGGAGAATCGGACCGGCCTGAGATTGAACTGGAATATCTCAAGCGACTGCTGGAGCGGTTCTAACGCGACAGGTCAGTTCTGCGGTGTGCCGGCTCCGGTCTGCGCCTCAAGCCAAACGCGTGCCTGATCGACAAGTGTCACATAGCCATCAAGGACAGGATCAGCCTGCGGTACGGCCTCGGAAATGCGTTGTGCGTTGCCGTAGATCAGGAACAGGATAACGCCAATGATGATCATCAGCAGGAAACCACGCCGGAACCCACCGCCAGACTTGCGCGGTACCAGTTCCACCTCTTCTTTCTTTTTCTTTTTTTTCTTGGGTGCGGGTTCTTCGCTACGCAGCGAGGAATTGATTGCGTCGACATCGGGAAGCGCGTCTTTCTGACCGGCATCCTCGGCCGTTTCCCTTGCCGTCAGGTCCTTGATTGCCTGCTCTGGCTCAGGCTCTGGAGGCGCGTCTAGCGCCAAATCGGGCTGCGTTTCCAGAGTTTCAGCTTCTTTCGCGCGCAGGTCAGCCTCACGCGCGGCTTCCTCTTTCAGGATGTTCGCTACGGCAGGATCAACGTTGCCCGACGCTGAGTCCTCGGACGGTTTGTCCTCGGCCGTTGGGGTTTCCGGTTCCGCGTCCGCTGCAGGTTTTTGCGGTGGTTCCGGCGCAGGTTCTGCCGGGGTTTTCTCAGCCGTGCCGGTTTCGGGTTTCGCTGGTTCGGGCGTGGCCACGGGTTCTGGGTTTTTGCTTTGGAACCATGTTTTTTCGCAGTTGGAGCATTGAACGTCACGCCCCTCTGAAGGGATAACCTCGTCTGGCACCTCGTATTGGGCACCGCAATTCGGACAAGTAAGACGCATGCTGCCTCCCGGCCATAGTATTGACCTGATGATAGTTTTTTCAGGAATGATATTCCGTTAAGACCTGACAGCAAAGAGTGTTTTCGGTTTCACGCCGTAAGTGTCACCAATTCGACCCGGTGCAGGCATTGAAACCGTCACCATGCTCGGGCAAGAAGAACAACAGAATAACCGGGGGGCGCCTGTGATCGAGCTGGAAAACGTCAGCTATACCTATGGTGGAGGGGCATTGCTGAGCGATGTTTCCCTACAGTTGAACCCGGGTTCGTTCCATTTTCTGACCGGGCCGTCGGGGGCGGGTAAGACGACCCTTTTGAAACTCTGCTATGGGGCGCTGTTGCCGACCTCAGGCCAGCTTAAGGCATTTGAGCAAGATGTTGCCACGCTGGACCGCGATCAAATGGCGTTGCTGCGCCGCCGGATCGGAGTCGTGCATCAGGATTGCCGGTTTTTGGATCACATGACATTGGCCGAGAACGTGGCCCTGCCGCTGATGGTGTCGGGCCGTGCCGAATCTGCGCAGCAGCAGGACTTGACCGAGTTGTTGAACTGGGTCGGGCTTGGCACGCGGCAAGACGCGGTTCCGCCCGAACTGTCCGGTGGTGAGCGTCAACGCGCAGCCCTGGCCCGGGCAGTGATCCTGTCGCCGGATGTCGTGCTGGCGGACGAGCCCACCGGGAACGTCGATTGGGAGATGTCCCAGCGTCTGCTGCGTCTATTGGTGGAGCTGAACAAGATGGGAAAAACCGTTTTGATCGCCACCCATGACCTTAGCCTCATCCGGGCGGCCAAAAGCCAGGTTCAGGCGCGTGTGTTGCGCATCTCGCAACGACAGGTCCAACTGGCCGGAGCAGATCTATGAGCGAGGGTACCATTCGCAATCTGCTGAAACGGGACAAGCGGGCTGATCGCGTTGTTCCCCCAACGGGGTATACGGCGCAGCTTACAGTGTTTGTCTCAGGCTCGATGGCTTTCCTTGCGGTGTTTGCACTGGCCCTGTCACTGGCATCGGGGCGACTGGCGGACCGTTGGGCGACCGAGCTGGCAGGGGCCGCTACGTTGCGCATCAATGCCCCGTCCGATCAGCTTGCCGCGCAGACCGAGGCCGCGTTGACGGTGCTGTCGCAAACGCCCGGAGTTGCATCTGCGCGGGCTTTGACATCGGATGAGCAATTGGCCCTGCTGTCTCCGTGGTTCGGCCCGGACTTGCCGTTGGATACGCTGCCCGTCCCGCAACTAATCGAGATTATCGAGGGCGCGCCAGGGCTGGATGTAACCGGCCTTCGCTTGCGGCTTGGGGCCGAGGTGCCGGGCGCTGTGCTGGATGACCATACCCGTTGGCGCGAGCCATTGGTCGATGCGGCGACGTCGCTGCGACGGCTGGGGTGGATTTCAATCCTGCTGATCGGTGTTGCGACGGCGGCCATGATCACATTGGCTGCAAACGCGTCACTTGCGGCCAATGCGCAGATTATCGAAGTTCTGCGGCTTGTGGGCGCGCGCGACAGATTCATCGCAAATGCTTTCGTGCGTCGGTTCACGTATCGCGCGTTCTTTGGTGCCTTGGTCGGCGTTGTGCTTGGGATGACAGGGGTCTTGCTGCTGCCCGAAGCCTCGGATGAGGGTGGGTTCCTGACCGGCCTCGGGTTTCAGGGGCTGGGTTGGTTTCTGCCGTTACTTATCCCCCTTATGGGAGCCGCAGTTGCGTTTCTGGCCACTTGGACCGCGGCAACCCGCAAATTGACGGAGCTTTCGTGATGGCTGATGCGATACAGTGGATTCGATCGTTGATTTTCATGATCGTGATTTACGCTTGGATGTTGGTTCTGGGCATTGTCTTTGCGCCTTACGCCCTGTTTGCCAAGAAAGGCGCGTTGCAGGCCTGCAAGCTGTACGCCCGCACAACCCTATGGCTGGCACGTTGGATGGTTGGTATTCGCTTCGAAGTTCGCGGCACGGTGCCCGTGGATGAAGTGGTAATCGGGGCCAAACACCAGTCGTTTCTGGATATCATGATAATCTTCCACGCGGTCCCGCATGGAAAGTTCATCATGA
The DNA here is from genome assembly GCF_013034585.1 of Ruegeria sp. HKCCA5426. Lineage (NCBI taxonomy): Bacteria > Pseudomonadati > Pseudomonadota > Alphaproteobacteria > Rhodobacterales > Roseobacteraceae > Ruegeria > Ruegeria sp. HKCCA5426. Next base: position 288,067 of record NZ_WQGH01000005.1, read on the forward strand.
AGCGGGAATTGCTATGGACTCCGATGATTGGTCTTTACGCTCGTCGGCTTGGGTGTATCCCGGTGAATCGCGGCAAGAAAGGCGCAGCGGTGGCCAAGATGGTAAAGGACGTCGCGACAGAGTTTGCCGAGCCGGGTCAGTTGGTCATCTATCCGCAAGGCACGCGTGTCGCCCCCGGCGCGCGGAAACCCTATAAGGTTGGTGCCGCAGTGCTGTACGAAGGGTTGGGTTTTGCCTGTGTTCCGGCGGCTACTAACGCCGGAGTTTTCTGGCCTCGGACCGGGGTGATGCGAAAACCCGGTCTGGCGATTGTCGATTTCCTGGACCCGATCGAGCCGGGTGTCGAGCGGGAGGCGTTTCTGACCCGACTGGAAGAGGCAATCGAAACGCGTTCAGATGCGTTGATGCGGGAAGTGGGGTTGATCCAGATGGAGTTCATTGAGGACATAGAAACGCTCGAAAGCCTCTATGGTACGCCAGGTGCGCCATCCCTACGCAAAGTGGCGGACCGGATGACCCCTTTGTACCGAAAATGGATCAAGGCGTCGCGCTTGTGCGTCCTCAGCACAGTCGGTCCGGAAGGTGTGGATGGCAGCCCGCGCGGAGATGACGGGCCCGTGGTTCTGGAACTGGATAACAGAACGCTGGCGATGCCCGACTGGCGGGGCAACAACCGGCTGGACAGCCTGCGCAACATCGTGCGCGACCCGCGCGTTTCCCTGATGTTCATGGTGCCGGGGTCAAACAATGTCGTACGTGTGAATGGCACGGCCCGACTGACGGCAGACAAGGCTCTGACAGGGCGGTTTGAGAAAAACGGCAAACGTCCAGCGACGGTGATCGTTGTCGACATCGCCGAGGTCTACACACAATGCGCCCGCGCGCTTATCCGGGCGCGCACCTGGAACAGCGGTGACGAAAGCGCCAACCTTCCCACTATCGGCGAAATTCTAGCTGAGGCCTCAAGCGGAGAAGAGGGCGGCGCGCGCTATGATCAGGAATGGCAAGCACGAGCCGCGAAAACGATGTGGTAAATCCGCAGATCAGGCGGGTTGAGCGGCCATGTTCTGGAACATCGCCTTGACCTCGTCCACGCTGATGCCGAGACCCTTGGCCAGTTTGTGAATAAACACTGTTTCAGCCTTGTCCAGATCGCCATCTGCGCCCACGATCATCAGCGTGGCTTGCATGACCATGCGTTTCTGATCGGCAGTCAGCCCACGGCCAAAGGCCGCAAATTGCGCATCCGTTGGTTTGGCCTCGGCCATGTTATAGATGCGGCGAATACGGGATTCATCAAAGGTTTCACCCGTCATCTGCTGGGCGATGTTGGCCATCGTTGCAATTTCCGCCGCATCAAGCGAACCGTCCGCTTTTGCAGCGTGGCACATCGCATCCATTGCCTGCAACGCTGCAGGATTTGCTGTGCCCATTTCCGCATAGCGTTCTTTCGTGCGCTTGGATTGCCCCGCCTTTTTTGCTCCGGCCAAAATAAGAAGAACGGCGATTGCGCCCAAGCCCCAAAAGCCGGACACCATGTCCGCACGGGACATTTTGGGTTGCGCTGGCAAGTCCGAAGGAAAGTCTCCCAGTGCTTTCCCAAGCTCCAGCCTGTCTGCGGGCATGTTGTAGTAACTGTCGCTGTCGCATTTATTCGGCGCCATCACATAGCCGATAGAGCTGCGCCAAACCCCGGCGAACATGATGTGCGTTTTCTTGGTCAGATGGCACAACGACAGATTTTGACCGTTGTTGTCTTCAATATCCGTAGGGGTAATCAGGGTCATCTGCTCGGATGTACCCCAGACGCCACCCGCGCGCCCCGCCTGTGCCTCTTGTCCGAAAAATAACGTGATAATCAGCGCCGCAGCGCAAAATGAAAGAAATCTCATATCAGCCTCAAAAAAAATTTGTTCGATCCCAGCCGCAGGGACGCGCCCAGCGGTCACAAGGTGTTGATCAACCTAAGCGAGAGCAAAACTAAGGCAGAGTCGCGGAATAAAAAAGGCGGACACTTTGGCCCGCCTTTGATGTTTTGAGTGCTGAAAGGTCAGCTATGGATTGGGCCGTCCCCGCAGGCCAGCGCAGCCTCGCGCACGGCTTCCGAGTAGGTCGGGTGGGCGTGGCAAGTCAGGGCCAGGTCTTCAGCCGACGCACCGAACTCCATCGCGACGCAGACTTCGTGGATCAGGTCACCTGCAGCGGGGCCAATGATATGTGCGCCCAGAATGCGGTCGGTTTCCTTGTCGGCCAGAATTTTGACGAAACCGTCGGCGGCAAAGTTCGCCTTGGCGCGTCCATTACCCATGAACATGAACTTGCCGACCTTATAGGCGCGACCCGCCTCTTTCAGCGTGGCTTCGGTTTCGCCGACATTTGCGACCTCGGGCCAAGTGTAGATCACACCGGGAATAACGCCGTAGTTCACATGGCCGTGCTTGCCTGCGACCTGCTCGGCGGCGGCCATGCCTTCATCTTCGGCCTTGTGGGCCAGCATAGGGCCTTCGGTCACGTCACCGATGGCATAGATGCCGGGCACGTTGGTCTGCCAATCACTGCCAACCTTGATCTGGCCGCGCGGCGTCATCTCGACGCCCAGAGCATCCAGTCCCAGACCATCCGAGAACGGCTTGCGCCCGGTGGCGACCAGCACGGTGTCGGCGTCGATCACGTGCTCGCTGTCATCTTTGCGCAGCTTGTAGGTGACCTTGGCCTTGGTCTTGGTGGCTTCGGTCTTTTGCACGGCGGCGCCCATGACGAACTTCAGGCCCTGCTTCTTGAGAATCCGCTGGAACGTCTTTTGTACCTCGGGGTCCATACCCGGCGTGATCTCGTTGAGGAATTCGATCACAGTCACCTCGGCGCCCAGACGCTGATAAACCGAGCCCAACTCCAGCCCAATCACGCCCGCGCCGATCACAACCATCTTTTTCGGGATTTTGCCCAGCGACAACGCACCGGTCGAGGTCACGACGACTTTCTCGTCCACCTCGACACCTGGCAGCGAGGACGGCTCGGACCCTGAGGCGATGATGATGTTCTTGGCCTCGTGGACCTCATCGCCCACCTTGACCTGACCTGCGGCAGGGATTGAGCCCCAGCCCTTAAGCCAGTCGATCTTGTTCTTCTTGAACAGAAACTCGATGCCCTTGGTGTTACCGTCGATCACCTCGTCCTTATAGGCCTGCATCTGCTTCCAATCGACCGAGGGGCTTTTGCCCTTCAGGCCCATCTTGGCAAAGTTATGCTCGGCCTCATGAAGCTGGTGCGATGCGTGCAACAATGCCTTCGATGGGATGCAGCCTACGTTCAGGCAGGTGCCGCCCAACGTTTCACGCCCTTCAACGACAGCGGTCTTCAGACCCAACTGGGCGCAGCGGATCGCGCAGACATAGCCGCCGGGGCCGGCGCCAATAACGATGACATCATAGTTTGCCATTTTATTCTCCTAGAACCTGAGGAGTTAAATTTAAATCGGGTGGCCATCATGGGATGGCGCATCCGGCAATAGTCAGACCGGTGTCAGAATTTTTGTTTTGATATGGGCAACTCCGCCACGCTCGTGATGCATGGCCAGTTCCTCAGATTCAATAAAGTCCTGAGCGCGCTCCAGATCCGTGATTTCGAACAACGCAACTGCGTGGTCTTTCTGATCTGGGTCTTTCCAGATGTGGAGGTCGCGGATTCCCGCGGCCTCTCGCATTTTTTGGTCTTCGCGGAAGACTTTCAGCCAGACATCAAAGTCCGCCACGTCAGCCTCCCAAAGTACATGAGTCGCCATGATTACAGATCCATCAGCAAGCGGCGTGGGTCTTCCAGCGCTTCTTTTACGCGGACAAGGAACGTCACCGCGCCTTTGCCGTCAACGATCCGGTGATCATAGGACAGGGCCAGATACATCATCGGGCGAATCTTGATCTCACCGTTGATCACCATGGGGCGGTCCTGAATCTTGTGCATACCCAGAATGCCCGATTGCGGCGGGTTCAGGATCGGCGAAGACATCAGCGAGCCATAGACACCGCCATTCGAGATGGTGAAGGTGCCGCCCTGCATCTCGGCCATGGACAGCTTGCCGTCACGGGCACGTCTGCCTTTTTCTGCGATCGCCTTTTCGATTTCGGCAAAGGACATGCTGTCCGCGTCGCGGATGACCGGAACCACCAGACCCTGCGGAGTTCCCGCAGCCACGCCCATGTGGACGAAGTTCTTATAGACAATATCCGTTCCGTCGATCTCGGCGTTCACCTCAGGTACTTCTTTCAAAGCGTGACAGCAGGCTTTGGTGAAGAAGGACATAAAGCCCAAACGGACGCCATGCTTTTTCTCGAACTGGTCTTTGTACTGGCTGCGCAGGGCCATCACTTCGGTCATGTCCACCTCGTTATAGGTGGTCAGGATCGCGGCCGTGTTCTGCGCGTCTTTCAGGCGCTTGGCGATGGTCTGGCGCAGACGGGTCATGCGCACACGCTCTTCGCGCCCGGCATCCTCTGCGGCAACCGGCGCGCGTGGGGCAGGGGAAGCAGGGGCGGGGGCAGCCGCCGCAGGTGCTGGTGCCGTAGCGGCCGCTGCAACAGCGTTTGCGACGTCCTCTTTCATGATGCGGCCATCGCGCCCGGTTCCGGTGACCTGATCTGCAGACAGTCCTGCTTCGGCCATAGCTTTTTCAGCGGACGGTGCGTTGGCGACGTCCTTGCCACCGCCATCGCCGGTACCCGCGGCAGGTGCCGCTGCCGGTGCTGACGGTGCCGGGGCTGCACCTGCCGCTGCGCCGGAAATCACGGCCAGCTTTGCCGTTGCGTCGACGGTGGTGCCTTCGGGCGCTACGATCTCGGCCAATACGCCAGCCGTCGGGGCGGGAACCTCGACCGAGACCTTATCAGTTTCAAGCTCACACAGCATTTCGTCTTGCGCGACGCTGTCGCCGACCTGTTTGAACCAAGTGGACACAGTCGCTTCGGTGACGGATTCGCCCAGCGTAGGAACCATCACGTCCACGCTTCCGCCAGACGCTGCGGGTGCGGCGGCAGGTGCAGGGCTTGGGGCCGCCGCCAGAGCCGGGGCGGCGCCTTCTCCGGCTGCGATCGTCGCCAGCAAAGCGTCAACGCCTACGGTTTCGCCTTCGGCTGCAACAATCTCACCCATCACACCAGCGGCAGGCGAAGGGACTTCGACGGTGACTTTGTCGGTCTCCAACTCGCACAGCATCTCATCCACAGCCACTGCGTCGCCCGGTTTTTTGAACCAGGTTGCAACCGTGGCCTCGGTGACCGACTCGCCCAGCGTGGGAACACGAACTTCAATGGACATTGCTTATTTTCCTTCAATGCTCAGCGCTTCGTTCACCAGCGCTTCTTGTTGGGCTTTGTGTTGGCTGGCCAGACCCGTTGCGGGCGAGGCCGACGTCGCGCGGCCGACATAGCGTGGCCGTGTATGCTTGGCACCAATCCGGGTTAGGACCCATTCGATATTCGGCTCGATAAAGGTCCAGGCCCCCTGGTTCTTGGGTTCTTCCTGACACCAGACCATCTCGGCCCCTTTGAATCGCTCAAGCTCGTTGATCAGTGAGTGCGCGGGGAAGGGATAGTATTGTTCGATCCGCAACAAATAGACATCGTCGATACCGCGCGCGTCGCGCTCTTCCAGCAGGTCATAGTAGACCTTGCCGGAACACAGAACGACCCGCTTGATCTTTTTGTCTGCGACCAGCTTGGTGTCGGAATTCCCCTGCTGCGCGTCATCCCACAGCACCCGGTGGAAGCTGGACCCGGTGGTGAAATCCTCGGCCGTGCTGACGGCCAGCTTGTGACGCAGCAGCGACTTGGGCGTTACCAGGATCAGCGGTTTGCGGAATGTCCTGTGCAATTGTCGGCGCAGGATGTGGAAATAGTTCGCGGGCGTCGTACAGTTCGCCACGATCCAGTTGTCCTGACCGCACATCTGCAGGAACCGTTCAAGCCGGGCGGACGAGTGTTCCGGGCCTTGCCCTTCGAACCCGTGCGGTAGCAGCGTCACCAACCCAGACATACGCAGCCATTTCGATTCACCCGAGCTGATGAATTGGTCGAACATGATCTGCGCGCCGTTGGCAAAATCGCCGAACTGCGCCTCCCACAGGGTCAGGGCGTTGGGTTCGGCCAGCGAATAGCCATATTCAAAGCCCAGCACCGCGTATTCGGACAGCATCGAGTCGATCACTTCATACTGCGACTGGCCGGCGCGGATATTGTTCAGCGGGTAATACCGTTCCTCGGTCTCCTGATGCACAAAGCCAGAGTGGCGCTGGCTGAATGTGCCGCGCGTCGCGTCCTGGCCGGACAGACGCACCGGATAGCCTTCGGTCAGCAGGGACCCGAAGGCCAGCGCTTCACCCGTTGCCCAATCAAAACCTTTGCCGTTGTCGAACATCTGCTTCTTGTGATCGAGCAGGCGCGACACCGTCTTGTGAACGGCGATATCCGCAGGCGCATGGGTCAGCGCATTTCCGATCTCGGCCATTGTCTCGGGCGTGATCGCAGTGTCGCCACGCACATATTCTTCCTTGTTCTTGTCCAGGTGCGACCAGCGCCCGTCCAACCAATCGGCCTTGTTGGGTTTGTAGTCTTTTCCGGCCTCGAACTCATCATTCAGATGAGCCTGGAACGCGGCCTTCATGTCCTCGATCTCGCCCTCGGGGATCAGGCCATCTTTGACCAGACGCTCGGTGTACAGCGACAGCGTGGTCTTATGCGTTTTGATCTTCTTATACATGATCGGGTTAGTGAACATGGGCTCATCGCCCTCGTTGTGACCAAACCGGCGATAGCAGAAGATGTCGATGACCACGTCCTTGTGGAATTTCTGGCGGAATTCAGTGGCGACCTTGGCGGCGTGAACCACAGCCTCAGGGTCGTCGCCGTTCACGTGGAAGATAGGTGCCTCAACCATCAGCGCGATATCCGTCGGATATGGGCTGGAGCGGCTGAAATGCGGCGCGGTGGTAAAGCCGATCTGGTTGTTTACCACGATATGCATGGTGCCGCCGGTCTTGTGACCGCGCAGACCAGACAGGCCAAACCCTTCGGCAACAACCCCCTGACCGGCAAAAGCTGCGTCGCCGTGCAGCAGGATGCCCATCACGGAGGTACGCTCGGCGTCCTTGAACTGATCCTGCTTGGCGCGGACCTTGCCTAGTACCACCGGGTTCACTGCCTCAAGATGGCTGGGGTTGGCGGTCAGCGACAGGTGCACACTGTTGCCGTCAAATTCACGGTCGCTAGAAGCACCGAGGTGGTATTTCACATCGCCCGAGCCATCCACGTCCTCGGGCTTGAAGCTGCCGCCCTGAAACTCGTTGAAGATCGCGCGATAGGGTTTGCGCATCACGTTGGCCAGAATGTTCAGACGGCCACGGTGCGGCATCCCGATGACGATTTCCTTGACGCCCAAGGCACCGCCACGCTTGATGATCTGCTCCATCGCGGGGATCAGGGCCTCACCCCCGTCCAGACCGAACCGTTTGGTGCCCATGTATTTGACGTGCAGGAATTTCTCGAAACCTTCGGCCTCAACCATCTTGTTCAGGATCGCTTTGCGGCCTTCCTTGGTAAACGCGATTTCCTTGCCGTATCCTTCGATCCGTTCCTTCAGCCACGCGGCCTGTTCAGGGTCGGAGATATGCATGTATTGCAGCGCGAAGGTGCCGCAATAGGTCCGCTTCACGATATCGACGATCTGCCGCATCGAGGCCATCTGCAGACCCAGCACGTTGTCGATAAAGATCGGCCGGTCCATGTCGGCTTCGGTGAACCCATAAGTCTTGGGGTCCAGTTCAGGATGGGTGCTGGCCGCCCGCATCCCCAGCGGATCCAGATTGGCGGCCAGATGGCCCCGAATCCGATAGGCCCGGATCAGCATCAGCGCCCGCAGACTGTCCAGAACGGCGCGCTTGATCTGGTCGTCGCTGACCTCAACGCCTTTGTCTGCCGCCTTGTCCTTGATCTTTTTTCCCGCCGCCTTGGCGTCAATCTCGGCCCATTCCCCAGTGAGCGCCCCGGTCAGATCATCCGCTGGCATCGGCGGCCAGTCGGTTCGCGCCCATGATGGCCCTTCGGCTTCTTTCTGGACGTCCGGCGTCGCGTCGCCCATGGCCTTGAAGAACTCGGCCCAGGCCGCGTCTACCGCGCCGGGGTCCTTTGTGTACTGAGCATAAAGCTGCTCTAGGTATTCGGCATTATGCCCTTGCATAAAGCTTGAGGCATGAAAGGCAGAGTTGGGCGAGTGTTCGGTCATTGGGTTACCTCATATGGGTTGGGACCGTATTGATTTGTGCCCGGCTGACTGGGGCGGGTCAGCCACCACAGCACCAGGAGAGGCGACACCACCAGAACCAGCAGCGTCGGAATGACGACCAGCAAAGTGGCGCGGGTAAACAGGATGTCCAGATTACCGCCATGCTGGAAACTGGACGCCAGACCAATTCCAAAAATCAGAACTGCGGCGGCTCCGAGGATCAGCAGGATCGGCAGCAGCGCATAAAGCCCGCTGCGCCCGGTGTCATGCATCCGGCGCCATGCGACCGCGAGATGCGGGAAAAAGACGATTACGCCGACGATTGACTGTACCGGTTGGCTTGATGTGGCGGTGACGGATTTCGTCGTGCCCGTTTCCGTCGTGGTGACCTGAGTGAAAAACTGCCAGTCAATAATCCCAGCGATGATATTCCAGATCACGATAAACAGGAAAAAGAACCAGTACTCGGGCCGCGAGGCGCGGCCCGAGAATGTTAAGAACTTTGAGAAACACGTTTTGACAGCCTCACCAAAGGTCATGTTTTCCGTTCCTCCCAAAGTAGACGGCTAAGCCGCCGCTTTAACCAATCGCTTCCAGCACGGCCTCACCCAGCGTCGCGGGGCTTTCTGCCACAACGATACCGGCCGAGCGCATGGCTTCGATCTTGTCCTCGGCTCCGCCTTTGCCGCCGGCGACGATCGCGCCCGCGTGGCCCATACGGCGGCCCGGAGGGGCTGTGCGGCCTGCGATGAAACCAGCAACCGGCTTTTTGCGGCCCTTCTTGGCCTCATCCGCCAGGAACTGCGCGGCTTCTTCTTCGGCCGAGCCACCGATCTCACCGATCATGATGATCGAGTGGGTTTCGTCGTCCGCCAGGAACCATTCCAGCACGTCGATATGCTCGGTCCCTTTGATCGGATCGCCGCCGATGCCCACACAGGTGGACTGGCCTAGACCCACATCGGTGGTCTGCTTGACGGCCTCATAGGTCAGGGTGCCGGAACGCGACACAACGCCGACCGAGCCGCGCTTGTGGATGTGGCCGGGCATGATGCCGATTTTGCAGGCGTCGGGCGTAATGACACCGGGGCAGTTCGGGCCGATTAGGCGCGATTTCGAGCCTTCCAGCGCCCGCTTTACCTTCATCATGTCCAGAACCGGGATGCCTTCGGTGATGCAGACGATCACCTCCATCTCGGCATCAATCGCTTCGAGGATCGAGTCAGCCGCGAAAGGCGGCGGCACATAGATCACGCTGGCGTTGGCTTCGGTCACATGCTTGGCCTCGTGGACCGAGTTAAACACGGGCAGGTCAAGATGGGTCATCCCGCCTTTGCCGGGGGTTACACCGCCGACCATCTTGGTGCCATAAGCAATGGCCTGTTCGCTGTGGAATGTGCCCTGCGAGCCGGTAAAGCCCTGACAGATCACTTTGGTATTTTCGTCGATGAGGACTGCCATCTGGCGTTCTCCTTTGTAGGGCGGGTTTTGCCCGCCAAAATCTTGGGAAAGGCGGGCTGAAGCCCGCCTTACGGGATGACAATCAGCCTTTTACCGCCTTCACGATCTTCTCGGCACCGTCTTTCAGGTTGTCCGCCGCGATCACGTCCAGACCAGAGGTGTTGATGATCTCTTTGCCTTTCTCGACATTCGTGCCTTCCAGACGCACGACCAGCGGAACCTTCAGGCCGACCTCTTTCACCGCTGCGACAACGCCTTCGGCGATGACGTCACAGCGCATGATGCCGCCGAAGATGTTGACCAGAATGCCTTTGACGTTTTCGTCCGAGGTGATGATCTTGAACGCCTCGGTCACTTTCTCTTTGGTGGCACCGCCGCCCACGTCGAGGAAGTTGGCAGGCTCGGCGCCGTACAGCTTGATGATGTCCATCGTGGCCATCGCCAGACCGGCACCGTTCACCATGCAGCCGATCTCACCGTCCAGCGCAATGTAGTTCAGGTCGTACTTGGAGGCTTCGAGTTCCTTGGGGTCTTCCTCGGTCTCGTCGCGCAACTCGGCGATGTCGGGGTGGCGGTAAACCGCGTTGCCGTCAAAGCCCAGCTTGGCGTCCAGTACCTTGAGGTCGCCGCCTTCGGCCACGATCAGCGGGTTGATCTCCAGCATCTCCATGTCCTTCTCAACGAAGGCTTGGTACAGTTGACCCATCAGCTTGACGCATTGCTTGACCTGCGCGCCTTCCAGACCCAGCGAGAAGGCGATGCGGCGGCCGTGATAGGCCTGATAGCCTGTCACAGGGTCCACCGAGAAGGACAGAATTTTCTCAGGCGTGGACTCGGCCACTTCTTCGATATCCATGCCGCCTTCGGTCGAACAGACGAACGAGATGCGGCTGGTTTGGCGATCCACCAGAAGGGCCAGATACAGTTCGCGTTCGATGCCGGAACCAGCCTCGATATAGATGCGGTTGACCTGCTTGCCTGCGGGGCCGGTCTGATGTGTGACCAGCGTGCGGCCCAGCATCTTTTTGGCTTCTTCGGCGGCTTCTTCCACCGACTTGGTCAGACGGACACCGCCTTTTTCACCGGCGTCAGCCTCTTTGAACGAGCCCTTGCCGCGGCCACCCGCGTGGATTTGGGCCTTTACAACCCACAAGGGGCCGTCCAGTTCACCGGCTGCGGTTTTGGCTTCCTCGGCGCGCAGAACCGCGCGACCTTCAGAGACCGGAGCGCCATAGCTGCGAAGAAGAGCCTTGGCCTGATATTCGTGAATGTTCATCGAAACTGTCCCGTTTGACTACGATTACTTCGTTATAGAAATGTCCGAAGGGTAAATTTAAAGGTTTTTTTGTTTTCAAAGCCCTTTTTCACAGAGATTTTTACTGTTTGTGATCACACTTTTTTGGGGTGTGATCACAAAATGACGGAAGTTAAATTTATGATTCGATAAATCGTTTCGCGCCTTTGAAAACACATTCAAAAAGGGTGTTTGAGGTGTTTGCGCTAATACTCTTCCCGCAAGTATTGCAGATCAAGAGGCCAGTACAAAAGAAAACCGGCCCAACTTTTGGGCCGGTTTGGAATGTCGAAACGGCCGAAATTAGGCCAGAGAGCTGTCGATGCCCTTACATGCCTCGATCAGGCCCTTCACAGCGTTGACCGAGTTATCGAAACCGGCTTGCTCTTCTTCGTTGAGTTTGATGTCGACAACACGCTCGATGCCGCCCGCGCCGATCACGGTGGGGACGCCTACATACATGCCGTCAACGCCCAGTTCGCCGTTGCAATAGGCGGCACAGGGCAGGACGCGCTTCTGGTCTTTCAGGTAGGCTTCGGCCATTTCGATCGCCGATGTTGCCGGAGCATAGAAGGCCGAGCCGGTTTTCAGCAGGCCAACGATTTCGGCGCCGCCATCACGGGTACGCTGAACGATGGCGTCCAGTTTCTCTTGTGTGGTCCAGCCCATTTCAACCAGGTCGGGCAGCGGGATACCAGCAACGGTCGAATAACGCACCGACGGAACCATCGTGTCGCCGTGGCCGCCCAGAACAAATGCTGTGACGTCGCGCATGGACACGTTGAACTCTTCCGACAGGAAGTGCGCAAAACGGCCCGAATCCAGAACGCCTGCCATGCCGCAGACTTTGTTGTGGGGCAGGCCCGAGAATTCGCGCAGTGCCCAGACCATCGCGTCCAACGGGTTGGTGATGCAGATGACGAACGCATCGGGCGCATTGGCGGCGATGCCTTCACCCACGGATTTCATGACTTTCAGGTTGATGCCCAGCAGGTCATCGCGGCTCATGCCCGGTTTGCGGGGAACACCGGCGGTGACGATGCAGACGTCGGCGCCAGCGATGTCCTCGTAGGACTGGGTGCCTTTCAGCTTGGCGTCGAACCCTTCGGAGGGGCCGGATTCAGCGATGTCCAGCGCCTTGCCTTCCGGTGTGCCTTCGGCGATGTCAAACAGGACGACATCACCCAGTTCTTTCATTGCAGCGAGGTGGGCGAGCGTGCCGCCGATCTGACCTGCGCCGATCAGCGCGATCTTGGGTCTGGCCATTTGGAATATCTCCGATGGGTTTTGAAATCGCGGTTGTGCTAGTCGGTAAAACGGATTTGTGCAAGTGTTCTGCTGCGTGGCATACAACCGCATACCGATTTTCCTAGCGTCCAAGGGGCGTGAATTCTTGCTTTTCTGGAATGCTGAATGTTCGAACTGGACTTGATGTTCTTTGCCGTGGCTATCCCTGCCGTGATCTTTGCAGGCATTTCCAAGGGAGGGTTCGGGTCGGGCGTGGCCTTTGCGTCCTCGTCGATTCTGGCGTTGATCCTGACGCCCGGACAGGCGCTGGCGTTGATGTTGCCGATTCTGATGGTGATCGACGTTGCCACCCTGAAACCCTATTGGAAACGGTGGAGCTGGCCGGATTCGCGCCTGTTGATTCTGGGGGCTGTGCCGGGTGTCGCGCTGGGCGCGTGGCTCTATCGTGTCACCGACGACGACTTGCTTCGCCTGCTGATCGGAGGGATCTCGATCGGGTTCGTGATTTGGCATGTGGCGCAAAGCAGGGGCTGGATTCGTGGTTTTGCCAACCGTCTGCCGCCGTCGGCCGGGCTGTTTGCAGGGTTGGTGGCCGGGTTCACCAGTTTTGTCAGCCATGCTGGCGGTCCGCCTGCCGCCGTGTACCTGCTGTCGCAACGCCTGACGAAGACCGAGTTTCAGGCCAGCACCGTGCTGGTCTTCTGGGTCATCAACGCGGTGAAATTCGTGCCCTTCGCTTATCTGGGCCTGTTTACGTGGCATACGGCGCTGGCGGACTTGCTGCTGGCCCCCTTTGCCATTCTTGGCGCATGGTTGGGTGTCCGGGCACATTTTATGATGTCCGAACGCTTATTCTTTGGCATCGCCTATGTCCTGCTGACTCTGACGGGTAGCAAGCTGATCTGGGATGCACTGACTTAGACGTTGGGCGGCAGTGCCTCGTCCATGTCCTCATAGGACTGACCGGACGCGATTAGGCAGGTCATCCCGTCCGGCAACGTCACCGTGATCGTCCAACTACCGCTTGCGGTCGAGGCATAGACCTCCATCACCGCACCTTGTCGCGCGATGCCAATACCCTGTCGGGTCTCGCCATAGGTTTCAGCCAGTCGCTTTATGATCTCCTCGCGGGGCGCGCAGGTCTGTGCCTGCACCTGAACGGCGGCCAGAACCATGATGCCCAGCCCCATCGTCATCTTGAACAGCGTCTTCTGCATCCTTGCACCCTTTCGGTTCCATCTGTCCAAAAGGGTGCAAGTGACGTGCCGAAATCTGGTTAAACCGACGCACGTTGCGTCGCGAATGCTGCAACGCGGCGATTTTGTCCTTGAACTTTCCGACAAAAAATGCCCCATTCCGCGCAACTTTATTTCACAAGGGAGAGGCCAATGGACCCCCGTCAGTGCCCCTATCGTTCTGTTCTGTATATCCCCGGCTCGAAAGATCGGGCGCTGGACAAGGCGCGCACCTTGCCGGTCGACGCGATTATCTTTGATCTGGAAGATGCCGTCGCCGCCGACGAAAAAGACAACGCGCGGGAAACGCTCAAGGCCGCTTTGGCCGCGGGTGGATATGGCTCGCGGGTCAAGATTGTGCGGATCAACGGACTGGACACCGAATGGGGCCGCGCCGATGCCGAGGCCGTGCGGGACATGGACGCCGAGGTGGTTCTGCTGCCCAAGGTGAACTCGGCCGCTGATGTGGACGCGCTGGCCGCGATCACTGGCGATATCCCGATCTGGGCGATGATGGAGACCCCGCGCGGAATGCTGAACGCCGCCGAGATCGCCGCGCATCCGCTGATGGCGGGCTTTGTTATGGGAACCAACGACCTGGCCAAGGAATTGCAGACCCGGTTCCGCCCCGACCGCCTGCCGCTGATGACCTCGCTGGGCCTGTGCCTGCTGGCCGCCAAGGCCGAGGGGCTGATCATCGTGGACGGTGTCTATAACGCTTTCAAGGATGACGAAGGTCTGGCCGCAGAATGCACGCAGGGCCGTGACATGGGCTTTGACGGCAAGACCCTGATCCACCCCGCTCAGGTCGAGATAACGAACGCGGCCTTCGCCCCGTCGGACGCCGAAATTGACCTGGCGCAACGTCAGATTGCCGCCTTTGAAGAGGTCGAAGCACAAGGGCAGGGCGTTGCTGTCGTGGATGGCAAGATCGTGGAAAACCTGCACGTTGCAACCGCCCGCGAAATTCTGGCAAAAGCAGAGGCGATTTCAGCTTTGCAAGCGGGGTAAGCCAGCATGGGCTTTGTTCTTCTGATCCTTGGTGTGGCGCTTTGGTGGGCCGCGCATCTGTTCAAACGTGTGATGCCAGCGCAACGCGCGGCGATGGGCAATGGCGGCAAAGGCGCGGTGGCGCTAGCGCTGGTGGCGGCGATCTTGCTGATGATCTTCGGTTATCGCATGACCGATTTCATCTACGTCTGGGCACCGCCGACTTTCATGGTTCACATCAACAATCTGTTGGTTTTGATCGCCATCTTCATGATGAGCCCCGCCGGGAAAAAAGGCCGTCTGCTGAACAAGATGCGCCACCCGCAACTGGCAGGTTTCCGCGCTTGGGCATTTGCGCATTTGCTGGTCAATGGCGATCTAGCCTCGATCATCCTGTTTGGCGGGCTGTTCCTGTGGGCGTTGGTCGAGGTGGTTATGATCAACCGGGCCGAACCCGACTGGACCCCTGGTGAGCCTGGCACCTATGGCAAGGATGCGATGTTCTTTGTGGCCTCGATCGTGCTGCTGGGCGCGATCGGCTACATTCACGGGTTGGTTGGCCCGTCGCCGTTCGGATCATAGGGGGCTGAGGATGGCAAAACTTTATCGTCTGCTGACGGAAGAGGACACCTCGGCCTTTTGCCACAAAGTGTCCGACGCGCTGGCCAAAGGCTGGGAGCTGTATGGCGACCCGTCCTATGCCTTTGACGCAGCAAATAACGTGATGCGCTGCGCGCAGGCTGTGACCAAAGAGGTCGCGGCAGATTACTCCTCTGACATGAAACTGGGACAGCAATAATGGCAAAAACCAATCCGGGCCGCTTTTTCGAGGATTATTCCGTCGGGCAGGTGCTGCACCATGCGGTACCGCGCACCGTGACCGATGGCGAACGTGCGATGTATCACGCGCTGTATCCGGCGCGCCATGCGCTGTATTCCTCGGATGAGTTCGCCCGGGCCTCGGGCCTGCCGCAAAGCCCGTTAGACGACATGGCGGCGTTTCACGTGGTGTTTGGCAAGACCGTGCCGGATGTCTCGCTGAACGCGGTGGCCAATCTGGGTTATGCCGAGGGGCGCTGGCTGAAGCCGGTGTATCCCGGTGACACGCTGCGGTCGGAATCCGAGGTAATCGGGGTTAAGCAGAACTCGAATGGCAAGACCGGGGTGGTTTACGTGCGCACCCGTGGTCTGAACCAGCGCGACGAGGCGGTCATGGAATATGTCCGCTGGGTGATGGTGCGCAAATCGGACCTGTCCACCCCAGCGCCCGAAGCGGTTGTGCCGCAACTGAAAAAGGTGCTGGAGCCGGGCGATCTGGTCATCCCGCAGGGATTGGATTTCTCGAACTACGATTTCACGCAGGCGGGTGAGGCGCGTCGCTGGGGCGATTATGAGATCGGCGAAAAGATTGACCACGTGGATGGTGTGACCGTGGAAGAGGCCGAGCATATGCTGGCCACGCGTCTGTGGCAGAACACTGCCAAGGTGCATTTCGACCTGACCTTTCGACCCGAAGGGCGGTTGATCTATGGCGGACACGTGATCTCGATGGCGCGGACGCTGTCGTTCAACGGTTTAGCCAATGCACAGATGGTGGTTGGCCTGAACGGCGGTGCACACGCCAACCCGTGCTTCGCTGGTGATACGATCAAGGCGTGGTCCGAGGTTCTGGACAAGGCCGAGACAGATGTTCCCAGAGTTGGGGCGATCCGTTTGCGATTGGTGGCGACAAAAGGTGGGGAGCCTTTTGAGCTTAAGAACGAAGATGGCCGGTACATGCCAAACATCCTGCTTGATCTGGACTATTGGGCCCTGATGCCCGTCTGATCGGGCCGCCCACATTCATGTGATCGCAGCCTTTCCCAAACGTGTTAGGCTGCGGTCATGCTCCTGTTTCGCTCGATTGCTGTTTGTGTCTGCCTGACTCCGCCTGCTTTGGCTTGTGATCTGGCCTTGGCTTTGGCTGTGGACGTTTCGGGGTCTGTTGATTCCACCGAGTACCGTATCCAGATGGACGGCCTTGCGGCCGGGTTGCGTGACCCCATTGTGTCCGAGGCATTGGTGCGCGGTGACGCGCGCCTAATGCTAGTGCAGTGGACTGGCGCATCGCGTCAGAAAGTGACGATACCATGGACGCGAATTGACAGTTTCGAAACGCTGGACGCCTTTGCTGGACAAGTGGCATCGGACCCGCGTGTATGGCGCAACTTCTCAACGGCGATAGGCGAAGCACTGGAAATGACCCTAACCAGTTTCAATACGGTTTCTGAATGCAAAAGGCACTTGATTGACATCTCGGGCGACGGAATTTCAAACGAAGGGATCGAACCGACGGAAATTCATGGCGTTTTGCGTAGCCGTGGTGTGACTGTGAACGCGATTGCCATCGAGGAAACCGAACCGGACCTGACCGCATATTTCTTTGAGAATGTTATTGTTGGCGAAGGCGCATTCGTCGTTTCTGCCGCCGGTTTCGAAGATTACCCCGAACGAATTCGTAAGAAACTGCTGCGCGAAGTGACACAGCAAACCGCCGGGCTGGAATAGCTTTGGGTCAGATTCGGAGGTGAAGGCGCTAACATCTGAAAGCTGTGATTTCATTTGTGATCACGTCATTATTTTGTGTGATCACAATTTCAAAATATCCACCATTTTGCGCCAAATATGAGCTTTTTTGCAGTTGCAGCGCGTGACAGACTTGCAAAAAACAGTAAAACCTTCGGAAGCAACCGAAAAGGAGCCAATCCGACATGGCCGATGTAAATCGGGGCAATCGCCCTCTTTCACCACATCTTACGATTTATCGTCCGCAGTTGACCTCAGCGACCTCTATTCTGGTACGGATCACCGGAATCGCAGCCTTGGCGATGTCATTCTTCGTTGTGTGGTGGCTGCTGGCGGCCGCAACGTCAGAGACCGCGTTCAACTTTATTGATAGCTTGATGAGAAGCTGGTTGGGCGATCTGGTCATGTTTGGCGCGACCTGGGCGATTTTTTATCACATGCTCGGGCGGTTGCGCCACGTGATCTGGGATCTGGGGTATTGCGTGGATGTCAACATCTCGGAAAAGCTGGGGATCGGCATGTTGGTGCTGGCCACCGTTCTTTCGTTCATAACAGCGATTGCGGTCTAAGGGGGACACCATGAGTTATCTGACAGACCGTAAACGTGCGCAGGGCACAGGTGCAGGCCGGCAGGGGACACATCATCACTGGCAAATGATGGCCAGTTCGACGGCACTGGTTTTCCTTGTTCCACTATTTGTGTTCACTTTCGCGAACGGGCTGGGCGGAACCTACGAAGAGGTTCTTGCCTATTACAGCCGTCCGTTCCCGGCGATCATAACTGGGCTGACGCTGGTCGTCGTTATTATTCACCTGGTCCGCGAGGCACAGGTGGCGATTGAGGACTATGTGCACGGCGTCGCAGAAAAGCTGAGCCTGATGGCAGTTGCAGCTTTTGGATACGCTTTGATTGCTGCGGGGCTTTTTGCCCTTGTGAAGCTGGCGCTTTAAGGCGCGGTAGGGATAAAAACAAATGACAGCTGCATACGAATACGAAACACACGACTATGACGTGGTTGTTGTCGGCGCCGGCGGCGCCGGTTTGCGCGCCACTCTGGGCATGGCCGAGCAAGGCCTGCGCACGGCTTGTGTCACCAAGGTTTTCCCGACCCGCTCGCACACGGTTGCGGCGCAGGGCGGTATTGCTGCGTCCCTGTCAAACATGGGACCGGACCATTGGCAGTGGCACATGTATGACACCGTCAAGGGCTCGGACTGGTTGGGTGACACCGACGCGATGGAGTATTTGGCGCGTGAGGCACCAAAGGCGGTGTACGAACTGGAACATTATGGCGTTCCATTCAGTCGCACCGAAGAGGGCAAGATTTATCAGCGCCCGTTCGGTGGTCATACTACGGAATTCGGCGAAGGCCCCGCCGTACAGCGGACCTGTGCCGCCGCCGACCGGACCGGTCACGCGATCCTGCACACGCTCTATGGTCAGTCGCTGAAGAACAATGCCGAGTTCTATATTGAATATTTCGCCATTGACCTTGTGATGTCCGATGACGGGCAATGTCAGGGCGTCGTCTGCTGGAAGCTGGACGATGGCACGATGCATGTCTTCAACGCCAAGATGGTGGTGCTGGCGACCGGCGGCTATGGTCGCGCCTATTTCAGCGCTACATCGGCCCATACCTGTACCGGTGACGGTGGCGGTATGGTGGCACGTGCGGGCCTGGCCCTGCAGGATATGGAATTCGTGCAGTTCCACCCGACTGGCATCTACGGCTCAGGCTGTTTGATCACCGAAGGCGCACGGGGTGAGGGCGGATACCTGACCAACTCGGAAGGCGAACGGTTCATGGAGCGTTATGCGCCCCAGTATAAAGACCTTGCGCCGCGCGATTATGTCAGCCGTTCGATGACGATGGAGATCCGCGAGGGGCGTGGCCATGGCGACAATGGCGACCACATTCACCTGAACCTCAGCCACCTGCCAGCCGAAGCGCTGGCCGAACGCCTGCCGGGTATCTCGGAGTCGGCCCGCGTTTTTGCGGGTGTCGATGTCACCAAAGAGCCGATCCCGGTTCTGCCGACTGTCCACTACAACATGGGCGGTATCCCCACAAACTATTGGGGCGAGGTTCTGAACCCGACTGCCGAAGATCCGACCGCAGTTGTGCCGGGTCTGATGGCCGTGGGTGAGGCCGGATGTGCCTCGGTCCACGGTGCGAACCGTCTGGGGTCTAACTCTCTGATCGACCTCGTGGTGTTTGGTCGCGCGGCTGCGATCCGGGCGGGTAAGGTTGTCGATGCCGACGCGCCGAACCCGGTGCTGAACCAAGCTTCGGTCGATAAGGCATTTGACCGGTTTGATGCTGTTCGCAACGCTAGCGGGTCTATCCCAACGGCTGACCTGCGGCTTGAGATGCAGAAAACCATGCAGGCCGACGCAGCCGTGTTCCGGACCGCCAAGACAATGGCCGAAGGCGTCGAGAAGATGACGGCGATTGCCGCCAAGATGGATGACCTTAAAGTTACCGACCGCTCGTTGGTTTGGAACAGCGATCTGATGGAAACGCTGGAACTCACCAACCTGATGCCAAGCGCGCTTGCCACTATTGTTGGGGCCGAGGCGCGCAAGGAATCCCGCGGTGCCCACGCGCATGAGGATTTCACCGAGCGTGACGACGAAAACTGGCGCGTTCACACGGTCAGCCGGGTTGAAGGAAATAAGGTCGAACTCAGCTATCGCCCCGTTATCGTCGATCCTCTGACCACCGAGGATGAAGGCGGCATCAGCCTGAAGAAAATCGCGCCCAAGGCGCGGACGTTCTAAGGAGAGGAACTTATGGTACAACTGACCCTCCCCAAGAATTCCCGGATCACCACCGGTAAGACATGGCCAAAGCCCGAAGGCGCAACCAATGTGCGCAAGTTCCAGATTTATCGCTGGAACCCGGATGACGGGCAGAACCCGCGTGTCGATACGTATTTCGTTGATATGGATAGCTGCGGCCCGATGGTTCTGGACGCGCTGATCAAGATCAAGAACGAGATTGATCCCACGCTGACCTTCCGCCGGTCCTGCCGCGAAGGGATTTGCGGGTCGTGCGCGATGAATATCGACGGGATCAACACGCTGGCCTGTATCTATGGCATGGATGAGATCAAGGGCGACGTGAAAATCTATCCGCTGCCGCACATGCCGGTGGTTAAGGACCTGATTCCTGACCTGACCCATTTCTATGCGCAACACGCATCCATCATGCCGTGGCTGGAAACCAAGACCAACCGGCCTGCGAAAGAATGGAAGCAGTCCATCGAAGACCGCAAAAAGCTGGACGGACTGTATGAATGCGTGATGTGCGCAAGCTGCTCGACCTCATGCCCCAGCTACTGGTGGAACGGCGACCGTTACCTTGGCCCCGCAGCATTGCTGCATGCCTATCGCTGGATCATCGACAGCCGTGATGAGGCGACCGGTGAGCGTTTGGATGAGCTGGAAGATCCGTTCAAGCTGTACCGCTGCCACACGATCATGAACTGCGCCAAGACCTGCCCTAAAGGTCTGAACCCGGCCAAGGCGATTGCCGAGATCAAGAAGATGATGGTCGAACGCGCAGTTTAAGGTGCGCGTAAAATCAGTGCTTGCCGCATTGCGGCAAGCGCATGGCTAGGTTGCAAAACAATGCGATGCAGCCTTCCCTGCTCGGCACTATCTTGTGCGCAGGGAGGAGTGATTCAACTGTAAAAGGGATCGCTCCGATGCAGGATCAAAACCTAAAAACCAAAGCAGACGAAGCGCTTGAGGCGCTGGAACAGGCTTGGGCCTATTACACGCCGGAACCTGTCATGTCTGACGCCCACGAACCAGACCTGTTCGAATACGCGAACGCCGCTTGAACGCATTAAAGGAATGGGTAATGCATAAGCATGCCCATTCTATTGCTTTTGCTGGCCGCTGGCGTTTTTGCGTATTTCATCTGGCGGTCACGAACATCATCTTTGACACGCGACTGCCGATGGCGTCAGCACCGCAAGGAAGGTGTCTGGGTCTGCGCCTATTGCGGGGCGCAACAGGTTGGGGCTGATAGCCCTAAAACCTGCCTAAGGAAGTAATCTCAAAAGGATACCCTGATCGTCCCGTCCTGTTTAGGCGGCGTTTGGGAACGCCGCACGCAGAGCGATTTCAACCATGTCGCCAAAGCTGCTTTCCCGTTCGGATGCGGGCAGAGCCTCACCGGTTAGCAGGTGATCGGATACGGTCAGAACGGCCAGAGCCCGGCACTTGTGCCGTGCGGCCAGAATGTAAAGCTCGGCTGCTTCCATTTCGACGCCAAGAATTCCGTGACGGACCATCTGTTCGTTCAGGTCGGGCCGTTCATCATAGAACACGTCCGAGGAGTAGATTCCCCCGATGTGGGTCGGCGTACCGCTGGCCTCGGCCGCTTGAGCTGCTGCTTGCAGCAGACCCCAATCCGCGCAGGGCGCAAAGTTGAGCTCCTTCATGATGCCACGCGACGGGGTGCTTAGTGTTGTCGAAGTCATTGCCAGAATGACATCGCGGACATTGACACTATCTTGCATTCCCCCACACGATCCGATCCGGATCAGTGTTTTTGCGCCAAAGTCGCGAATTAATTCGTTCGCGTAGATCGACAATGACGGCATTCCCATTCCGCTGCCTTGAATGGAAACGGGGTTTCCTTTCCAGGTTCCGGTAAATCCCAGCATGCCGCGCACATTATTGACTTGTTTCGCGTCATCCAAAAATGTTTCCGCCGCCCATTTTGCCCGATAGGGATCACCCGGCAATAAAACAGTTTCTGCGATTTCGCCTTTTTCAGCGCCAATATGAATCGTCATTTGTTTTTTATTCCAATCAGATTTCCAGATCCGAGATACTTGCACCAGACTTAAGCGCGTCGTGTATCCATTGCGGCTTGCGTCCCCGACCAGACCAGGTTTGTGAGGGGTCTGCGGGGTTGCGGTACTTGGCCTTGGCCTTAAACCCTTTTCCCGACCCAGCGCCGTCTGCAGCCAATTCAGACAAAGAGAACCCGTATTGAGCAGCGGCCTGTTCAGCGGCTTTCAATGCTTCTTGCCGTTCCCGTATTTCCGCCTTTTTAAGCGCCTTTTCGATTTTATCACGCAGTTTAATTAGCTCCTTGCGCGACATAACCTCGAGATCAATTGTCATTATTATTCTCCATGCCATGCCCGAATGGGCAGCCTCCCTTAAGGCTCACTTTAAGTGCAGGCATGGGTTTTACCTATCCCCTTTACCAAAGGGAATAGGCATACCGATAAAAGAAACGAGAGGGTCGGCTATTCTGCGGCCAAATTCTGCGGATCAGCCAGAGTGATAATGTCGCCCATTATCGTATTCAGCTCGAAATTCTTTGGCGTGTAGATTTTCGCGACGCCCATAGTTTTCAGTTTTGCTGCATCTTCATCAGGAATGATCCCGCCGACGACCACAGGGATATCCGTCAGACCAGCCTCTTGCAGTCGGGTCATGACGTCCTGAACTAACGGGATGTGGCTGCCAGACAAGATCGACAATCCAATGACGTGTGCCTTGTCTTCTGATGCAGCAGCCACGATTTCCTCGGGTGTCAGGCGAATACCTTCATAGCTGATATCCATGCCGCAATCGCGTGCCCGGAAGGCGATTTGTTCGGCCCCGTTGGAATGGCCGTCCAGCCCGGGTTTACCAACTAGGAACTTCAGGCGGCGCCCCAATTGATCACTAACCGCGTCAACGGCGGCACGCAGGTCGTCCAGCCCCTCGGTCTTGTTGGACACAGACCCTGAAACCCCTGTCGGGCCGCGATAGGTGCCGTAGACCTTGCGCATTTCTTCCGCCCACTCACCTGTGGTTACACCTGCTTTTGCTGCGGCAATCGACGGCTCCATGACGTTGGCGCCCGTCTGTGCCGCGTTGCGGAGTGCAGCCAGTGCCGCGGTTACTGCCGCCTCGTCACGTTGAGTGCGCCATTCGTTCAGGCGGTCGATCTGCTCCTGTTCGACCGCCGGATCGACAACCATGATGCCGCCATCCTCGGTCTGAAGGGGCGAAGCTTCGCCGTCAGTCCATTTGTTCACACCGACCACAACGGTTTCGTTCCGCTCAATCCGGTTCAGGCGTTCGGCGTTCGAATCGACGAGGCGGGACTTCATGTATTCGATCGACGCGACCGCGCCGCCCATCGAATCCAGGTTGGCCAGTTCGGCGCGCGCCCCTTCTTTCAACTCTTCGACCTTGGCATCCACGGCGGGATTGCCTTCGAACAGGTCGTCATATTCCAGCAGGTCGGTTTCATA
The DNA here is from genome assembly GCF_013034585.1 of Ruegeria sp. HKCCA5426. Classification (NCBI taxonomy): domain Bacteria; kingdom Pseudomonadati; phylum Pseudomonadota; class Alphaproteobacteria; order Rhodobacterales; family Roseobacteraceae; genus Ruegeria; species Ruegeria sp. HKCCA5426. Next base: position 311,404 of record NZ_WQGH01000005.1, read on the forward strand.
GGCCAGAATCTGCTGCATCCGCATGGACCATTGCTGATCCCACGGGCGGGGCAGGCCCAATGCCTCGTTCCACGCAGGCAATTGCACCGCACGGGCACGGGCTTTCTTGGACAGGGTCACAGCCAGCATCTCGATCAGAATACGATAGACGTTGTTTTCAGGCTGCTGCTCCGTCAGACCCAAAGAGTTCACCTGCACGCCATACCGGAAGCGGCGGAACTTTGGATTTTCGACGCCGTAGCGGTCCTGCAGAATCTCATCCCACAGGTCGACAAAGGCGCGCATCTTACACATCTCGGTCACAAACCGGATGCCTGCGTTCACGAAGAACGAAATCCGACCACAGAGCGCCGGGAAATCCTCGGCCGGTACGCGCGGGCGCAATTCGTCCAGAACGGCGATAGCGGTTGCCAACGCATAGGCCAGCTCTTGTTCAGGTGTCGCGCCCGCTTCTTGCAGGTGATAGGAACACACATTCATCGGGTTCCATTTTGGCACATTAGAATAGCAATACTCGGCCACATCCGCGATCATCTTGAGCGAGGGCTTGGGCGGGCATACATAAGTGCCGCGACTCAGGTATTCCTTGATCAGGTCGTTCTGAACGGTCCCTTGCAGTTTCGAGACATCCGCGCCCTGTTCTTCGGCGACTGCAATATACAGCGCCAGCAACCAAGGAGCGGTCGCGTTGATGGTCATCGAGGTGTTCATCTGTTCCAGCGGAATCTGGTCGAACAGAACCCGCATGTCGCCCAGATGGCTGATCGGCACACCCACCTTGCCAACCTCGCCGCGTGCCAGGGTATGGTCGCTGTCGTAACCGGTTTGCGTCGGCAGATCGAAGGCCACAGAAAGCCCGGTCTGACCCTTGGCAAGGTTCCCACGATACAGTGCGTTTGATGCCTTGGCGGTGGAATGACCGGCATAGGTTCGGATGAGCCAGGGGCGATCTTTCTGCGTCTGCGTCATAACGTGCCTCGTATCTCAGGTGGGTAAGAAAATTACGTCCATGGGTTCTAAAGCGCAATTTTCGGGATATGTCAATTCGCTGCGACGCGGCATTCTGGCTTGTTCTGATTGTAGGACGCAACGTTTGCTGGCAGGGTGCGCGCATGACTCAGACCGTTGAGCTTCCGCTTTGGCTTTTTTTGCTGATCCTGGTGTTTGCCGCGGTCACGTTGGCATCGCATTTCCTGTTCCCATCCGTGAGGTGGTTCTTTCGACGTCGACTGGAGCGCGCGGTCAAACGCCTGAACGAACGGCTTCAACGACCGATCCAACCGTTCAAGCTGGCTGAACGTCATGACATGATTCAGCGCCTGATCTACGATCCTCAGGTGGGGCAGGCGGTGCAGGATCATTCACGCGAAACAGGTGTCCCCGAGGCGGTCGCGTTCGAGCAGGCGCGAAAATATGCGCGTGAGATCGTGCCATCCTTTTCCGCAGTTGCCTATTTCAGCTTTGCAATCAGATTGGCGCGGATGCTGAGCAACGCATTCTATGATGTGCGCCTTAGCTATCAGGACGAAGAGGCCATCAAGAACATTGATCCAGACGCGACCGTTGTGTTCGTGATGAATCACCGAAGCAATATGGACTATGTTCTGGTGACCTACCTGGCGGCTCAGCACTCTGCACTGTCATATGCCGTCGGTGAGTGGGCGCGGGTCTGGCCTCTTAGCCGGTTGATTCGGGCGATGGGGGCTTACTTTATTCGGCGCAGATCGGGCAGTGAACTCTATCGTCAGGTGCTGGCCTGCTACGTGCGACATGCAACCGAAGCGGGGGTGACACAGGCCATGTTCCCAGAGGGGGGGCTAAGCCTGACCGGAGCATTGGGGCGTCCGAAGCTGGGGCTTTTGAAATATATTCTGGATGGCACCAGTCCAGAAGGGCAAGACGTCGTCTTTGTTCCAGTGGCCCTGAATTATGACCGGGTGTTGGAGGATACGATCCTGACCAAGGCAGCCCTTGGAAGGGACCGGCGCTTTCGCGCCCGGATCGGGGTGATCACCGGTTGGATCATGAAACAGATTGGGCGAAAGCTGATCGGGCGATACACGCGATTTGGCTTGGCCTCGGTCCGGTATGGTCAGCCAATTTCTTTGCAGGACTTCCGATCAGATCACGACCGGGATGTCATGACAGACCTTGCCCGCGCCCTGATGGGCCAAATCCGCGACGCGATTCCTTTGGTTCCCTTGCCTGCCATCTGCAAACTGATTCAAGAACGCGGGGAATTGCTGGAAGATGACGTGCGTATCTTCGTGTCTGAACTCATGCGACGTGACGGAACTTTGGTAGGCCCCGAGGACACAGCAATCACGCAGGCTTTGGATCAACTCGTGCAGCGGCGGATTCTGAAACAGGTGGACGGGAAAATATCTCAATCCGGCCAAAGGGTTGACCTGTTGAGCTATTACGCGGCGTCCGCGCCCATAGATGTCGAAGGCATGAATGCTGCGGCAGCAAAGTAAATTTCTGCATCTGCTGGGTCATAAAATTACAAAATAGGCGCAAATTATATTGCAATGTTGCTCAATGCCCAATATCTCATCTGTTGATGCTGCGATTCTGCATCGCGGCGAAGGGTTGAAATAATAGGAGGCCAACATGGCTCTGGACACCGAAAGCGGTATCGCGTCCTACGACGCGCCGGAAAAAGACCTCTATGAGATGGGCGAAATCCCTCCGATGGGATTTGTTCCAAAGAAAATGTATGCATGGGCGATCCGCAAAGAACGCCATGGTGAGCCGGACACGGCAATGCAACTTGAAGTGGTCGATGTTCCCAAGCTGGACAGCCACGAGGTGCTGGTTCTGGTTATGGCCGCCGGTGTGAACTATAACGGCGTCTGGGCGTCGCTGGGTAAGCCGATCAGCCCGTTTGACGGCCACGGCCAGCCTTTCCATATCGCAGGTTCCGATGCATCGGGCATCGTGTGGGCCGTCGGTGACAAGGTTAAGCGCTGGAAAGTGGGCGACGAGGTCGTGATCCACTGCAACCAGGATGATGGTGACGACGAAGCGTGTAACGGTGGTGATCCGATGTATTCGGACAGCCAGCGGATTTGGGGCTATGAGACGCCCGACGGATCGTTTGCTCAGTTCACCAACGTGCAGGCACAGCAGTTGATGCCGCGTCCCAAGCACCTGACCTGGGAAGAAAGCGCCTGTTACACGCTGACGCTGGCAACTGCTTACCGGATGCTGTTCGGGCATGAGCCGCATGACCTGAAGCCCGGCCAGAACGTACTGGTCTGGGGTGCCTCGGGTGGTCTGGGGTCCTATGCTATCCAGTTGATCAACACCGCTGGTGCAAACGCGATCGGTGTGATCTCGGACGAAAGCAAGCGCGACTTTGTGATGGGCCTTGGTGCCAAGGGCGTTCTGAACCGCAAAGACTTCAACTGTTGGGGTCAACTGCCCACGGTGAACACACCGGAATATGCCGAGTGGTTCAAAGAAGCCCGCAAATTCGGCAAGGCGATCTGGGACATCACCGGCAAGGGTGTGAACGTCGACATGGTCTTCGAACACCCCGGTGAAAGCACATTCCCGGTGTCGACCTTCGTGGTGAAAAAGGGCGGCATGGTTGTGATCTGCGCGGGGACCACCGGCTATAACCTAACCTTCGATGTGCGTTACATGTGGATGCACCAGAAGCGTCTGCAAGGTTCGCACTTTGCTCACCTGAAACAGGCGTCAGCCGCAAACCAATTGATGGTCGAGCGTCGTCTGGATCCGTGCATGTCCGAAGTGTTCTCGTGGAATGAACTGCCCGAAGCGCACATGAAGATGATGCGGAACGAGCACAAGCCAGGCAACATGTCGGTTCTGGTTCAGGCACCGCGGACAGGAATGCGTACACTGGAAGAGGTTCTGGACGCACGCAGCTAAACCGGCTGAATCCTAAACAGTTTCGCCCGCGAATCGTTGTTTCGGTTCGCGGGCGTTTTCTATTTCATCCATATCTTTTTGTTTCAATAAGTTACCAAAACGCTGCCCCCTATTTTGGGGGAGTAGAAACCGGTGAATAGGGCAAAAAACATCCCATATGCTATAGTTGTGTTAACCCTTCGTTAACCCTTTCGGAGCGACCCTAGATGGCGAGAAATGAGTGGATACTGGACGTTCTGTCGGACCTCAACGCCTTTGCGGTTGAGAACGGTCTGACCGCGCTTGCCGAACAGTTGGATGACACCAAACTGATCGCCGCAGCCGAGATTGCGTCCGCAAGCAACGAGGCACGGGCACCCGCGGATGGGAATACAACTCGATTTGAGTCAAGTTCTGGAGGACTTGGAAAACACCAGCACGCTTGACGAACTTGGCGATGTCGCCGTTCGGCTTCGCGACAGGCTGCAGATCGAACATATCATTTACCATTGGGTTGACGGGGCCGGTGATCAATACGGCTATACTACGTATCCTGATCGGTGGGCCGAAAGATACCGAGAGAAAAACTACCACCGAATTGACCCTGTGATTTTGGGGTGTTTCCAAAGATTCCATCCTGTTGACTGGAAGACATTGGATTGGTCGAGAAAGGTCGCAAAAAACTTCTATAAAGATGCACTGGAACATGGGGTAGGTAATCAGGGCTATTCAATCCCGATCCGTGGCCCGAACGGGCAATTCGCCCTGTTTACGGTAAATCACTCTTGTGACGATGACACCTGGAAAAGCTTCATGGAAACCCATGGGCGCGAATTGATCCTGATTGCTCATTTTTTCAATCGCAAGGCGCTGGAGTTTGAAAGTGACAGGCAGCCGGACGCGACCCGCGGGCTGTCTCCAAGAGAAGTGGATGCCATGACATTGCTGGCGCTGGGCTATAACCGGGCGCAGGTGGCCCATTCCCTGTCAATCTCAGAGCATACGCTACGTGTTTACATCGAAAGCGCCCGTGCCAAGCTTGGGGCGCAGAACACCACCCACGCCATCGCCACCGCACTCAGCCGAGGATTAATAGTGGTTTAACGGTCGGGCGCTCCTCGAACGGGAAATTAACTACGACTTTGTACCCCCTTCGTTCCTGCACAGGACGACAAGGGGAAAAAGTCATGTTGCGCTATTTGTTCGCAGATGAAATGCACAAGTTTCCGAAGCTGGCCGACGGAATGTTCCGCGATCGCGCGGATCAGTTCAAAACCCGGCTGGGCTGGGATGTCTACGTCAATGAAAACGGAGAGGAGCGGGATCAATACGATGATCTAAACCCGCTCTATGTGATCTGGGAGGAGGAGGACGGCAGCCATGGCGGGTCCATGCGGGTTCTGCCGACAACGGGCCGCGTCATGGTGAATGAGGTTTTCGGACATCTGACAGGGGGTGAGCTGATCAACAGCCCCGTGATCTGGGAGGTGACTCGCTTTTGCCTGTCCCGCACGGCTAGCCCTCATACAGCTGGGGCAATCATGTTGAGTGGGGGTGAAATCATGGAAGGGTTCGGCCTGACTCACATCGCGGGTGTTTTTGATGCGCGGATGATTCGGATCTATCGCCTTATCTGGTCATCGCCGAACGTTTTAGGCTCCGAAGGTAAAGGCCGTGACCAGATTTCCGTGGGCTTTGGCCCTATTCGGCTGAAGACTGCTATCGGGTTGCAGAGCGCGCGGGTATCCCGCGGGAATTGTCCCGGCTGTGGTTCAAGACCGCGTTCGGGACCGGGCGGCAACACCGATTTTCCTTGTCAGCCTGAAGCACGCGAAAACGTAATTCCGTATCTGGTGATAGCTGGCGTGGCCCTGTAGGGTCGCGCCATGTCTTTGCCCCCCGTGACCTTCTCTGATGATCAGGCCGCCGCCTATGACAGCATTGCCGAGATGCTCAAATCCGCCGGAGTTGATCTGGATGACGACGCCCTGCTGAAGCTTCCGGGCAACGGGAAATCCGGTGTCATGGCGGTTATCGGTAAGGCGGGATCCGGGAAGACCCTTTTGCTGGCCGAGCTTTACAAGGCCCTTGCAGAAACGGGCGTTCAGGTTGTCTCGGGCGATTTCGAAAGCCGCAAGGCCCGCGAAAAGCGCAGCTTGGCCATCCTTGCGCCGACCAACAAGGCAGCAAGTGTGTTGCGCCTGCGCGGGGTGCCCGCGACAACGATCCATCGTATCCTTTATACGCCAGTATATGACCCGGAATACGAACGCATCGCCGAATGGCTGGCGGGCAACGATGAGCGGCCCGAGATCGAAGGGCTGACGGACGAAGCGCTGGACCGCGCGGCTGCGTTCTACCAGAACAACAAATCCATCCCCGGCGCTTTGGCAGCCGCGGGGTTGCGCGGGTCCGATTTCATAACGGGTTGGAAACGTCGGGATGAACCTCTTGATATCGGGTTCGTGGACGAGGCCTCGATGCTGGATGATCGCCAGTTCGAGGATTTGCAAGAGATTTTCCCAACGCTGTTGCTTTTTGGCGATCCCGCCCAGTTGGCCCCGGTCAATCAATCCGGCAGCATGGTGTTTGACGCATTGCCCGAGCCACGTAAGCAGATTTTGCACCGGGTACACAGACAGACTGCGGATAACCCTATTCTGGACCTCGCTCATGCGCTGGCAGACCCGCAGATGGGTTTCGAAGATTTCGAACGGCTGGTCGAACAGACCGCCCAAAAGGATGAGCGTGTTGTCTGGGGACAAAGAGTCGAAGTTGATCTAATGGCTCGCAGCCCCGTTCTGGTCTGGCGCAATGCGACGCGTATCCGTCTGATTCAGGCGTTCCGGCACGTCCACGGCGCCCCCGACACCGAGTTGTTGGAGGGTGAGCCGTTGATTTGCGATGGGATTGAGCTGCCCTTGAAACATCGCAAAAAGCGTCTGGACCTTGAGGCGCGCGGGCTGATCAAGGGTGCTCAGGTCATCTATCTGGGGCCGGGACGTAAACCGGGGTTTTCCCGGTTGCACGTCATGGGGGCCGAAGACCCGCAGGTCAGCGCTGCGTCGATTGTGAAAATTGAGATGCCGGATGAGGAAGAGCCCTTAATCCCCTATGCCGCGCGAATGGGCGCAACCTTTCTGCATGGGGCCGCCGTGACGATCCACAAGGCGCAGGGGTCGCAGTGGGACACGGTTCAGGTCTTTGCCCCGGACATTTATGCAGCCGCCCGGATGGGCCGGACAGAGGCCGGGCAGCCGTTGTGGAAGCGGTTGGCCTATGTGGCCATCACCCGCGCGCAAGAGAGGTTGATCTGGGTGGTGCGCAACCGCTTGGCCAAACCCACCCACCCGCTGCTGGTGGATGATCTGCGTGCGCATCCGGCGGCCTCGCTGACGTTGGAGGCAGAAGAAACATGAAGACGATCATAGTCACTGGGGCCAGCGCGGGCATTGGGCGCGCGACGGCCGAGCTTTTTCTGGATGAGGGATGGACCGTTGGGCTTTTGGCGCGCAGCGCGGACACTTTGGCGGCGATGTCCAGTGGCCGATCTAACGCTGTTCCCTTGCCGGCGGATGTGACAGAGCCCGAGGCGGTCTCGGGCGCGTTCAACAGCTTTCTGGACAAGGCCGGACGATTGGATGTGCTGTTCAACAACGCGGGAATTTTTGCACCCAGCGGCACGATTGACGAAATCGCGTTGGAGGATTGGTACCAAAGCGTCAACGTCAACCTGAATGGGATGTTCCTATCTGCGCGCGAGGCGTTTCGGATCATGCGGCACCAATCCCCGCAGGGTGGGCGGATCATCAATAACGGTTCGATTGCAGCGCATGTGCCGCGCCCGAACTCGGTCCACTATTCAGCGACGAAACATGCAATCACCGGTTTGACCCGTAGTCTGTCCTTGGATGGGCGCGACTTCGGGATTGCCTGCGGCCAGATTGATATCGGCAACGCGCGGACGCAGATGGTTCAGGGATTGGTCGACAATGCGATTGCGGCGGGTGAGCAGCCCGATCCAACCATGGCGGTTGAGGATGCGGCCCAGTCCGTGCTTCACATGGCGTCCTTGCCGGCTGAGGCCAATGTCCAGTTCATGACCGTGATGGCGACAACCATGCCCTATATCGGTCGCGGGTAGCCTTTAGTTCTCGCGCAGTAAACGGAAAGCGGTGGACGCGCCCCAGCCCGCAGCAATGGCTATTACCAGAGACATCAGCCCGTACCAAACCGGTTGCTGACGGGACATGTTGTAAAGGAACCGCTCCAGACCGACTTTGCGAACGTCGATCGTGGTTTCGAACTGCGAAATCACGCGGCCGTTCCTGGTGAGAAAAATGCGCGCGGTATAGTCGCCTTCGGTCAAGTCGGCGGGCATGGCGATCGAGGTTCGAAACAGGGTTTGTTCGTCCACGGCCACTGTATCTTCACGGATCGAGTAAAGCCCTTCATCTTCGCGAATGCGGACGACGGCATCGGCAAAGTCCTGTGCGCTTCGGATATGCATCGCTGCACCAACGGAACGGATGGCGCGTTCAATTGAAATTCTGTACCGCAGATCCTCGGTATCCGACAGAATGTCATTCAGCGGTGAACTGGTCGCAACGGCATAAAAGCTGGGCGCAAGGTCCACCAGGACGCTGTCGGTATTTACCCAAATCCCCAGCTTGCGTTCCTTGCGTCTAACCATGACAGGGCTCGAGGGGCCAGCAACGGCCACAATGACCTCCAGCGGTGGGCCCGAGGGGATGGGAGTTTCACGCTTGACCGCGCCAAAGATCAGGATTTCAGAACCATCGAATGTGGCAGTGATGGCCACGCGGTCATGACTAAGGCCAAGCACGACCTGCTCATCCTCGGCAAGGGCAGGGGTGACGCATAACGCAAAAAGCAGGATCAGGCGTTTCAGCATGATCAATGCCCCCCTTCCGTGCCAAGCGAGTAAAGCTCGGAGGGTTCGATCAGCAAGTCCAGGGCCAGTTTGCCGCAAACAACCAAAACCAACGCCGCCAGAAGTACGCGCAACTGTTCCGCCGGCATCCGTGATCCGATTACTGTTCCGATCTGCGCGCCGACAACCCCGCCGACCAAAAGCAGGACGGCCAGTACGATATCCACCGTATAGTTGGTGGTCGCATGTAGCATTGTGGTAAAGCCAGTCACAAAGATGATCTGGAATAGCGAAGTTCCGACAACGACCTTTGTGGGCATCCCCAGCAGATAGATCATTGCAGGAACCATGATAAATCCGCCGCCAACTCCCATGATCGCGGACAGAACGCCGACGCAAAGACCGACCAGCATAGGCGGGATGACCGAGATATACAGGCCCGAGGTGCGGAAACGCATCTTGAACGGCATCGCGTGAACCCAGCCGCGCTGCCGCCGGGGGGCAGGGGCACCGCCGCCCTTCTTTGATTTGCGCAATGCGTTCAGGCTCTCGACGAACATCAGGCTGCCCACGACCCCAAGAAAGACGACATAGCACAGCGTCACCAACAGATCGACCTGGCCCAGACTTTTGAGATAGTTAAAGACGACTACCCCAAGCGCCGCACCGATCAACCCCCCTGTCAGAAGGACCGTGCCCATTTTGAAGTCGACAGTTCGTCGTCGGAAATGCGCCAGAACGCCGGAAAACGAAGAGGCGACGATCTGGTTGGCTTCGGTCGCCACGGCCACGGCCGGGGGAATTCCGATAAAGAACAACAGCGGCGTCATCAGAAAGCCGCCGCCGACACCAAACATGCCCGACAAGATGCCAACCATCCCGCCCAGCCCCAGCAACAGAAAGGCGTTCACAGAGACTTCGGCGATTGGTAAATAAATCTGCATGACTATTTAACGGTTGAGGCTGGATGCATCGCACGTTGCGATACGGTCCGGCGAAAAGTTACGTAGTTGCGCATTAACGCATCCTGAGGCAGTGAAACAGCTTGGCGACCCGGTTGCGATCCGTCCGATGAAAACACCCGTGTTACGTAATGGAAATTGCGATACCGCCTTTTCCCAATTGTGTTCCAGTGCGCCCCGGACCCCGGTGGGTCTTTGTTCGAGGTCGGATATCATAGGAAACACGCGCATACCTCTTTAGAACCTTTGCGGCATGCAAAATCAACTCTGCATGCCGCTCTGCAGCGAACAGGACTGAAACATGTCCATATCTGGACTTATCAGCGCTCTTTCACATAAGGCTCGCCACCTGCGCGCGGTGGGATTGCTTTGCCCACAAACCCGGCCAGAATGACTACGGTCAGGATATAGGGCAGGGCGTCCATGACCTGAACCGGAATGACAACACCGCCAAGGTCGATATTCTGGAACCGCAACGCCACGGCCTGCAGCAGGCCGAACAACAGGCAGGCCCACATCGCGTGCCACGGGCGCCATTTTGCAAAGATCAACGCAGCCAGTGCGATAAAGCCGCGCCCGGCTGTCATCTCTTTGACGAACCCGGCCTGTAGGGCGGTGGCCAGATACGCTCCGGCAATACCACACAAAACGCCGCAGATCGCGACGGCTGCGAACCGAAGGCCAACAACGGAAACGCCGGCCGTATCCACCGCTGCAGGATTTTCACCCACAGCGCGCAGGCGCAGGCCAAAGCGGGTGCGATACAGAATCCACCATGTCGCAGGAACCAACAGGAACGCCACGTAGACAAGAATGGAGTGCCCCGACAGCAATTCGGAATAGATAGGTCCGATAATGGGAACGTCGCTCAGGGCGTCTGCGAAGGGGAAATTGATCGGCTCAAAACGGCCGCCGCCAAACAGCGACGGAGTGCGGCCGCCCTGCTGAAACCAGCTTTGAGCGATTAGGACAGTCAGCCCCGACGCCAGAAAGTTGATGGCGACCCCCGAAATAAGCTGATTGCCACGAAACGTGATTGAGGCCACGCCATGCAGCGCCGACAGGATCAGCGAAGCCCCGATCCCCGCCAGAAGGCCCAGCCAGACCGAGCCGGTCACGGCAGCCACCGCAGCCGAAAAGAAGGCGGCCATCAGCATCTTGCCTTCCAGACCGATGTCAAAAATACCCGCCCGCTCTGAATAAAGCCCTGCCAGACATGCCAGCAGCAAGGGAGTCGCCAGACGGATGGTGGAATCAAGGACCTGGATGAGCGTTACAAAGAACTCCATCACTGTGCTCCTTTCCGCAGGCTGAGGAACAGCTTTTCAAGCGGCATCCGAACCATGTTGTCCAGTGCTCCGGTGAACAGGATCACAAGGGCCTGGATAACAACAATCAGCTCACGCGGGATCGAGGTCCACAACGCCAGTTCCGCGCCGCCCTGATACAGAAAGCCGAACAAGAGCGCTGCAAGGAACACGCCAAACGGATGAGATCGACCCATCAGAGCCACAGCGATCCCGATGAAGCCTGCTCCCTCGGTCGAGTTCAGAACCAGACGTTCGGCCTCGCCCATTACGTTGTTGATGGCCATCATGCCGGCCAGCGCGCCCGAAATCAGCATCGCGATGATGGTGATACGCACGGGTGAAATCCCGGCATAAACAGCACCGGTTTCGGAATGGCCGTAGGCGCGGATTTCGTATCCCAGCCGAGTGCGCCAGATCAGCGCCCAGACCACGACACAGGCCAGCAAAGCCACAAAGAACGAGATATTCGCAGGCGCGCCGCGGAACAGGGCATTCTCGGCGGTCGAGAACATCGACTGGAACGTCGGAAGATGCACAGTTTCGGGGAAGCGTGCTGTCGCGGGGTCTTGCGAGCCCTGCGGACGCATCACGTTGACCAGCATATAGTTCAGAAACGCAGCGGCTATGAAATTGAACATGATCGTGGTGATCACGATATGGCTGCCACGTTTTGCCTGCAGATAGGCCGGAATTGCAGCCCACATCGCGCCAAACAGCGCCGAGCCGACACATGCGGCCAGCAACGCGATGCTCCAATGTGGCCAGTCAATATACAGACAGACCATGGCAACACCCAGCCCGCCCAACATGGCCTGTCCTTCGCCGCCGATATTGAACATCCGGGCGTGAAAGGCGACAGCCACCGCCAACCCGGTGAACATGAAGTTGGTCGCGTAATACAGGGTGTAGCCCCAGCCATAGGTGGACCCCAGCGCGCCGGTGACCATCAGGTTTACAGCCTCGAGAGGGTTTTCTCCGATGGCGAGGATGACCAGCGCCGACAGGATTGCGGCCAATATCAGACTGATCAGCGGGATCAGGATGACGTCGGCCCATTTGGGCATTTTATCCATATTACGCGGCCTCTCCCGCAACACCGGCCATCAGCAGGCCCAGTTCTTTTTCGTCCGTTTCATGGGGCAGACGCTCACCCATGATATGTCCGTCGAACATCACCGCGATCCGGTCGGACAGCGAGAATATCTCTTCCAGTTCGACAGAAACCAGCAGGATTGCTTTTCCTTGATCACGCAGGGCGACAATCTGTTTGTGAATGAACTCGATCGCGCCGATATCCACGCCGCGCGTGGGCTGACCGACCAGCAACAGGTCGGGGTTGCGCTCGATTTCGCGGGCCACGACGATCTTTTGCTGGTTACCACCCGAAAAATTCTTGGCGGCCAGCCACCCATCTGGCGGCCGGACGTCAAATTTTTCGATCTTACGCTCGGTGTCGGCGCGCAGGGCGGCGTTATCCATGAAGATGCCGCGCTTATACGCCGGGTCCCGGTGATAGCCGAACGCCACGTTTTCCCACGCGTGGAAGTCCATGATCAGACCTTCGCGCTGACGGTCCTCGGGCACATGGGCGATGTGTTGGGCGCGCCGGGCCTGCCCGTCCGATCCAGCACCACTCAGCGCCAGAGGAGAGCCATTCAGCTTGATCGAACCAAGGCCGGGGCGCATTCCGCCCAATACCTCCAGCAACTCGGACTGGCCATTTCCGGCGACACCCGCGATGCCCACGATCTCGCCTGCGCGTACGGTCAGGTCAATGCCCTTGACGCGTTCGACACCGGCCTCATCGACGACCCGCAGGTTTTCGATTTCCAGAATGGGTTTGCCCGGTTGAGCGGGCACCTTGTCGACCTGCAACAGGACCTTGCGGCCCACCATCAGCTCGGCCAGTTCCTGTGGGTTGGTCTCGGCCGTTTTGACGGTTGCCGTCATCTGGCCGCGCCGCATCACGGAAACGGTGTCTGTGGCCTCCATAATCTCGCGCAGCTTGTGGGTGATCAGGATAATGGTTTTACCCTCGGCACGCAGGCGGTCCAGAATGCGGAACAATTGATCCGCTTCGGCCGGCGTCAACACACCCGTAGGCTCATCCAGGATCAGAATTTCAGCCCGACGATACAGCGCCTTAAGGATTTCCACACGCTGCTGCATCCCCACTCCGATCTCGTCGATGCGTTTGTCAGGGTCCACGAATAGTTCATACTCTTCTTCAAGCGCTTTCAGTTCCTTACGCGCCTTTGACAGCGACGGGGCCAACAGCCCGCCGTCTTCGGCGCCCAGAACGATGTTTTCCAGAACGGTGAAGTTTTCCACCAGCTTGAAATGCTGGAACACCATCCCGATGCCGGCTGCGATCGCTGCCTGACTGTCTGGGATGTCGGTTTTGGTACCGTTGATCCAGATCTCGCCCTTATCGGCTTTGTAAAAGCCGTAGAGGATGCTCATCAGCGTGGATTTGCCCGCACCGTTTTCACCGATGATCCCATGGATCGTACCGGGGGCAACGCTGATCGAGATGTCTTTATTGGCCTGAACCGGCCCAAAGGCTTTGGAAATCCCTTTGAGCTCAATGGCGGGGACGGTCATGTCTTGTCCTTGGGTTGCCGAAAGGCCGCGATGCACAACGCGGCAAAATGGGTGCGAGGCGGAGGTCAGCCCCCGCCTCGCGCGATATCAGAACTGCAGTGCCGGGCAGGTGTCGTTCTCGTAGTACGCAACCACATTGATGTCGCCATCAATGATGCCCTTGCGCGCGGCTTCGACAGCATCGGCCATCTGTGCCGAGACCAGTTCCTTGTTGTTGTCGTCCATGGCGACGCCAACACCGTCTTCGGCAAGACCCATGGTGAACACGCCGGTTTCGACGTTTTCGCCTGCGGTCATTGCGTCATAAACCGCAACGTCCACACGTTTCAGCATCGAAGTCAGAACCTTGCCCGGGTGCAGGTGGTTCTGGTTGCTGTCCACGCCGATCGACAGGATGCCTTCGTCGGCAGCGGTTTGCAGAACACCCACGCCGGTACCGCCTGCGGCTGCATAGATCACGTCAGCACCCTGGCTGATCTGCGCCTTGGTCAGTTCCGAGCCCTTCACCGGGTCGTTCCATGCGGCAGGGGTGGTGCCGGTCATGTTGGCAACCACTTCGATATCAGGATTCACTGCCTTGGCACCTTGTGCGTAGCCGCAGCCAAAGTGACGGATCAGCGGGATATCCATGCCACCGATGAAACCAACAGTCCCGGATTCAGACGCCATGGCCGCCATCATGCCAACCAGATAAGAGCCTTCATGCTCGGCAAAGCTGACCTGACGAATATTCGGTGCATCCAGCCAGTTCACGTCAACAGCGACGAACTTGGTGTCCGGATAGTCACCTGCAACGGCGGCAAGCGGGTCGGCCATCGCAAAGCCCATGGTGATGATCGGGTTCGCGCCTGCTTCGGCAAAGCGGCGCAGGGCCTGTTCGCGCTGCGCTTCGGACTGAAGCTCAATCTCGCGGTATGTGCCGCCGGTCTTGTTGGCCCAACGCTGTGCGCCGTTATGTGCGGCTTCGTTGAACGACTTGTCGAACTTGCCACCCAGGTCAAAGATCAGGGCCGGTTCGGCCAATGCGGCACCCGCAGTCAGAGCGACGGCGGCGGCAGCGCCCATCAAGGATTTCATCAGGCTCATTTCATACTCCCGTTTGTTATTGTCGGTCGGAGCCAAAATAGCCCCGTTTACCCACTATGAGCGAGCATAACTCTTGTGATGGCGGGAATTAAGGACGTTTGCAACAGCCGTGGTCAACAGATTTTTGACCATCTGGTCGAATTAATTCGCTGCCTGATGTCAGGTCAGGGTGAATTCCATGACAACGGCATCAATTTTATTATTGTTTTCCTGCTGGTAATACCCTTTGCGCAACCCGCAGGGGCGGTATCCGATCTGCTCATAAAGAGCGATCGCAGGAGAGTTGTTCTTGGCTACTTCCAGAAACGAACGGGATGCGCCTAAATTTTTGGCTTTGGTGTGCCATTCGTTCATACGCAGTTTTGCCAGCCCCTGACGCTGAAGTGTGGGGTGCGTTGCAATGGTGATCAATTCCGCTTCGTCCGCGATCACCTGAAACAGAGCGAAAGATTTTGAATTTCCAACGACATGCGTGAACCGGTTTGACAGCAGGTCGGCAAATTCGGCAGCCGTCCACGGGCGGGATTGCGTGAACGCCGCCACATGAGTTTCGGCCAGCTCTTCCGGTGTCATTCGTCCAGCAATGCCGGTGGAACGTCCCGTGAAGGGGCGGCATCGGCCGACCTTATGTAAAGAGGTGCCGGAGGTTCAGTTACAGTTCGCCACCGATGCGCCGCGATGCGTGCGATGGCCCGGACCTGTTGATTGGCGTCATCATTGAAGGCCAGCGGGCCAAGTGATTCTGCGGATTCCAGAGTTTGTAGCGTGGGACCGGTTTCCGGGGTCGAGATATATACCTGATCTCGCGGCGCGCGGATTGCCGGAATTCTGTCCTGAAAATCCGCACATAGTGCCTCGAAGCCCGACACACCGACTGCGGGAACCCCCAGACCAAGGGCCAGCCCGCGCGCAGCAGAAACTGAAATCCGAATACCAGTGAAATTGCCCGGCCCGATCCCGACGCCAATCGCGGACAGATCACCCCATGTGCGCCCAGCTTCTGCAAGAACCTCTTCCAGTAATGGCATGAGGCGTTCGGCCTGGCCGCGGGTCATAACCTCGACCTTTGACGTGACAATGTGGTCGCCCTGCAACAAAGCGGCCGCGCAATGCGCGGCCGATGTGTCGAAAGCCAGAATAACCGGTTCAGACGGCAACTGGGCGAACCTCGGTCACTTCGGGAATGTAGTGGCGCAGAAGGTTCTCGATCCCCATTTTCAACGTCAGGGTCGAGGAAGGGCAGCCCGCGCAGGCACCTTGCATGTGCAGATAGACCACGCCCCGGTCAAATCCGTGGAAGGTAATGTCGCCCCCATCTTGCGCCACGGCAGGCCGAACGCGGCTGTCCAGAAGGTCTTTGATCTGGTTCACAACCTCAGCATCTTCACCGGTGTGTTCTGCATGGCCAGAAGCTGTGGTCGCGTCCGACGCCATGACCGGCTGGCCGGATTGATAGTGCTGCATGACCGCGCCAAGAATGGCCGGTTTGATATGGTCCCACTGCACGTCATCCGATTTGGTGACGGTCACGAAATCGTTGCCAAAGAAAACGCCAGTCACGCCATCAACGGTAAAGATACGGCTCGCCAGAGGCGATTTTTCTGCCGCTTCCGCTGTTGGAAAGTCTGCGGTGCCAACCTCCAGCACGGTTTGGCCGGGCAGGAATTTCAGCGTTGCAGGGTTCGGCGTGGATTCGGTCTGGATGAACATGGCGCGGCTCCGTTTTCGTTGCTCATGATATGCGGGTCCGTGCGCAGGAAGTCAAGATTTGGAACCGTTCTAAATTGTGGTGGCAAACCTGACCGCATCCTCCAACCGATCATCCCCCCAAAACAGTTCCCCGTCCACCAGAAAGCTGGGGGCGCCAAACAGCCCATTATCCTGCGCTGTTTTTGTCTGTGTTATAAGCGCGGCCTTGACTGCGGGGTCCTGCGTCTTGTCAAGCAGGTCCTGCGATAATCCGGCTTCGGCAAGGCATGCGCGCAATACAGCGTCGTCCGCGATGTTTTGCCCATTTGCAAACTCTGCCGAATAAACTGCGCGGCTGAACGCGGCTCTTTGCGCGTGATCTTCGATGGCCAACGTAAGCCGCGCCGCCTTCAAGCCGTTTTGTGGAAATGGATTGGGTTTTTGGAAGGGCAAGTTTCGCTGCGCCGTCAGTCGTTCCATGTCGCGCCACATGTAGCGGCCCTTGGCCGGGTACAGGTTGAACGGAGAATTATCCCAACCCTGCGACGCGAAAATCGGCCCCAGCAGAAAAGGCTGCCATTCGACAGTGACCCCGTGGCTGGTCGCGACGTCCTCGATACGCATCGCACTGAGGTAAGAATAGGTCGAAGCGTATTCGAACCAGAACTGAATGCTATGCGGCATGGTTAGGCCTCAGGTGATTTCTTCCAGCTTTTCCTTGCTTAGATCGCCGGGAACAATCGTGATCGGAATGGGCATGCTGCCAGAATTCTTGGTGAGTTGAGTTACCAATGGCCCGGGGCCTTTCTTTTCGACACCAGCGCCCAGCACCAGCACGCCGATCTCGGGGTCGGACTGTACATGTTCTATGATCTGCGCCACCGGTTCGCCTTCGCGAATGGCCAGTTCCGGGTCGACACCCTGTTTGTCGCGCATCCACTTCGCGAATACCTCGTAATGGGCGTGGATACGTTCGCGGGCTTCCTCGCGCATCACTTCGGCCACACCGATCCAATGGTTGAATTCATCGGGGGGGATGACCGATAGGATCGTCACACCGCCGCCCGTATGGGCCGCACGCATCGCTGCAAACCGCATCGCGTTCAGGCATTCGCGGCTGTCATCCAATACGACCAGGAACTTACGCATGGGTGTCCTCATTCATTTCGGGCGATCATGCCCGACCTGATGCGCGCTGGCAACCGATGCCTAACGCGTGCTGGCCGCCCAATCCCAATACAGCTCGCGCGCACGTCGGGCGATGGGCCCCACCTGATATTGCGTATCCTCCAGCGCCGTGACCGGGGTGATCTTGCTCATGTTGCCGGTCATGAAGACTTCATCAGCCTTATGGAAATCATCAAAGGTCAGGACGGATTCGTGCACGGTCACGCCATCGGCACGCAGGTTTTCGATGTGGCGCGCGCGCGTGATCCCGGCAAGGAAAGTGCCATTGGGGGTGGGGGTGAAGACCTCGCCGTCACGAACCATGAAGATATTGGCAGTAGCGGTTTCAGCTACATGCCCAAGAGCGTCAGCCACCAGGGCATTTGCAAAGCCCTTGGACCGGACCTCTTGCAGCATCCTCGCATTGTTCGGGTAAAGGCAGCCCGCCTTGGCGTTCACAACGGCTGATTCCAGAACCGGACGGCGGAAGCGCGTGTATCCCAGCGTTGCTGAGGCGGTCTCGGGGGCCATCGGAATTTCTTCCAGACAGATGGCAAAGCCGGTGCTGTTTTCCTGCGGGACAATCGCGGTCGCGTCCCCGTCGATGCCCCAGTACATCGGGCGGATATAAACGGCAGAGCCGTGCGCATAGCTTTCAAGACCTTCGCGCACGATCTCGACCATCTGATCTGTCGTCACTGTCGGTGTCAGCATCAGCGCCTCGGCCGAGCGGTTCACGCGGGCGCAATGGGCCTGAAGGTCGGGTGCCAGCCCATCGAAATACCGCGCCCCGTCAAAGACTGACGATCCCAGCCATGCACCGTGATCAGCCGCACGCATGATCGGCGCGTCCCTGTCATGCCATTGACCTTCGAAATAGGTACGGATGTTTTTGCCGACTGCCATGACGCCCTCCCAAGCTTTGCGGCAAACCTAGGAAGACGCAACGGCAACGTCCAGCGCAATCAGCCCTGTTTTGCGCCGACCATGCCCACGATGTCGTAGGTCTGCTGCAGGATCGGGGCGGCAATCGCGCGTGCTTTTTCCGCGCCATTGGCCAAAATGCGATCAATCTCGGCCTCTTCACCCATCAGTCGCGCCATCTCGGACGAGATCGGGGCCAGTTTCGACACAGCCAATTCCGCCAGCATGGGCTTGAATTCTCCGAACTGCTTGCCGCCAACCTCGGCCAGAACCTGCTCGGCGGTTTGGTCGCTGAGGGCCGCGTAGATATTCACCAGATTGCGCGCTTCGGGTCTTTCCGACAGGCCGTCAACTTCTGAGGGCAGGGCATCCGGGTCCGTCTTGGCCTTGCGGATTTTCTTGGCAATGGCGTCAGCGTCATCAGTCATGTTGATCCGCGTCATGTCCGACGGGTCCGAGGAGGACATCTTACGCGACCCGTCCCGCAGGTTCATCACGCGCGGCGCGGGGCCACCGATCACGGGCTCGGTCACTGGGAAGAACTCGACACCATAGTCATGGTTGAACTTGATCGCGATGTCGCGGGTCAGCTCCAGATGCTGCTTTTGATCCTCACCCACTGGCACGTGCGTTGCGTGGTAAGTCAGAATGTCCGCCGCCATCAGCGCCGGATAAGCAAACAGGCCAAGCGAAGCGTTCTGTGCGTTCTTGCCCGCCTTGTCCTTGAACTGCGTCATCCGCTGCATCCAGCCCATGCGAGCGATACAGTTGAAAATCCACGCCAGTTGCGTGTGCTCGGGCACTTGACTTTGGTTGAACAGGATAGATTTCTCGGGGTCCAGCCCGGCGGCGATGAAACCGGCGCAAACCTCGCGGGTTTTTTCACGCAGACGGGCGGGGTCTTGCCAGACGGTGATCGCGTGCAGGTCGACCATGCAATAGATGGTCTCGTAATCTTCGCCCTGCATATCCACAAAACGCTTGAGCGCACCCAGATAGTTACCAAGGTGCAGGTTTCCCGAAGGCTGGATGCCGGAAAACACGCGCGGTGTGAACTGGGTTTCGGTCATCGAAGGGAACTCCCGTCTGGAAAAATCAGCCCCCGTCGCTTACCCATGAGGTCAAGGGACGTCAACAGCCGCGAAAGGCCAGCCCAATGAGCAGTGAGCATTATACGCCAGCCGTGAACCCTCTGCCGCCCGTTGTGGTGGCGTTGGTTCTGTTCATCTTCGGGATCGAGCTGATCTTTATGCTGGGCTCACGCGGGCTGGTCGGAGGGCCGTCTGCTGTTGGTTGGCGGCTGGACGCGTTGCAGCAGTATTCGTTTTCGCCCGACATCTTTGACTGGATGGTTGAGAATGGCCGGTGGCCTTTCGAACATCTGATCCGTTTCGTGACCTATCCGTTCGTGTCGGCCAATTTCACCCAGGCCGTCTTTGTCTGTGTCTTTGTGTTGGCCATGGGAAAGATGGTGGCCGAAGTGTTTGGCAGCGTGCAGATGCTGGTAATCTTTGTGCTGTCCGGTATCGGCGGCGCACTGATCTATGCCGTGCCGCTTGATCCGCAATATCCGCTGGTCGGAGGATTCCCCCCGGTCTACGGCCTGATTGGAGCGTTCACGTGGATTTTGTGGCGAAAGCTGTCGCTGGTCGGAGAGAACCAGTCGCGCGCCTTCAGCCTGATTGCGGTGTTGATGGGCATTCAGTTGCTGTTCGGCCTTCTATTTGGCGGAACGCTGGATTGGGTCGCTGATCTGGGTGGGTTTGCCACCGGCTTTGGCCTGTCGTTTTTTCTGGCTCCGGGTGGCTGGGCGCGGATCGTGGGGCGTATACGGCGGGATTGATCACGACCGGCGCAAAGCTGTCTTGAACTCAGACACCTTGAAAGCGCCCATTAGGTGACCAAGAAAGAAATACGTGACGGCGGCAACCAAGATCAGCAGCATCAATGCAAGATACCGCCAGCCGGGTACGTGAAACGCCCAGCCAAACAGGTGAATGGCGGCGAAAAGCACAACGCCCATCCCGGCAGACGCAGCCATGATGCGCCACGCACGATGTTTGAAACGGTCATCAAACCGGGCTTCTTCCCCCATGCGCCGTGCCCCGATAATCAGCAGCCCGACCATGGCCCAGCCTGCGACCGAGGCCGCGATCGCAGGCGCAATCCATCCCACCACCGGATACAGCCCAAAGGCCAGCCCAGCGTTGATGATCATGGCGACCACCGCATAGTGAAAGGGCGACCGCGTGTCCTCGCGCGCAAAGAACAAAGGTTGCAGCAGCTTTTGCAGCATGAAGGCGGGCAGCCCAATTCCGTAAATCGCGACGGCAAGGGCCGTCGCCGCCGTGTCTTCGGCGCTAAATTGACCGCGTTCGAACAGGACTGAAACCAACGGATTCGGAATGATCACGAAAGCCACGGTCGACGGGATCGTCAGCAGCAGCGTGAACTCTCCCGCGCGCGAGAACGCGTTGCGTGCGCCGTCCTTGTCATCGGCGCGCAGGCGTCGTGACAGGTCAGGCAGCAGGACAATGCCAACAGCGATGCCGACGACGCCCAAGGGCAACTGGTACAGGCGGTCGGCTGCAAATAGCCAACTAACGGCCTTTTCCGTCTTGGACGCCACAAGCTGTCCCACCACAAGGTTGACCTGCGTCACCCCCATGGCGAGCGCCGCAGGAACAGCGATGCGCACCATCCGCCGCATCTCGGGGCTGAGTTTTGGTAGCCCGGGGCGAATGCTGAATCCGGCACGCTCGGTCGCGACCCAGACCAACGCCAGTTGCGCAATACCGGCCAGCGGGATTACGGCGATTAGCCAGCGGATCACTTCCCCGCCGGACATGGCCCCGGCGATCAGAGCGGCACAGGCAAAGACATTTAGAAGAACCGGCGCGGCCGCAGCAGCCGCAAACCGGCCTGTAGCGTTCAAAACGCCCGAAAACAACGCGGCCAATGACATGAAAAGGATGTATGGGAACAGCACATAACCGTAGTCGACCGCCAGATCGAACCGTTCATCGCCGTAAAACCCTTCGGCCGTTACCCAGACCAGAGCGGGCATGAAAACCATTGCAAGCCCGACCAGTGCCATCACCGCCGCCGCAAGCAGGTTGAAGGCATCCTGTGCAAAGCCCTGCGCGTCCTCTTCGCCCTCCAGTCGTTTCGAGAACATCGGCACAAACGCGGCGTTGAATGCACCTTCGGCGAAGAATCGGCGGAACATGTTTGGCAGGCGAAATGCGGCGACAAACGCGTCCATCACTGGCCCCGGCCCGATATAGGCCGTAAGCAGAATTTCACGCAGAAACCCCAATATCCGACTGGTGAGGGTCCAGAACCCGACCGTGAACAGGCCCGAAAACAGCCGGATCTGCTTCATGAGGCTGCGCGCTTGGCGCCCTCGGTGATGGCTTTGCGCAGCTTGGCCTCCAGTGTGCGCTGTTTGCCTTCCGAGTGGTATTTCAGCCCGAACATGTCTTTGACATAGAAGGTATCGACCACCTGCTCGCCATAGGTCGCGATCACGGCGTTTGCCACATAGACATTGGCGGCGGCCAGCGTGCGGGCCAGATCATACAGTAGGCCGGGGCGGTCGCGCGTATCCACTTCGATGATTGTGTAAATCTCGGACCCGTCATTGTCGAAGATGATATGGGTGGGCACGTTAAATGCGCGCTCACGCTTCTTGATCTTGTCGCGGGTTTTCAGGGCATCGCGCGCGACCACTTCACCCTTAAGCGTTTTGTGGATCATCTGCGTCAGGCGCGGCAGTCGGCTGGACTCGAACGGGCGTCCCTCGGCATCCTGAATCCAGAACGCGTCGGTCACATATCCGTCCTTGGTGGTATAGCTGCGTGCATCGACCACGTTTGCTCCGACCAAAGCCAGCGCCCCCGCAATACGCGCAAAGATACCCGGGTGGTCGCCCATGGCAAAACAGGCACGCGTTGCATCCCGATCTTCGTCCGGGTGCAGGCGGATTTCCATCCCGCCTGAATCCCCGTTGCGATCAAGGTCCCTAAGCATCTCGGCGAACTCGACATGCGTTGAAAGGTGCAGACCTTGCCAATAGGGGTCATAGTGCCGAGCAGTTTCCGTCTTCAGGTCACCCTTTGACCATTCGGCCAGTTTCGCGCGCAACGCTTTCTTGGCGCCCGCACCGCGATTGGCACGGTTAAGGTCTTCCATTCCTGTCTCAAGTGCGCGCTTTGTTTCGGCGTGCAGGGCCCGCAGCAGAGTTGCTTTCCAGTTGTTCCAGGTATCCGGCCCCACACCGCGGATATCGCAGACTGTAAGAACCGTCAGCAGGTCCAGCCGCTTAACCGTTTTCACCGCCTTGGCAAAATCCCTTACCGTGCGCGGGTCCGAAATATCGCGCTTTTGCGCCATGTCGGACATCAACAGGTGATACCGCACCAACCATTCGACGGTTTCCGCATCCTTCTTGTTCAGCCCCAAACGGGGCGCGACCTTGCGGGCAATCTGCGCGCCAAGGATAGAATGATCTTCGGGCCGTCCCTTGGCAATGTCATGCAACAGCAGCGCCACATACAGGACCTTGCGATTAATGCCCTCTTTCAGGATTGACGAGGCCAACGGTAGGGATTCCACCAACTCACCGCGCTCGATCTGGGCAAGGTTTACGATGCACTGGATGGTGTGCTCATCCACCGTATAGCTGTGATACATGTTGAACTGCATCATTGCGACGATGTGTTCGAATTCCGGCAGGAAAGCAGACAGAACCCCCAGTTCGTTCATTCGGCGCAAGGCCCGTTCAGGGTTTCCGTGCTTCAGCATCAGATCAAGGAAAATGCGCTGGGCTTCCTTGTTTTCGCGCATGTCCTCGTCGATCAGATGCAAGTTCGCGGTAACCAGTCGCATCGCGTCGGGATGGATCAACATTCCGGTGCGCAACCCCTCTTCAAAGAGGCGCAGCATGTTCAGCTTGTCGACAAGGAACTGGTCCGGGTCGGCGACGTTCAGTCGACCGTGAACGACGCGAAAGCCGGGTTTGACCCGGGGGCGGCGACGCAGAATACGTTCAAGCAAAGCCGCACCTTTCATGTGGCTTGCTTCCAGTTTGGTCAGGAAAATACGCGTCAGTTCCCCGACTTTCGTGGCCTCGCGGAAATAGCGCTGCATGAACACTTCTACGCCGCGGCGTCCGGCCCTGTCTTCGTACCCCATGCGATCGGCCACTTCGACTTGCAAATCGAAGGTCAGTTGTTCAGTGGCCCGTCCCGTCACCAGATGCAGGTGGGAACGCACTGCCCACAGAAAATCTTCGGCCTGAACAAAGGTGGCGAATTCGTCCGGCGTGAACAGACCAAGGGGCACCAACTCGGCCACATCCTGTACGCCGTAGATGTATTTGGCGATCCAATACAAAGACTGAAGATCCCGAAGCCCGCCTTTACCTTCCTTCACGTTGGGCTCGACCATGTAGCGCTGGCCTTGCTTTATGTGTCGCTCGTCACGTTCCTGTAGTTTGGCTTCGATGAAGGCACGCTCGGTGCCCTTGAATAGATCTTCGCGCAGCCGTTTTGTCAGATCGCCGGCAAGCGTTTCGTCACCTGCCAGATAACGCTGTTCCAGCATCGCGGTACGAATCGTGAAATCGTCGCCGCCAAGCCGCAGGCAGTCTTTGATGGTGCGTGAGGAATGCCCGACCTTTAGCCGCAGGTCCCAGAGGATATAGAGCATGGACTCGATCACGCTCTCGGCCCAGGCGGTAATCTTGTAGGGGGTCAGGAACAGAAGATCGACGTCTGATGCCGGGGCCATTTCACCGCGCCCATATCCCCCCACCGCCAGTACGGCAATCTTTTCACCCTGTGTCGGGGTGGCCAGCGGATGCAGGTCCAGGCTTGCCACTTGCATGGCAGTGCAGACCAGACCGTCGGTCAGGTAGGTATAAGAACGGGTCAGCGGACGCGCATCGAAGGGACGTTTGGCAAATGCGTCGGCAATGGCCTGACGCCCGGCTTTTTGGGCATCGCGCAGTATTCGCACGGTTTCATTGCGCCGTGCGGCGTTTTCCGATGTCTTTTTGAAGGCCTCCGACAGTTGCGCCATAACAGAGTCACTGTCGAATATGTCATCAGCCGGGCATATCAGTTCGCCGCGCGGAACGAGGGTCAGCGCGGGCCGATCAGAAGCCAGCGCCAGAGAAGCTTTGTGGGGCGGAGTCAATCACTACTACCTGTTTATTCTGGATCGTGGCGACAGCCAGACCGCGTTCGTTCGTACCGTCCGAGCGTAGGCGGAAAATTCCGCCAACACCTTGGAAACCGGCATTTTGTGTTAGTGCCGACGCTGTCAGCGCATTCGACTTACCTTGGCTGACCAACGCAGCGATCGCCGCGATGCCGTCATAGGCCAGGCCGCTGATCGGATGCGGCGCTTCGCCATAGGTATTGTTATAGCGCTGGCGATAGGCTTGTGCCTTGGATGGATCGGGCAGCGCAAACCACCCGCCTTGCACGCCCGGCAGCTCAAGCGTCTGGGCGGGGATGTCCCAGCGCGTCAGACCCATAAACTGCGTCGTTGCAGGCGAAACACCAGCTTCGGGCAGCAATTGCGAATACAGCGGCAATGCCCCCGCTGTGGTTGCGGTCAAAAAGATGGAATCGGCGCCTGACGCATCGACCGTGGCCTTGATCGTGGGTACCGAGTTGATGACACCTTGCTGTGAGCGGTCATATGCGACCGTACCGGCGTTGTTAACCCGGCTGCTGCTTAGCGCATTGGCGATCGCCGACTGGCCAAGCTGACCTGCGGCGTCATTGCTGTGGACGATCACGGCACCGGTTTTTCCCTGCGTACCGGCGAAGTTCACAAGGCGATTGGCCGTATTCTGGAACGTCGGGCCCAGAACAAAGACATTTCCACCCGCGATGCTGGTATTGTTCGAGAAAGACAGCACGTTGACGTTATTGTTCAGGACAGCAAGCCCGGCAGAGTTTGCCGCCTGCGCGTAAACGGGGCCAAGGATGATTTTCGCCCCGTCTGCCACAGCGCGCTGTGCGACCTCGGCGGCGGTGTTGGAACTGCCTTGTGTATCGTAGACCCGCAGATCAATCGTCACGTTTTGCAGGTCGGCCATTGCAAGGCGCGCGGCGTTTTCAAGGCTGCGTGCCAATGCTGCGTCACCAGACTGGGGTGAACCTGCGGGCACCAGAAGGGCAACAGGAACAGGCGCGGAGGTATTGATTGATGGTCCACCACCCAGATTACCTGTCTCACAGGCAGCCAGAAATGCGGCAGTTGCCAGCACGGCGGCGGTTTTCGCCAGTTTGCGAACGGGCTTGCAATGGATAAACATCTAAATGAAAACTCCCTGTCCCGGCGGCTTGGAGTACCGCAAGTCTGTTATGCCGCAATAATAAACGTCACGCTGTGAGGGTCCAGCTTTGAATCACCAAAAAGTCAGATTGGGCGCGGGCCTGTATTTTGTTGCCACTCCGATCGGAACGGCGCGCGATATTACGCTCAGGGCGTTGGATCTGCTGGCTTCGGCAGACATGATCGCGGCCGAGGACACGCGCAGTCTGCGGCGGCTAATGGAGATCCACGGAGTTCCGTTGGACGGGCGTCGGATACTGGCCTACCACGATCACAGCGGCGTAGGTGCGCGGGGTAAGATACTGGACGCGCTGCAGGCCGGTCAGTCGGTGGTCTATGCGTCCGAGGCCGGGATGCCGCTGATCGCCGATCCGGGTTATGATCTGGGAAAACAGGCGGCTGAGGCCGGCCATATGGTGACTTGTGCACCGGGTCCTTCTGCTGCGTTGATGGCCCTGACCCTTGCAGGCCTGCCGACAGACGCGTTCTTTTTCGCAGGGTTTCTGCCGAACGCGTCGGGTGCACGCCGAACACGGATCGAAGCGTTAAGGGATGTGCCCGGAACGCTGGTGTTCTACGAATCGCCAAAACGTGTGGCCGCATCTTTGGCGGATCTGGCACATGTTCTGGGAGGGGATAGGCAGGCCGCAATGTGCCGCGAGTTGACTAAGAAATTCGAAGAGGTTCGGCGCGGCACGCTGGGCACGCTTGCAACCGAGATCGCGGGGCAAACCGTCAAAGGCGAAATTGTTCTGCTGGTGGATCGCGGGCATTCGGAAACCGTTAACGAATCTGACGTAGAAGAGGCATTGAAACGTGCCTTGGAGACGCATTCAGTGCGCGATGCTGCTGACCTTGTATCTGAAATGTACAAGTTGCCGCGCCGACCGATCTACCAGAAGGCATTGAAGCTGGGAAAGGGGTGAAATGTCTAGGCGATCCGTGCAAAGCTCTGTGTCTTTTCACGCGGGGCAGACTGCGGAATTGCGAGTGGCGACAGATTACGAGCGTCGCGGATTCACCATCCTGCATCGTCGTTGGCGTGGCGCGGGCGGGGAAATCGACCTGATCGCCCGAGACGCCAAAGGGCTGGTTTTCGTCGAGGTCAAGAAAAGCCAAAGCTTTGAAATGGCTGCCGCTCGGATCAATCGCCGACAGATGAGCCGCATTTGCGCCTCTGCCGCGCAATTTCTGGAGAATGAACCGGGTGGTCAACTCACTAATGTTCGGTTCGACGCGGCGCTGGTGGATGCCTCGGGCGCTGTTCAAATTATTGAAAACGCCTTTGGTCAGGACTGACACCCATTGAACCCTTGGGCGCGCTGGGCCATGTATCTGGCGTGAAACTGAGGGACACGCCATGAAAATCGCCTTTCAGATGGACCCGATCGGGGCCGTGGATATCAATGCCGACAGTTCCTTCCGCCTTGCGGAAGAAGCACAGAAGCGCGGCCATTCCCTGTTTTTCTATGGGCCGGATCAACTGGCCTATCAGGAAGGTCGCATAACGGCGCGCGGTCAGGACATGACGGTGCAGCGGATTGCCGGGAACCCGGCCGAGCTGGGCTCCGAGCGTGAGGTTGATCTGGCCGAGTTTGATGTTGTCTGGCTGCGGCAAGACCCTCCGTTCGACATGCATTACATCACGTCGACGCATTTGCTGGATCGCCTCAAAGGGCAAACGCTGGTGGTCAATGATCCGTTTTGGGTGCGAAACTATCCCGAAAAGCTGCTGGTGCTGGAATTCCCGGAACTGACCCCGCCCACAACCATCGCTCGGGATTTGCAGACGATTAAGGCGTTCAAGGAAAAGCACGATGATATCATCCTAAAACCACTTTACGGCAACGGTGGCGCGGGCGTGTTCCGGTTGGATGCAAATGATCGCAATCTGACGTCGCTGCATGAACTGTTCACCGGGTTCTCGCGCGAACCGCTGATCGTTCAGAAGTTCCTGCCTGACGTCAGCAATGGCGACAAGCGTGTCATTTTGGTGGATGGAGAGCCGGTTGGCGCGATCAACCGTGTTCCGGCGGCAGGCGAAACCCGGTCAAACATGCATGTCGGCGGGCGTCCTGAAAAGATCGGCCTGTCCGAGCGCGATCTTGAAATTTGCGCCGCGATTGGGCCGTTGCTGAAGGAGAAAGGCCAGATTTTTGTTGGGATCGACGTAATCGGCGATTACCTGACCGAGATCAACGTGACCTCACCCACCGGCATTCAGGAGCTAGAGCGGTTTGACGGCGTCAACATCGCTGAAAAAATCTGGCAGGCAATTGAGGCCAAGGTCTAAGACGCGGCTTGTGCGCTGACGCGAAAGCTCAGCGCCTCAGCCACATGGGGCCGTTTTACATCCGGTGCCCCGTCCAGATCGGCAATCGTGCGCGCCACCCGCAAAATACGGTGAAAGGCGCGCGCGGATAGGCCAAACCGTTCAGCGGCCTTCAACAGCAATTCTTTGCCTTCGGCGTCTGGCGCTGCGATTTCTTCCAGAACGGCACCTTCCACATCCGCGTTCTGTCGGGTCGATGTGCCCTCGAACCTCTGCGCCTGAACAGCACGTGCCTGTTCCACGCGCGCGGCAACAGTGGCCGAACTGTCGCCGGATGGGGGCAGATCAAGATCGGTAAAACCGACTGGCGGCACTTCGAGGCGCAGATCAAACCTGTCCATCAGTGGGCCCGAAATGCGGCCCAAATAATCCTCGCCACAGACCGGTGCGCGGGAACAGGCGCGGGCGGGGTCCGTCAGATAACCGCATTTGCAAGGGTTGGCGGCGGCCACCAACATAAAACGACAGGGATACTTCACATGCGCATTGGCCCGGGCGACCATGACCTCGCCCGTCTCGATCGGTTGGCGCAGGGTTTCCAGAACTGTGCGCGGGAATTCCGGGAATTCGTCCATGAACAGCACACCGTTGTGGGCCAGAGAAATTTCCCCCGGTTTCGCGCCTTTTCCACCGCCAACGATTGCAGCCATCGAAGCGGTGTGGTGCGGTTCCCGAAACGGACGGGTGCGGCTGATGCCGCCTTCGTCCAGCAAGCCGCAAAGCGATTGGATCATCGAGGTTTCCAGCGCCTCGGCCGGGGTCAGCGGCGGCAGAATTCCGGGCAAACGTGCGGCCAGCATGGATTTCCCCGACCCCGGCGTGCCGATCATGATCAGGTGATGTCGCCCGGCGGCGGCGATCTCGAGCGCGCGTTTGGCCCGTTCCTGTCCTTTCACATCCCGCAGGTCGCGGGCGCTCGGTGCAAGGCTGACCTCGCCGGGTTGGGCGGCGGATAACGGGGCCTGGCCTGAGAAATGTCGCACCACATCCCCCAACGATCCGGCCCCTATTACCTGCGTGGCGTCGACCCATGCGGCCTCTGCGCTGGAGGCTTTGGGGCAGAGCAGTGCTCGGTCTTCGGCGGCGGCAGTCATCGCCGCAGGCAGGGCGCCAACCACGGGAACCAGCGACCCGTCCAGCGACAGTTCACCCAGTGACACCGCGCCTTCGGCGGCGTCGGGGGGGATGATCTCGAGCGCAGACAGCAGCGCGACGGCGATGGGCAGGTCGAAATGGCTGCCCTCTTTCGGCAGGTCGGCAGGTGACAGATTGATGGTGATGCGTTTCGACGGTAGCGCGATCGCCATGGAACTGAGCGCGCTACGGACGCGGTCGCGGGCCTCGGACACGGCCTTGTCGGGCAGGCCAACGATGGAAAAAGCGGGCAGGCCCGGCGAGACAGCGCATTGCACCTCGACGGGGCGGGCCTCGACCCCTTGGAAAGCGACGGTATGTGAGCGGGCGACCATGAACGACCTTTTTGGTTAACAGGTCGTTGCTGGCACGCGGGCAGTTTAGGAATCGTTAACGTCGGCTACCATCGCGGTGAATTTTGGCCAAGCTTCAGGGTCTGCAACGGTTTTGTCGCGGCAGAACGCATTACAGAAACCCCAAAGCCGTTCGTTCAATTCAAGAACATGAGTGACCGGTTTGCCAGAGTAAGGGCAGGCGCTGTTGATCGAATTGGTTCCGGAAACGGCGCTTGCATCGGTGCGCCCACCAACAGGCCAAGGCCGTGATGAAAGATCCTGTGGATAGGGAAATGGCGCATAATTCACGGTCAGCCCCATCACGCGCCATTGCCGGACGGTTGGGTCAGAAAGAAGGTCCAGACAATACTGCCGATTGGCATCGGACACGGGCAGCCCGTACCCGACGATGCGCGCTGCAACCGGCGTATAGAATACATCCGCCAAAGAATAGGTGCCGAACAACGGACCGCTCGTCGAACCGGACACGTCGCGCGCGTGATGCCAGAGCGTTTCGATCCGTTCCAGATCGTTCAGAGTTCCTGACGAAGGCTTGAACCCCTGCCAACACTGTTTGAGCTGCATCGGGCAATCCCCGCGCAACGCCGAGAACCCGGCTACCATTTCGGCGCACAACCACCGCGCCGTTGCACGGGCTGACGGGTCTTTGGGCCACAGTCCGGCCGCGGGGTGCCGCTCGGCCAGCGTTTCGGCCATGGCGAGGCTTTCTCCCACAACAGTACCTTCCGGCAGGCGCAGGGCAGGTACAAGGCGCGCTGGCGCAAGTGGCTTCATATCTTCGGCCATTGTGCCTGAATAAAGGCCGATCATATGCGTTCGATACGGCAGGTCGAACTTTTCCAGCATCAACCAGCCACGCATGGACCAACTGGAAAACAGGCGGTCCCCAATAAACAGATCATAGGTCATGACCGCAGGATGGCGCGTGAAAACCTATCCGTAAATCAGTGATTTGTGCGGGTATAGATCACGGAAGGTGATTGATCCGCCCAACAGACCACCCGTCGCCGTGATGGGTCAGCTCTGTGACTGACAGATTGTCGATCTTGTGGCTAAACGCCTCTCGAGCGGTGACATCCAATGCGCGTTGTACCTGGGTTAGAATGACCCCGAAATGCGCAACAACGACCAGGTCTTGCCCGGTGTGCTGTGTGATCAACGCATCAACAACGGTATCCACGCGCGCCCGGACCTCATTCCAGCTTTCACCTTCGGGCGGGCGCACGTCGCCTGGGTTGTCCCAGTAGGCAAAGGCCAGCTCGGGGTCGTCGGCCTCGATATCCTTGAATCCGCGCAACTCCCACGTGCCGAAATTGATTTCCCGCAGGTCGGGGTGATGGGGCAAGCGCGCGCGCGCGCCTTGTATGGCCGATGCCGTATCGACCGCGCGGGACAGGTCCGAGGAAATCACCAGTGACTCGGGCGGTAAATGGTCATGCAGCCGCGTCACAGCGGCCGTATCGCTGAGGTCAGCAGGCAAGTCGGACCAACCGACCATGGTTTTGGCATGAGTGGGGCCATGGCGGACAAGATGCAGGCGAGTCATGGTAGCTGTCCTTTCAGAACCAGCGGCAGACCGACCTGAACCTGAACTACCAGTTCTGCCTGAGCCGCCAGCGCAATATTCAACCGCCCCTGCGCCTCGCGAAAGCGGCGGGACAGGGCGTTTTCGGGTACGATGCCCTGACCCACTTCGTTGGAAACAATAACGACCGGGGCCTTGCAGTCTGCGAGGGCCTTCAACAGGGCAGTCTGGGCTTGCATCAGGTCGTTTTCGGCCAGCATATGGTTGGTCAGCCACATGGTCGCGCAGTCGATCAGGCACACATCGTCCGGTGTCAGAGCTGATAAGGCTGGTTCAAGGTCCAGCGATGCCTCGATCGTTGACCAATCCGGGCCGCGTTGCGCGATATGGCGATCAATCTTTAGGCGCATCTCATCATCAAACACTTGTGATGTGGCAAGGTAAGTGCGGTTTTTACCTGATGAAACAACAAGTTGTTCGGCAAAGCCAGATTTGCCTGAGGCCGCGCCCCCTATCACAAAGGTTAAATCCGGATACACTATTCTTACCTTCCATGTGATCCACCCGGTTTTGTTCTGCGTATCGACCATAAGTCGGCAAAGCAAGGCCGTGCTGCGCCTGTGAAAAGGGGAGATTTCCATGGCACTGGACAATTCAAACGATTTTTCAATGTCGCGACAGGCAATGAAGGCGGAATTGCTGGACGCGGAAACTGAATTGAAACTTGCGTATGCATGGCGCGACCAACGTGACGAGCAAGCTCTGCATCGGTTGATCACGGCCTATATGCGGCTGGCGATTTCGATGGCGGCCAAGTTTAAACGATACGGTGCGCCCATGAATGACCTGATCCAGGAGGCGGGGCTTGGTCTTATGAAGGCCGCCGACAAGTTCGACCCGGATCGCGGCGTGCGCTTTTCCACCTATGCAGTATGGTGGATCAAGGCCAGCATTCAGGACTATGTGATGCGGAACTGGTCGATGGTTCGGACGGGCTCGACCTCTTCTCAAAAATCGCTGTTCTTCAATATGCGCCGTGTCCAGGCACGGCTGGAGCGGGAAGCCGCGACAGAGGGAATGCAATTGGATCGCCACCAGTTGCATCAGATGATTGCCGCCGAGATTGGCGTGCCGCTGCGCGACGTCGAGATGATGGAGGGGCGGCTGTCCGGTTCCGATTTCTCGTTGAACGCTGTGCAGTCTGCCGATGAAGACGGGCGCGAGTGGATTGATGCGTTGGAAGACGAGCGCGAACAGGCCGCTGAGACAGTCGAAAACACTCACGACACCGAACAGTTGCGGGAATGGCTTGTGACCGCGATGAAGGCGCTCAACGAGCGAGAGCGGTTCATTGTTCGCGAACGCAAGCTGCGCGAACCTGCGCGGACGCTTGAAAGTTTGGGTCAGGAGCTTGGCCTGTCCAAGGAACGCGT
The DNA here is from genome assembly GCF_013034585.1 of Ruegeria sp. HKCCA5426. NCBI lineage: Bacteria > Pseudomonadati > Pseudomonadota > Alphaproteobacteria > Rhodobacterales > Roseobacteraceae > Ruegeria > Ruegeria sp. HKCCA5426. Next base: position 344,052 of record NZ_WQGH01000005.1, read on the forward strand.
GCGCCAGTTGGAAGCGGCGGCATTCGTGAAAATGCGCAAGAACCTTGAAGCGCAATCCCGCGAGGTGCAACACTTCATCGCATGAAACAGATTGCGATTCTGCTGTGTGCATTGATGGTTACGGTCAGTCAGGGCCGGGCTGATCAACATATTCCAGACGACGTTGCGGCCGCGATGCAGTCGGCGGACGTGGTTATTCTGGGTGAAATCCATGACAATCCCCAACACCACATGGTGCAGACCGAGGCATTGAAGATCGTGTCGCCCTCGGCCGTGGTATGGGAAATGGTGACCGAGGAGGGGGCGCAGCGACTTGCCCAGAAAGCGGCCTCCAACCCCGAGGAATTGTCGCGAATATTGCGGTGGGCCGAGTCCGGCTGGCCACCATTGAGCATGTATTACCCCGTTTTTCAGGCAACAGATGCGCCGATCTATGGCGCGATGGTTCCACGCGCCGCTGCCCGCGCCGCGATGGAGCGGGGGGCCGCGACCGCATTGGGCGCGGATGCGGCGCGATATGGTCTGACGATCCCCTTGTCGACCGCCGAGCAGATGGCGCGCGAAGCCGATCAGCTTGCCGCGCATTGCGATGCCATTCCCGAAAGCGCATTGCCGCAAATGGTTGCCATTCAGCGGCTACGCGATGCCGTTCTTACACGGTCAATTCTGCGTGCAACGGATGAAACGGGTGGCCCGGTTGCTGTGATCACGGGAAATGGCCATGCGCGCAAGGATTGGGGCGTCCCGACCTTTTTGTCTCGGTTGCGCCCGGGGTTGAAGGTATTCGTTCTGGGACAGTCCGAGGACGGCAGCATCGAAGGTGAATTCGACGCGGTGATTGACAGCCCTTCGGTCGAACGGGAAGACCCCTGCCTTGCGTTCGAGACACAGAATTAACCGCTGGAACTGTTCGGCGGCCTTGCCTAATGTCGGGGCCGACCGGAATGGGAAGGGCACGACATGCTGGCATCGAAACGCATTCTGCTGATCATCGGCGGAGGGATCGCGGCCTATAAATCGTTGGACCTGATCCGACGGTTGAAGGAACGCGGCGCGTCTGTAACGCCTGTTCTGACGCGCGCGGCTGAAGAATTCGTGACACCCCTGTCTGTTTCCGCGCTTGCCGGGGAAAAGGTGTATCGCGATCTGTTTGATCTGACGGATGAGGCCGAGATGGGGCATATCCAATTGTCCCGGTCGGCGGATCTGCTTGTTGTTGCGCCAGCCACGGCGGATTTGGTGGGGAAAATGGCGGGCGGGCTGGCCAATGATCTGGCCTCGACCCTATTGATGGCGACAGACACACCGGTTTTGTGCGCTCCTGCCATGAACGTGCGCATGTGGGATCACCCCGCGACGCAGCGCAATCTGCGGACGTTGAAATCTGATGGGGTCGGCTTTGTCGGTCCGAATGAAGGCGACATGGCGTGTGGTGAATATGGCCCCGGCCGTATGTCCGAGCCTTTGGAAATCGTTGCCGCGATCGAGGCCCAGCTTGGTGATGGCCCGCTTTTGGGGAAACGCATTCTTGTAACTTCTGGCCCAACGCATGAGCCGATTGATCCGGTTCGGTATATTGCCAACCGGTCTTCGGGTGCGCAGGGCGCTGCGGTGGCGCGTGCGCTGGCTGCTTTGGGTGCAGAGGTGATCTTTGTGACCGGACCCGCCGATGTGTCAGCCCCGGACGGGGTGCACGTAGTGCCTGTGGAGACTGCCCAGCAGATGTTTGACGCGGTGGACGCCGCGCTGCCTGTGGACGCCGGAGTTTTTGCTGCTGCTGTGGCGGATTGGCGCGTGGCCAGCGCCTCGGACCGGAAGCTGAAGAAAACCCGTGACGGTCTTCCTGCACTGGAGTTTGCCGAGAACCCGGACATTCTGAAAAGGGTCGCGCAGATGAACGACGGACGCCCCCCGTTGGTTGTTGGTTTTGCCGCCGAAACGGACAACGTGGTTGAACACGCGACGGCCAAACGCAAACGCAAGGGGTGTGATTGGATCGTTGCCAATGACGTCAGCCCGGCGACGGGGATCATGGGGGGCTCGGAAAATGCGGTCGTCCTGATCTCGGATCAGGGTTCGGAAGAATGGCCCCGTATGGGCAAGGACGCCGTGGCCAAGCGGCTGGCCGAAAAAATCGCGGATGCCTTGAACGGCTAGGCAAAAGGAACTCAGATGGTTGCAATTCGTGTGATCCGCGAGGACGGAGCGGACCCCTCGGTGCCCTTGCCCTCTTATGAAACCGCCGGTGCGGCCGGTGCGGATGTTCGGGCTAATATGCCGGACGTTGCGTCAGTCACCTTGCAGCCCGGCGAACGGGCGCTAATTCCAACCGGGTTGCGGATCGAAATCCCTCAGGGTTTCGAAGTGCAGGTGCGCCCGCGGTCCGGGCTTGCGCTGAAACATGGCATTACGCTCCCAAACACGCCGGGCACAATCGACAGCGACTATCGCGGTCCGTTGGGGGTGATCGTTCTCAATGCCGGACAGGAGGCGTTCGAGATCACGCATGGGGAACGCATCGCCCAACTGATCGTGGCCCCCGTTGTGCAGGCCACTTTTGAGGCCGCCGATACACTCAGCGACACCGCGCGCGGGGCTGGCGGTTTCGGGTCAACCGGGCGCGGCTGATGCTGTTGGTCCTCATTCTGGCCGCTGGGTTGTGGGGTATCGGCTATCTTGCCGGAGTGTCCCGTACGGCGCGTCTGGCTTCGGTCGCGGTGTTGCTGTTGGGCGTAATAACAGCCCAATTGGTGCTGCCCGACGGCCACCCCCTGCGTGCGGCAACTGGCGGGTCCGCTGCCATGTGGCTTATACTGGGTGGTTTCGCGGTTCTGGTTCTGGTTTATGGAAGGGTGCTGAAAGCGTTACGCAACCGCGCGACGCCCGCCACGCAGGAGCCCGCCATGCCATCCGACCAATTCTCTGAAACCGAACTGGAACGTTATGCCCGCCATATCGTGTTGCGGGAACTGGGTGGCCCGGGTCAGAAAAAGATGAAACAGGCCCGCGTGCTGGTGATTGGTGCCGGTGGTCTGGGCGCACCCGCGCTGCAATATCTGGCTGCTGCCGGGGTGGGGACCATCGGCGTGATCGACGATGATGAGGTCGAAAATGCCAACCTGCAACGGCAAGTGATCCATCGGGATGCGGATATCGGGATGCCCAAGGTGTTCTCGGCCCAGCAGGCCATGCAGGAGCAAAACCCCAATGTGATCGTGCTGCCCTACCACCGCCGCCTGACTGACGAGATCGCCGCAGATCTGTTCGCCGATTTTGATCTGATCCTCGACGGAACGGATAATTTCGACACCCGCTATCTGGCCAACCGCACCGCCGTTGCGTTGGGAAAACCGCTGATCTCGGGCGCGTTGTCGCAATGGGAAGGACAACTGAGTGTCTTTGACCCTGCCCACGGCGCGCCTTGCTATCAGTGCATTTTCCCCGAGGCCCCGGCCCCCGGTCTGGCCCCTTCTTGTGCTGAGGCCGGCGTGATCGGCCCTCTGCCTGGCGTTGTCGGCTCGATGATGGCGGTCGAGGCGATCAAGGTGATCACCGGGGCGGGGCAGGCCCTGCGCGGCGAGATGCTGATCTATGACGCGCTTTATGGGGAAAGCCGCAAGATCACCCTGTCACGCCGCGCCGATTGTCCGATTTGCGGTAAGTGAGCGCGCGCGCTGGATCATCCTGCCCCGCGTTCCTAGGTTGCGATCAAAGGAGAGTTTCATGACCAACCCGATCCTGTCCGACTGGACCACACCGTTTGAAATCGCACCGTTTGACACGATTGCCGATAGCGATTTTTCCCCCGCGCTGGACACCGCCCTAAAGGCCCACAACGCGCAGATCGACGCGATTGCTGGCAACCCAGACGCGCCCACCTTCGCCAACACGGTCGAAGCGCTTGAGGCCGCAGGTGAGCAGTTGGACAAGGTCCTGTCGGTGTTCTTCACCGTGGCCGGGGCCGATAGCAACCCGATGCGTGAAGAGTTGCAGCGAGACTTCTCGCCCAAACTGGCGGCGCATTTCTCGGGCATTTCGTCGAACAAGGCGCTGTTTCAGCGGTTGGCCGACCTGTGGGCGCGGAAGGACGATCTGAGCCTGACGGACGAACAGTCTCGGGTGCTGATGCTGACCCATCGCGGGTTCGTGCGCGCGGGTGCGGCGCTGACTGGGGATGCAGACGCGCGGATGCAGGAGATCAAGGCGCGACTGGCCTCGCTGGGTACATCCTTTACCCAGAACCTGCTGGCGGATGAGCGTGAGTGGTTCATGCCTCTGTCCGAGGATGATCTGGAAGGTCTGCCCGATTTCGTCGTGGATGCGACCCGCGCCGCCGGGCAGGAAAAGGGCGCAGACGGTCCGGTCGTGACCCTGTCGCGCTCAATCATCGTGCCGTTCCTGCAATTCTCGCCCCGCCGCGATCTGCGAGAGAAGGCTTATAAGGCCTGGACCGCGCGCGGCGCCAATGGGGGAGAGACGGACAATCGCGAGATCGCCGCCGAAATCCTCGCCCTGCGCGAAGAACGCGCCAAGTTGCTGGGCTATGCCAATTTCGCCGCCTACAAGTTGGAAACCGAGATGGCCCGCACACCAGACAAGGTGCGTGATCTGTTGATGCAGGTCTGGGAACCGGCCAAGGCCCGCGCGGATGCGGATGCCGAGATTCTGACGCAGATGATGCAGGCAGATGGTGTAAATGGCCCTCTGGCCGCGTGGGACTGGCGCTACTATGCCGAGAAACGTCGCAAGGCCGAGCATGATCTGGATGAGGCCGCGTTGAAGCCTTACCTGCAATTGGACCGGATGATCGAGGCCGCTTTTGCCTGCGCCAACCGTCTGTTCGGGTTGGAATTCGCGCCGCTGGATGTGCCTTTGTACCACCCCGATTGCCGCGCGTGGGAGGTCACGCGCAACGGCCAGCATGTCGCGGTGTTCATCGGGGATTACTTCGCGCGCGGGTCGAAGCGATCCGGCGCGCGGTGCAGCGCGATGCGGTCTCAGGCCAAATTCCCCACGGTGCAGGCTCCGGTCGTGATCAACGTCTGCAACTTCGCCAAAGGCGATCCGGCGTTGCTGTCCTATGATGATGCGCGGACACTGTTTCATGAATTCGGTCATGCGCTGCACCAGATGCTGTCGGATGTGACCTATGAAAGTATCTCGGGTACATCTGTGGCGCGCGATTTCGTGGAACTGCCCAGCCAGCTTTATGAACACTGGCTGGAAGTCCCCGAGGTTCTGGCCGAGTTTGCCACCCATGCTAATACCGGCGCGCCGATGCCGCAGGACATGCTGGACAAGGTGCTGAAGGCCGCCAATTTCGATCAGGGGTTTCAGACGGTCGAATATGTCGCCTCGGCGCTGGTCGATCTGGAATTCCACGACGGCGCGGCCCCCGCCGATCCGATCGCGACACAGGCGCAGGTGCTAGAGGGTCTGGGGATGCCCCCGGCCATCGGGATGCGCCACGCCACCCCGCATTTCGCCCATGTGTTTGCGGGCGATGGCTATAGCGCGGGCTATTACAGCTATATGTGGTCCGAGGTCATGGATGCCGACGCCTTCGCCGCCTTTGAAGAAGCCGGAGGAGCCTTCGATCCCGACCGCGCCAAGGCGCTGGAGGAAAATATCCTGTCCACCGGTGGCTCGCGCGAGGCCGAAGACCTGTATCTGGCCTTCCGGGGCCGGTTGCCGGGGGTAGAGGCGTTGTTGAAAGGCCGTGGCCTGATCTCGGCCTGATCAGTATCCCAGATTGCGGTTCACGACGTGCAGCAGGGGTTGCCCGGTTTCACCTCGGACGATGTTGTCGCAAATGACCTGCGCGGCCGTGGCAGGGCGGGTTTCCGATGCGATGTGGGGCGTGACCGTCACTTTGGGGTGCGCCCAATAGGGATGATCGCCGGGCAGGGGTTCCACCCGAAATACATCCAGCGTCGCGTGCCCGATCTGGCCGGAGTTCAGGGCTGACAACATCGCGTCATCGTCAATCAATGGCCCCCGGCCGGGATTGATAACGCATGCGCCTTTCGGCAGCAGGGCCAGCGTTTCGGCGTTCAGTGTATTTGCGGTCACAGGCGTATCCGGCAAGAGCAGCACGACAATTTCAGCTTGTGACAGGGCGGTACGCAGCCCCGCGTCACCATGCAGACACCTTACCCCCGGAATATCCTTGGCGGTGCGGCTCCAGCCCGTGACTTCGAAACCAAGCGTGGCCAGGGCGCGCGCGGCGGCATCACCCAATGCTCCAAGACCCAGGATGCAAACCCGTCGCTCAGGCGCCAATGGCGGGGCGTCCGGTGCCCATACGCCATCCTGAACAGAAATGTGCTGATCCATCCCAAGGTGATAGCGCAGAACATGCCCCACCACCCATTCTGTCATGCCCTGCGTCAGGCCGTGATCTACCATCCGCGCCAGAGGAACGGTCAGGGTTTCGTTGCCCGCGATCTTTTCGACCCCGGCCCAAAGGCTCAGCACGGCCTTCAGGCGTGTATATGGCGCGAAGTCCAGAAGCCCGCCATCTGGGGCGTAGACGATATAGTCCACCTGATCCGGCTCGATGTTAGTTGACAGACGGAAGTTCAATCCGGCTTCAGTCAGGTACTTTGACAACAGCGGCTGATATACCGGCCAAAGCTCGGGGCGGGCGGAAAACAGGACGTTCACGGACATTGGGGGCCTTTCCGATCACCGGGGACGGTGGATATGGGCGCTTTGGACAATGCCAAAGGCTGCCATCAGAACCAGCATAGCCGATCCGCCATAGCTGACCATTGGCAGGGGCACACCCACGACCGGGGCAAGGCCCATGACCATCGACATGTTCACGGCAAAAAACAGGAAGAAGTTCAACGCAATCCCGAGTGTCACCAGCGAAGAAAACCTGTCCTTCGTCGACAGCGCCGTGACCATGCAGAAGATTAGGATCAGTCCGTACAGGGTCAGCAGTGTGATGCCGCCAACAAAGCCGAACTCTTCGGCCAGCGTGGTAAAGATGAAGTCGGTGTGTTTTTCAGGCAGAAAGTTCAGCCGCGATTGTGTGCCCTGCATGAATCCGCGCCCGTTCCACCCCCCAGACCCCAAGGCGATTTTCGACTGCGTGATATGGTACCCCGCACCCAGCGGGTCGGTAGACGGGTCCAGAAACGTGTCGATGCGGCGGAACTGATAGTCTTTCAGAAGCTGCCATTCTGTTCCACGGCTGTTGAACACGGTGGCAATCAGACCGACGCCCGCCGCAATCACTGCAGCGAAATAGGCCCAGTGGACGCCCGCCAGAAACATCAGGCCACCCCCGGCTGCGAGCAGCAGGATCGAGGTGCCAAGATCCGGTTGGCGTAGCACCATGAATGTGGGAATCAAGATCAGGATGACGGGGATGATCACCCAGATCGGACGCGATGTTTTGTGCGATGGCAACCAGTCATAGTACGACGCCAGTAGCATCACCAACGTCACTTTCATGACTTCGGATGGTTGCAGCCGCATGAACCCAAGATCAATCCAACGCTGTGCGCCCATACCGACAGTTCCGAACAGCTCCACGAATACCAGCAAAGCGATCGAGCCCAGATAAGCCACCACTGACATGTTGCGCCAGAACCAGATCGGCACAAGCGCCACGATGAACATGACCGCTAGGCCAAGGCCGAACCGCTCCATCTGAGGTTCTGCCCAGGGGGTCCAAGACCCCCCGGCCACCGAATACAGCATCAGGAACCCGGCGCTGGCCGTGCTGATCAGCAACAGGGTGAGGGGCCAGTTCATAAACAGAAACTTGCGAAACCCTGACGGAGTGGATTTGACGGCGTATTCAAGATAGCTCATGCGCGGTCCTTTTCGGGCGGACGCGCTTTGGGGCGGCGATCGCCCTCAAGCCGTTTTTGCTGTTCCTTGATGCGGTCGCGGTCGGCGACCGGGTAGGCTTCCAGTGGCGGTGTGCCGTTGTAAAGGGCCTGCAGCATGATATCCCGCGCAACCGGCGCCGCCGCCTTGGAGCCCCCGCCGCCGTGTTCCACGACAACAGCGACGGCATATTTTGGGTTGTCATACGGCGCAAAGCTGACGAACAGCGCGTGGTCACGGCGTTCCCATGGCAAGTCTTCGTTGCGGATAACACCAGCAGCTCGCTCAGCCTTGGTGATGTTGCGCACCTGACTGGTTCCGGTTTTGCCCGCCATTCGGAACTCATCAGCGATAATCCGGCTGCGGTAGGCCGTTCCACGCCGATCGTTCGAGACCGAGAACATCGCCTTGCGCACCTGTTCAAGGTTGTTTGGGTTCACCGCCAAAGGTTCACCCGCGCCCGAGGGTTCTTCGACACCGTTCACTGACCGTACCAAACGCGGCGAGACAGCACGCCCTGTGGCGATCCGCGCCGTCATGACCGCCAGTTGCAACGGTGACGCCAGCATAAACCCCTGACCGATCGAGGCATTCGCCGTGTCGCCCACCAGCCAGTCCTGACCATGCACGCGCTGTTTCCATTCCTGGTTCGGTGCAAGCCCTGCGGCAACAGCGGACATCGGTATGTCGTGTTTCACGCCCAGTCCGAATATGCGCGCCATGTCCGAGATCCGGTCGATACCGGTGCGCAAAGCCACGTCATAGTAGTAAACATCGCAACTGCGTTTGAGCGATGTTTCCAGATCGACGGTGCCATGGCCGCCGCGCTTCCAGCAGTGGAACCTGCGGCTGCCGACTTTCAGGTGGCCGGGACAATACACGGTGTTGGACGGGCCGATCACCCCGGCCTCAAGCGCGGCCATTGCGGTGATCATCTTGAAAGTCGAGCCGGGAGGGTAAGTGCCCTGCACCGTCTTGTTGGCCAGCGGGCGGTAGTTGTCCTGAGTCAGCGTCCGATAATCCGCGACTGAAATGCCGCGCACGAACAGGTTTGGATCGAAACTGGGGGCAGAGCTGATGGCGCGTATGTCCCCGGTTTCGCAATCAATTACAACGGCTGCGGCACTTTCCCCTGCCAAACGTGCCTGTGCGTATTGCTGCAGGTCTGCGTCCACGGATAGCTGAAGATCGGCACCGGCCTCACCCACTTGTCTGTCCAATTCGCGCATCACACGGCCTGTGGCGTTGACCTCGACCCGTTTGGCGCCCGCTTTGCCGCGCAAGGTGCCTTCCTGCTTGGCTTCCAGACCGACCTTTCCGATTTGGAAACGGGGAATGCGAAGAACCGGCTCGGGGTCCTCGATCTGGCTGAGGTCATAGTCGCTGACAGGGCCTACATACCCAACGACATGCGCAAAGTCTTCGTATCTTGGGTATTGGCGGGTCATGCCAACTTCGGGGGTGACACCGGGCAGGGCAGGGGCGTTGACGGCGACTTTTGAGATATCTTCCCACGTCACCTGATCCGCCAGCGTCACCGGCAGGAACGGGGCCGACCGGCGCATTTCAGTCTTGGCGCGTTCGATCTCGTCCTCGGTCAACGGGATCAGATCGGACAGTTTGGAGATGACGGCATCGACATCGCCTGCGTCCTCGCGGACCATTACGATCCGGTAGGAAGGAGAGTTCTGGCCAATAATTTGTCCGTTACGGTCGTAGATCCGTCCGCGTGTTGGGGGGATAAGTCGGATATTGATGCGGTTCTCTTCCGCCAGCAGGCGGTACTCGTCAGCCTGATCCACCTGCATGAACCGCATTCGGGCCGCCAACCCGCCGATGAAGGCCGCCTGCAAGCCGCCCAATACCACCGCGCGGCGCGGCAGGCGTTTATAGGCAAGCCCCTGCGATTTGGTCTTGCGCTGTTTCATGACCGAAGCCCCGCTGCAGCAGAATCCACCGCCGAGGCGCGTCGAACGCCGAATCCGCTTTGGCTGAGCAGAACGATCAGCGGATAAACTGCAATTGTCAGAACCACTTGTATCACCATCGGCCCCAATGCCGCTTGTTGCACGGTTAGAATAGCAAGAATTATGCGGTTCAGTACAAAAACAGCCGTGATCGCGACGGCTGCGGTTGTCCATTCGGCAAAAAATCCGGCGTCGCGCATACCGGGCGCGGCCCCGCGCAAATAGGCTGACCCCAGAACAACAAGCGCAGCCAGCAATCCCGGAGGACGTTGCAACAACAGGTCCGCCAGCAGCATCACGATCGCGATCAAAGGGATTGGAACGTATTCAGGCCGCCGTAAGACCCAAGCGAAGGTCAAGGCCATCAGCAGGTCGGGAAACGGCAAGCGCCCCGGTTGTGTGTTCAGCGGCAATAGATGCAGAAACATGATCAGAAAGGCCAGAAACAGATACAGCGCCCGCTTGGTCCAAAGCTGCGAGACCTGCCTATCCATCGCCGGCCTCTGCAGGTGCTATGGCAGTTTCGGGTCGTCTTGGCCCGACGATATCGCCGGAATCCTCAATCGGAGGCGCAGAATGGAACCGTAGGACCCGCAGAAACTCGAGCCTTTCGAAATCAGCAGACAAACGGACCCGCAGGCGCCCACCGGGGTCAGCCGTGATCTGGCCTATCAACAAACCACCCGGGAAAACGCCGCCATCGCCCGATGTGACAACCCGGTCACCGGGACGTACCAGTTCGCGGTTTTCAAGAAACTCGACCGCCGGAGAAGGCGTGTTATCCCCCGCGATCAGTGCGGTCTGGCCAGAAGGTTGAATCGTTGCGGGTATCGCGCTGGAGGCATCGGTCATCAGGATCACCCGCGCCGTGTCCGGGCCAACGCCCGAGATGCGCCCCACCACGCCGATCCCATCCATCGTGGCCCAGCCGTCCATAATCCCGTCACGCTCGCCCACATTCAGCAGAACAGACTGACGGAAGGGCGAGCCGCTATCCGCCATTACGACGCCCGTGATATAGGTCAGGCGCGGATCAAGCCGCACATTGTTGAGGTCAAGAAGGCGCGCGTTTTCCTGTTCAAGCTGAAGGGCCGCTTCTTTCCACGCGCGCATCAGGCGCAGTTCGCTGCGCAATTCCTGATTTTGCTCGCTCAGGCGCTGATAGCTTTGAAAATCACGTACAAGGTTTACGACGGCCGTGACCGGAACCATTGCCCAATCCATCGAGGGTACGACGGTGTCTACGACCTGTGCGCGGAACCGCTCCACCCGCGGGCTGTCAATGCGCCAGACCAGAAAGATGCCCAGCAGACACAGAACCACGATCCCCAACAGCAGGCGGCGTAAGGGGGTTGTGTATTCGTCGCGCTGTGATCGGTCCTTTGCCACAGGTTACCTTCCCGTGCTGCTCTTGCCCGAGTTTTCACCCCAAAAGGGTGCGCGCCTTAGCTTTCGTAGTCAATCGCGTGGCGCAGTTGTTTTTCATATTCCAGCGCCTTGCCGGTGCCCAAAGCCACACAGTTCAGGCTTTCATCGGCAATCGACACGGCCAAACCGGTCTGTTCGCGCAGCGCAAGGTCCAGATCGCCCAGTAGCGCGCCGCCGCCGGTCAGCATGACACCCCGGTCCACGATATCCGCGGCCAGATCGGGCGGCGTGGTTTCCAGCGCGGTCATCACCGCCTCGCAAATCTGCTGGACGGGTTCTGACAGCGCTTCGGCAACCTGCGCCTGACTGATCTCGATTTCTTTCGGCACGCCGTTCAACAAGTCGCGGCCCCGGATATGCATCGACTGGCCGCGGCCATCGTCGGGCATGCGGGCGGTGCCGATGGTGGTCTTGATCCGCTCAGCGGTGGATTCACCGACCAACAGGTTCTGCTGGCGGCGCAGGTACGAGATGATCGCCTCATCCATGCGGTCGCCACCCACGCGGACCGATCGCGCGTAGACGATGTCGCCCAGCGACAGGACCGCAACCTCTGTAGTACCGCCGCCGATGTCGACGACCATGTTGCCGGTTGGGTCAGTGATCGGCATCCCGGCACCAATGGCGGCTGCAATCGGTTCGGCAATCAGGCCTGCGCGGCGCGCGCCTGCGGACAGAACCGACTGTCGGATCGCGCGTTTTTCAACGGGTGTCGCACCATGGGGCACGCAGACAATGATCTTGGGCTTAGAGAAGGTCGAGCGTTTGTGCACTTTGCGGATGAAGTGCTTGATCATCTCTTCGGCGGTGTCGAAATCCGCGATGACACCTTCGCGCATCGGGCGGATCGCTTCGATGGACCCCGGTGTCCGGCCCAGCATCAGCTTGGCGTCCTCACCCACGGCCAGAACCTTTTTGACACCGTCCTTGACGTGATAGGCAACCACTGAGGGTTCCGACAGGATCACACCGCGCCCTTTGACATAAACCAGCGTGTTCGCTGTCCCAAGGTCAATGGCCATGTCCGCTGTGAACAAGCCGCCCAGATTGCCAAAGATTCCCATGTGTTCACTGATCCCGTTCGTCAGAATTTCTACTGCCCGCGACTCGACGGTTCCGGGACGGATGTCTTATAGGGTGCCATCTCGCCCGGTAAAAGGGCTGATTCCGCGTCAATCAGCACCTTTCCGCCTTATTGAGAGGGACTTTAGAAGGCAACATGCTCTCATATCAACATATTTACCACGCTGGAAATCTGGCTGATGTGCAAAAGCACGCTTTGTTGGCATGGATGCTGAAATATCTGACCCGCAAGGACAAGCCTCTGACCTATCTCGAGACGCATTCGGGCCGTGGCTTGTATCAGTTGGATGCAGCCGAGGCCGTGCGGACGGGCGAGGCCGCCGCTGGAATCGAACGGGCGCGGCGCGAAGGGTGGTTCAGCGCGGATCATCCCTTGTCAAAGGCGCTAAGTATTGTTCGGGCGCGTCATGGTGAGAACAGCTATGCCGGTTCGCCCCTGATCGCTGCCAGCCTGCTGCGCGAACAGGACAGTTTGCACTTTGCCGAGTTGCACCCGCAGGAATACGCGGCACTGTCGATGACGATGTCTGCCTACGGGGCAAAGATCTACCAGCAGGATGGCTACGAACTGGCGCAGTCGTTGCTGCCACCGACACCACGCCGAGGGCTGCTGTTGATCGACCCAAGCTATGAGGTGAAATCGGAGTACGATCGCTTGCCTGGGATCATTTCCAAGCTGCACCGCAAGTGGAACGTTGGGGTGATTGCGTTGTGGTATCCGATCCTGTCCGACGGGCGGCACAAAGCGATGGTTGAGGCGCTGGTAAAACAGAACCTGCCGAAAGCCGAATGTCATGAAGTCCGGTTTCCGGCCGCGCGCGAAGGGCACCGCATGATCGGTTCCGGAATGTTCGTTGTGAACGCCCCGTTTGGGTTCAATGAGGAAACCCGTCGGCTGGATTCACTCTTTGCCGGGCTTTAAGACGCCTGAATACATGCGTCGGTCGCATTGACCTCCACCCTATACACGCACAGGGTGTTTTTTGAAAATTCCTTATGACAATGGGGTTTTCGGCCCTAGAATTCGGGCGAGGAGGGGTGCCATGGATCGCCGACTTGCTACGGTTCTGGCTGCCGACATGGTCGGGTACAGCCGTTTGATGGAGAACGATGAACAAGGCACGCTGGCGCGGTTGCGCACGCACCGAATAGAACTGATTGATCCGGCCATCGACAAGAACAGGGGCACGATCATCAAGACCACCGGCGACGGGATGCTGGTCGAGTTTTCCAGCGCCAGCGATGCGGTTACCTGCGCGGTCGAGGTTCAGAACCGGATGCTGCGGCGGAATGCAGATGTCCCAAGGGATCAACGCATACAGTTCCGGATTGGCATCAATCTTGATGAGATCATTTTCGAAGACGGCGATATCTTTGGCAGCGGCGTAAACATTGCCGCCCGGTTGGAGCAGTCAGCCCATGCCGGAGGTGTGGTGATTTCAGGCACAGTGCATGATCAGGTGTCTGGTCGACTTGAATTTCAATATCAGGACTTGGGCAATCTCGAACTAAAGAACCTGTCTCAACCCGTCCATGCTTATCGCGTCGAGTTGGATAGACCTTCTGACGACGTCGAGCCGATAGAAGAAGCGGACACCAAGGTCGTAAAGCCTTCGATTGCGGTTTTGCCTTTCGCCAACATGAGCGGCGACACCGAGCAGGAGTTCTTTGCAGATGGTCTGACCGAGGACCTTCTGACCGAACTTAGCCGAAGGCACGAGTTGTTCGTAATCTCTCGAAATTCCAGTTTTGTCTATAAGGGACAGGCCGTGAATGTGCGGGAGGTCGGTGAAAAACTGGGGGCGCAGTACATTGTCGAGGGCAGTGTGCGAAAGGCCGGAAACCGGGTGCGGGTCACCGTTCAGCTTATCGACAGCGATAATGACGGGCACGTCTGGGCCGAGAAATACGACCGCGATCTGGACGACATATTTGCGATTCAGGACGAAGTGATTTCCGCTGTGGTCGCCACCTTGCCGGGGCGGATCGAAGCATCGCAGCAAGAGGGTCTGACGCGCAAGACACCCTCCAGTTTCGCAGCGTATGAATGCGTCTTGGCGGCCAAGGTGCTGCACCATCGCAGCACGCGCCAAGCGAATGTCGAAGCGACCGAAATGATCGACCGGGCAATCAAACTGGATCCGGATTATGCGCATGCCCATGCCTGGAGCGGTTGTATCCGTGGACAGGCCTGGGGGTACGGCTGGTGTGACGACCGCGAAGCGATGCTGGCCGAATGCGAAGAGGCCATACTTAAGGCAGCATCGCTGGATGACAACGACGCTGACGTGCATCGCCTGATGGCGGCGGTCGAGATCTTGCGAAACAATCTTGGGCGCGCGCGGTACCATCAGGAAAGAGCGTTGTCTCTGAATCCCAATTACGATCTTGTCGTTGTCCAGATGGGAGAGTTGTTGACCTGGTCAGGCCGACCCGACGAGGGGGCGGAATGGATACAGAAAGCCATGCGCCTGAACCCGCATCACCCCGCCCGGTTCTGGAGCCATCTGGGAAAGGCGCGGTTCTGCGCCAAAAACTATCATCAGGCGCTAGATGATTTCGGACGTTTGCCGTCTTTGGACATGGTCCAAAACGCCTATGTTGCGGCTTGTCATGCCTGGCTTGGAAATGACGCCGAAGCGCGCGAACATGCCGAGGCAGTCGAGGCCGCCCAACCAGACATCAGCATCGAGGATATCGTCGCAACCCTGCACTATTCCAAGGAAGACGATCTGCACCATTTCGTTCGGGGCTTGGAAAAAGCCGGTTTGGACTGACGCGCCAAACGAAAAACGGCCCGCTTGTGCGGGCCGTCCGGTTTATGTCAGATCCTTGTAGCTGATCTCGCGGGCGTCCGCGCCGGGGCCTGCCTTTTCACGTCGCATGATCAACCGGTTCAGTGCGTGGATATACGCCTTGGCAGATGCAACGACTGTGTCGGTATTCGCCGATTGCCCCGTTGCGATCATGCCGTCTTCTTCCAGCCGCACGGACACAGTGGCCTGCGCGTCGGTGCCTTCGGTTACCGCGTGAACCTGGTACAGTTGCAAATGCGCCTTGTTGGGATAGATCGACCGGATCGCCTTGAAGGTCGCGTCCACCGGTCCGTCCCCATGTTCCGTCGCGATGATGTCCTTGCCGTCCATTTCCAGCTCGACCGTCGATTCCGCCTGACCCCCGGTGCCACATGTGACTTTCATGGACACCAGTTGGAGGTAGTCGTCGGCATCGTCCAGCGTCATCAGGGCAATGAGGTCGTCGTCGAACACCTCTTTCTTGCGGTCGGCCAAATCTTTGAAACGCACGAAAATGTCGCGCAACTGGTTGTCGCCAACCTCATAGCCCAGCGTTTCCAGCTTGTCGCGCAATGCGGCGCGGCCTGAATGCTTGCCCAACGGCAGGGATGTTCCGGACAGGCCGATATCTTCGGGGCGCATGATTTCGAAGTTTTCGCGGTTCTTCAGCATCCCGTCCTGATGGATGCCACTTTCATGGGCAAAGGCATTCTTGCCGACGATGGCTTTGTTAAACTGCACCGGGAAGCCCGCCACAGTCGCCACCCGGCGCGAGATATGCATGATCTTGGTGGTGTCGATGCCCGTGGTCCAAGGCATGATGTCATTGCGGGTCCGCAGGGCCATCACGACCTCTTCAAGCGCGGTGTTGCCCGCGCGTTCACCCAAACCGTTGATGGTACATTCGATCTGACGCGCCCCGCCTGCGACAGCAGCCAGCGAGTTCGCGGTCGCCATACCAAGGTCATTGTGGCAGTGGGTGGCAAAAACTACCTCGTCCGCGCCCGGAACCGTATCAATCAGGCGCTTGATCAGATCCGCGCTTTCGACCGGAGCAGTATAGCCCACGGTATCGGGGATGTTGATCGTGGTGGCCCCGGCCTTGATCGCAATTTCAATCACGCGGCAGAGGTAATCCCATTCCGTCCGCGTCGCGTCCATCGGCGACCATTGCACATTTTCGCACAGGTTGCGGGCATGGCTAACCGTTTCGTGGATCTTGTCGGCCATCTCGTCCATGGTCAGGTTCGGTATGGCGCGATGCAGGGGCGAGGTGCCGATGAAGGTGTGAATCCGGTTCTTCTCGGCGTGTTTCACCGCCTCCCAGCAGCGGTCAATGTCTGCGAAATTGGCGCGGGCCAGACCGCAGATGCGGCTGTTTTTCGACCGCTCGGCGATCTCGCTGACTGCTTTGAAGTCACCTTCGGAGGCGATCGGAAAACCGGCCTCGATGATGTCGACACCCATTTCGTCCAACAGCTCGGCAATCTCCAGCTTTTCGTTGTGGGTCATGGTCGCGCCGGGGCTTTGTTCGCCGTCGCGCAAAGTGGTGTCAAAGATCAAGACGCGGTCTTGGTCGGTCACGTTGGTCATGGGAATCTCTTTCTTCTTCTGTCCTAAAGCCTATGGCGCGCGGGCGTCCTCCTCTGAGCGGGCGCGCCGGATGGCACGCTCAGAGGCGGATTAGGATCAGTAGGCCACGCAGTGACGCACCGCGGGTGGCGGTGTCGGCAACAAGGATATCTGCGCGGTTGATCATAGGATTGAGGTTATACAACCCATGCCAGGAATGAAAAGAAGGAATTTGCGTATAGCCGTCAGAAGGTTTTCATTTTCGACCCGGTTGATTCATGCGACCTGGCAGCTAGGTCACTGATGATGAAGTCAGCTCTTGTCATCGGTGCATCAGGCGGAATTGGTAGCGCTTTGTGCCAAGGATTGCGACAGCGCGGTGTATTGGCGACGGGCTTGTCCCGGTCGTCTGATGGTTTTGACGTGACAGACCCTGAAAGCGTGGATCGGGGGTTGGATAAGCAGAATGGCCCGTTTGACATGATCTTGATCGCCTCTGGCGCGCTGGAGGTGAACGGGGCCGAGCCAGAAAAGACGATCAAGTCAATCTCGGCACCTGTCATGACGGATCAATTTGCACTCAACGCGGTCGGGCCGGCGCTGGTACTTGGGCACGCACATAAGTTGTTGCCGCGCGACAGGCAATGCGTCGTCGCGATCCTGTCTGCCCGCGTCGGGTCGATCGGCGATAACCGTCTGGGTGGGTGGATCAGCTATCGCGCAGCCAAGGCTGCCTTGAACCAGATCGTGCGCACATCGGCGATAGAATTGGCGCGCACGCATCCGCAATCCATTTGCGTCGCCTTGCATCCAGGGACAGTTCGCACCAGCTTTACCCAAAAATATTCCGGACGCCATCCAACTGTCGCGCCAGAAGAGGCCGCCAAGAATTTGCTGGGCGTTATAGACCGTCTTACTCCGGCCCAGACAGGCGGATTTTTTGATTGGAAAGGTGAGACCGTGCCGTGGTGAGCGATGCTCAGTCAGCCGTGGGCGTGTCCTCTTCGGGGGTCTCTGTCGAAGGTGTTTCTGCAGGCTCTGCCACGTTTTCTTCTGGAAGCACTCCGTTTTCCCAGACACCGGATTCTTCCTGACCATTGGCGTAGCGTATGGTGCCGTCACCATGGCGTTTGTTGTCCAGAAACCCACCTTCGTAAACATCCCCGGTGGCATAGGTTGCAACCCCGGTGCCGCTTATTTTGCCATCGACCCATCCACCGGTATAGGTGAAGCCGCGCGGTGTTGTGATGGTGCCCTGTCCGTGGCGTTTTCCGTCAGAAAACTCGCCGTCATACACGGTTCCGTCAGGAAAGCTGGCTTTTCCTTTTCCCTGCCGCGCGCCTTCTGCCCAGTCGCCCTCGTACCAGTATCCGTTGGCAAATGTCAGAACACCCGTCCCGTGACTGAGACCATTTTTGAACTGTCCGGAATAGACAGCGCCATTTGGATAGGTTGCCTTGCCGGTTCCTTCAAACACACCGGCAATCCAGTCGCCTTCGTAGATGATTCCATCGGAATACGTATGCATCCCTTTGCCATGCGGCAGGTCCGCGCTGAAGTCACCCACGTAGGTCGAGCCGTCGGGGTAGGTCAGTTCGCCAAACCCTTGGATCTGCCCGTCCGCCCAGTCACCGTTGTATTCGAACCCGTCTGTTCCCAGAAAACGCCCTTTTCCGTGGCGCCGGTCGTCAAGGTAATCGCCGTCGTACGTCGCGCCATTGGCATAGGTTGCCTTGCCCTTGCCCTGACGCTGGCCATCCACAAGATCACCCTCGTAGAGGTCGCCGTTCGCCTGAAGCAAACGCCCCTTACCGGTCATGCGATCTTCGGTCCATGCGCCTGTATATGTCATGCCATCGGGAATGGTCAGCGTGCCCTGACCGTGGCGTTGGCCGTTCTGGACGTCCCCCTCATACACGCTGCCGTGTGCCGACGTGATCTTTGCCTTGCCCTGTTTGGTTCCGTCCACCCAATCGCCGTCATATACGTAACCGCTTGGGTCAGTCAGAACACCCTTGCCGTGATAACGCGCGTCTTTGAATGCGCCCTCGTAGATCACACCATTTGCATAAGTCGCAATGCCGTCGCCGTTGATTGATCCGTTGGCCCACGCGCCCACATAGCTGCCGCCGTCGGGATAGATAATCTTTCCCTGACCTTCCGGCTGGCCTTTCGCAAACATGCCTTCATAGACCGAGCCATTCACATATCGCGCAACACCTTTGCCCTGAATCTCGCCCTCGGCCCATTCGCCGGAATATTCGAATCCGTTTGGCAGGCGATAGGTTCCGGTGCCGTGGCGCAAACCATTCAGGAAAGTGCCTTCGTAAACACCGCCAACTTCGTCATCCGCGACAATCACCTGACCATCCTGCGCGGAGGCGGACAGTGTCATCAAGGCCATCGCAGTTGCGGCAATCGAAGTGCGGAATGCGTTCATGGTTGTTCAGCCTGCCCGGTTATCGTCCTTTTGCGCAAAACTAAGATACCGATGGGGGCAGGGCAACGGCTTTTGCCGCATTTGTCTTTTCCTCGCGGTGCGATCTGTTAAATGGCATTAGAACAGACGAGGGCAAGAGGGCAGCATGGCCGACCGATTCCGCATCACTCTGGCGCAACTCAACCCTATTGTGGGGGATATTAACGGCAACGCCGCCAAGGCTATCGCCGCATGGGAAGACGCGCGCGAGGCCGGGGCCGACATGGTTGCGCTGCCTGAGATGTTCATTACCGGCTACAATACGCAGGATCTGGTGATGAAGCCTGCGTTTCATCGGGCTGCCATGGCTGCAATCGAAGAACTGGCTGCCAAATGCGCTGACGGACCGGCAATGGCCATCGGTGGGCCTTGGGTCGAGGATGAAAACCTTCATAACGCCTACCTGATCCTCAAGAATGGCAAGATTGGCAGCAAGGTGCTGAAGCACCACCTGCCCAACGAGACAGTATTTGACGAAGTCCGGTTGTATGACTCAGGCCCGCTAGGCGGCCCTTATTCTGTCGGCAATACGCGAATAGGCAGCCCTATCTGTGAAGACAGTTGGCACCCGGATGTTGCCGAAACGCTCGAGGAAACAGGTGCCGAATTTCTGCTTGTTCCCAATGGTTCCCCATATTTTCGCAACAAGTACGATGTGCGCCTGAATCATATGGTTGCGCGGGTTGTCGAAACGGGCTTGCCGCTGATCTACCTCAATATGGTCGGTGGACAGGATGATCAGGTTTTTGACGGTGGCACATTTGGCCTGAACCCTGACGGCACACTTGCCTTCAGAATGCCGGTCTTTGACGAAGCCCTGCGCCATGTTGATCTTGAGCGTGGTGATGAGGGGTGGCGGATCGCGCCCGCTGACGTTGCGCCGCAGCCTGATGAATGGGAGCAGGACTATCGCGCGATGGTTCAATCGTTGCGTGACTATATGAGAAAAACAGGCTTCCCGAAAGCGCTGTTGGGATTGTCGGGGGGCGTCGACTCGGCCCTTGTTGCGGCAATCGCCGTGGACGCGATTGGAGCCGAGAATGTCCGCTGTGTGATGTTGCCGTCGGAATATACCAGCCAGGAGTCATTGGATGATGCCGAGGCCGTCGCCAAGGCGCTGGGTGTTCACTATGACTTTGTCCCTATCTCGGACAGCCGGGCTGCGGTGACAGAAACGCTGACGCCGCTATTTGCTGGTCGAGATGCGGACCTGACGGAAGAGAACATCCAATCCCGGTTGCGCGGGTTGCTGTTGATGGCGATCTCGAACAAATTTGGCGAGATGCTGCTGACCACTGGCAACAAGTCCGAAGTTGCCGTTGGGTATGCCACGATCTATGGCGACATGAATGGGGGCTATAACCCCATCAAGGACCTGTACAAAACGCGTGTGTTCGAGACATGTCGCTGGCGCAACGCCAATCATCGTGACTGGATGTCCGGTCCATCGGGCGAGGTGATCCGGCCTTCCGTGATTGACAAACCCCCAAGTGCGGAACTGCGCGAGGATCAGAAAGATAGCGATAGTTTGCCGGATTATCCTGTTTTGGACGCGATTTTGGATATTCTGGTGGATCAGGAGGGGTCTATTGCGGATTGCGTCGCGGCTGGTTTCGATGGCGACGTGGCGCGCCGGGTCGAGCATCTGATCTATGTCAGCGAATACAAACGCTTTCAGTCCGCGCCGGGGACACGTTTGACCAGCCGTGCCTTTTGGTTGGATCGCAGATACCCAATTGTGAACCGCTGGCGCGACCGATCCTAAAGGTATCGCGGGCCGCAAAACGTCTATTTTCGGATACAAACTACCCCCATTCATCGAACTGTTTCCAAATCCCATGGGTTTGTGGCCGCTTCCCTTGGGAGCAGGGGTGGCTGCTTGATGATCTGACATCTTTTCGCCATAGTTTTGTTGAATTATCGCCTCATGTGGGGCGGGTGTGACGCATTGCACTGGGCCACGAGCCTTTGACAGCTATCTGGCCAAATGCGGAACACTGATATGGGTTTTGGTTGTAATGGTCTGGTACGATTATGCGTGAGGAATACGATAAACCTCTCCACTCGCCTTTGCCGTGGAAGTCGATGGAATCCGAAGGGCAAACGCTGGACGAGGCGAAGATTGACACTGTCATAGCCGACCTCCTGAGCGAGGAGACCTCTTTTCGGGCGGTCCAACCCGAATTCGCGCGGCCCACTGAAACCGCAGAGTTGGACGCCGAAGACGAAAAGGTTGACGATCCTTCGGAAACGGTCATCGGTTTCACGTCTGCCCTGCGCCAGAAATGGGCTGAATTGGTCGGCGCTGCCTGAACGTTTCGGTCGCGACTAGAAGCGAAGCGTGCGCAGCGGCCACATATCATCAAAATAGTGTCAAACTCGACTTCGGTCGTATTGCTTCGGCACGATTGAAGGGCATTCATTGCTGTCGGAGCAATGAATAATGAGCGGTAAATGCCCGGCCCAAAACCTATTCCTGTCGAACCTGATCTGAGCTTACCCAAAGCCGTGGACGTCGTTGTCATCGGGGGTGGAATCATCGGCTGTGCTACCGCTTTAGAGCTGTCAGAACGCGGCCTGTCGGTGTTGCTTTGCGAAAAGGGTCATATCGCTGGCGAACAGAGTTCTCGTAATTGGGGGTGGGTTCGATTGGGGTTGAGGGATCCTCGGGAAATTCCATTGATGATCGAATCTCAGCGCTTGTGGGATGATCTGGACCGTAGGACCGGTCGAAGAACAGGTTTTGTCCGCTCGGGAATTTTGTTTGGTGCATCGGGCCCCCGCGACCGCAACAACCTAGAGCGCTGGCTGACCCATGTAGACGGGCTGCAGACAGGTGCAAGAATGGTGTCCGGGGCAGACCTGAAAGAGCTTTTGCCGGGGTGTTCCACAGATTTGGACTGGGCCTTGCATATGCCGCAGGACGGCCGTGCCGAGCCGCAATGGGCCGCGCCTGCCATGGCCGAAGCTGCGCGCGACCGAGGTGCTTCGGTGATGACCAACTGCGCGGTACGCAGCGTGGATGCGCAAGGCGGTCGCGTCGCAGGTGTCTTCACCGAAAGGGGGCGCGTGGCCTGCACACAGGTCGTGCTGGCCGGCGGTGCCTGGTCGCGTCTTTTTGCTGAAAATGCGGGGATCGACTTGCCGCAACTCAAGGTGTTGAACACGGTGCTGCGCACTTCGCCCGCTGACGGACCTGAAACGGCATTGTGGTCTGATGACTTTGCCATAAGAAAACGCGCGGACGGGGGCTATTCCATTGCCTCGGGGCACGAAAACACGGTCGATATCGTTCCTGACAGTATTAGGTTGGCGCGGCGATTTCTGCCGGCCTACAGGCAAGAGTGGCGGTCGCTGCGGTTCCGCTTTTCCAAACGATGGGCGGCTGAGGCACAACAGGACCGGAGGTGGCTGCCCACGGATGTCACGCCGTTTGAACATTGCCGCGTTCTGGACCCGGAACCGTCACGCAAAGTTCTGAGACAGGTTTGGTCACGGGCCAGCAAAAGCGTACCTGCATTGAAGCAGGCAGAGATTGTTCAAAGCTGGGCGGGCTTGATTGATGTGACCCCAGATGCAATTCCGGTCATGTCGAGCGTCGACGAGATGCCCGGAATGTTCATCGCCACGGGATTTTCGGGCCACGGGTTCGGTATCGGGCCCGGGGCAGGGCGGTTGATGGCCGATCTTGTGACCGGAGCCGCCCCATGCGTGGACCCGGCCGCGTTTCGTCTGTCTCGGTTTACAGACGGCTCGAAGGTGCGGCCGGATCCTGGATATTAGGGGTTAGCCCATCATCTGATAGCTGACCGGGACAAAGCGGAATCCGTCGCCGCGGGTTTCGACAAACCCTGCTGACGGGAAGGGCATGTGATACCCGATCATCGGTACTTTGTCTGCGGCCAGCATTCCCAGCACGTTGCGCCGTGACTGCGTCGCTGCGGCTTTGTCCATGTCAAAACGGACCTCCCATTCCGGATGCGCGAAAGACCAGACATAATGGTTGGCCAGATCAGCGGTCAGCACCAGACGCTGGCCGTTGCTTTCCAGATGATAGACCGTGTGGCCCGGTGTATGTCCATATGCAGCCACGGCGGTAATGCCCGAGGTGACCTCGCCGCCGTCCTCGAGGAACGACATTTTCTCGGCCTGCGGGGTGACTTTGGCGGCCACCAGATCGCCAACGCGGTTCCCGGCGTCTTGCGCGGCCCAGAAATCATATTCCGGCGATGCGGTCACGAAGCGCGCATTTGCAAAGGTGGGCGCATCGTTTGTGGTCATGCCGCCGATATGGTCGGGGTGCATATGGGTGATCACAACGACGTCGATCTGATCTGTAGACACCCCCGCATCCGCCAGCGCGGCCTGAATGCCGCCTTGGCCCAGCCCTGTGTCGAACAGAACCAGCTCGGACCCTGTATTGACAAGCGTCGGGGTGAAGAAGAACTGTGCTACGTCGGGTGAGATGAAATTATCGGCCGAGACCTTGGCGAAATCCTCATCC
Organism: Ruegeria sp. HKCCA5426; assembly: GCF_013034585.1. Classification (NCBI taxonomy): domain Bacteria; kingdom Pseudomonadati; phylum Pseudomonadota; class Alphaproteobacteria; order Rhodobacterales; family Roseobacteraceae; genus Ruegeria; species Ruegeria sp. HKCCA5426. The sequence continues at coordinate 367,725 of NZ_WQGH01000005.1, forward strand.
GAGGCGCCTCCGCCAAAGATTTCCTTGGCGCCATCGCGGGGCAGACTGCCATCCAGCAGGGTTGTGACGGTAAAATCACCTAGTTGAAAGGATTTGGCGATGGTCGAGTTGGCCTTGGTTTCAGTTCCCGCAGCCAGAAGCGGGGTTGCCGCTGATGCAAACGGCAAAGCCGCCGCAGCGCCCAGAGCGGCCCGGCGGGTAAGTTTAACGGTCATTTTTGATCTCCCTGTGTATCCCAGCAGGTGAAAGATAGGTCGTCGATATCAACTTGCCACTTGAAGTTACCGTGAACGGGGCTGCGGCTGGACAAAACGCCCATCCTGTGACAAGAGCCGCGCCAACAGGAGACACCTATGACAACCACCCGTTTCGCCCCGTCGCCCACCGGTTACATCCATGTGGGCAACCTGCGCACCGCCCTGATGAACTATCTGATCGCCCGCAAGGCTGGCGGCACGTTCATCCTGCGCATCGACGACACCGACCCCGAGCGTTCGAAGGAAGAATATGTCGACGCGATCAAACAGGATCTGGAGTGGCTGGGCCTGCATTGGGACCGGGTTGAGCGTCAGTCTGACAGGCTGGACCGCTATGCCGAGGCTGCCGACAAGCTGCGTGAGATGGGCCGGTTCTATGAGGCGTTCGAGACCCCGACCGAGCTGGATCTGAAGCGCAAGAAACAACTGAATATGGGCAAGCCTCCGGTCTATGACCGCGCGGCGTTGAACCTTAGCGATGCTGAAAAAGAGGCCCTGCGCGCCGAGCGTGGCAACGGCGTCTGGCGCTTCAAGCTTGATCACGAGCGGATCGAGTGGAATGACGGCATTCTGGGCGACATCTCGATTGATGCGGCATCGGTTTCTGACCCAGTGCTGATCCGCGGCGACGGGCAGGTTCTTTACACAATTGCGTCGGTTGTTGATGACACTGAGATGGGTGTGACGGACGTGGTGCGTGGCTCGGATCACGTGACCAACACCGCGACGCAGATTCAGATCATTGAGGCGCTGGGCGGCACATGCCCGCGCTTTGCGCACCATTCGCTGTTGACCGGCCCTCAGGGTGAGGCGCTGTCGAAACGTCTGGGCACGCTGGCGCTGCGCGATCTGCGCGAACAGGGTGTGCAGCCGATGGCTCTGTTGAGCCTGATGGCGCGTCTGGGCTCGTCCGATCCGGTCGAATTGCGCTCGGACATGGCCGAGCTGATTGACGGGTTTGATATTGGCCGTTTCGGTGCGGCCCCGACCAAGTTCGACGTGCAGGACCTGTTCCCTCTGACTGCAAAGCACCTACAGTCTTTGCCGCTGGCGGATGTTGCCGACGCCGTGGCGGACGCTGGTGTACCGACGGAACTGGCTGAACCCTTCTGGGCCATGGCGCGCGAGAACATCACCACGCTGGCCGATCTGAAAGGCTGGTGGGAGCTGTGCCGCGATGGGGCCGAGCCATTGATCGCTGACGAAGACCGTGAGTTCATCGCCGAGGCTGTTGCGCTGCTGCCCGAAGGTCCGTTCGATGGGGAAACCTGGGGCCAATGGACGAGCGCCGTGAAGGAGGCCACAGGCCGCAAAGGCAAAGGTCTGTTCATGCCCTTGCGCAAGGCGCTGACGGGTATGGAACGGGGTCCCGAGATGGCCGCCTTGTTGCCATTACTGCAAGTGATCCGCGCGCGGGGGTGATGAACGCGCCTTGTGGCGCGTGTCTCCGACGGAAGTATTTTTTAACAGAAGAAGGGCCGGGGTTTGACCTCGGCTTTTTTATTGGGCGTTGACGATGGTTGCAGAGAGATGCTGTAGGCGGTCGTCGACAAAGCGCGTTTCGTCGGGTTTGAGCTGTTGGTGGCGTGGGTAACGTGGCTCGGCCCGATCGTTCAGGATCGACGCGTCCCACCCGCCAGTGGTGGTAAAGAAACGTTCGGCCCCTTCTTCGCCAAAGGCGCGCAGATACCCCTGAACGACGACGTCAATATAGCTGAGCAATAGCGGGTGTTGGTCCGTCGGCTCGCCGTGCCGTTCATGCGGAACGGCATATACGGCGATCTCAACATCGTGGGTCAGGGGATGCGAGATGGAATGCGTCGCGGGTACGCGGTCGTAGGCCCATTCCCGTTCATCCAGCGCGGCCCAATCGTTTTTGGGAACATGGGCGATCATGCCGTCGATTTCAGAGTCTGTGTCCGGAACCGCAGTCAGAAAAGCGACAGGGCGCAGGTCTGTATGTTTCCATGCGCGTCGCCACCCCTTTAGCCGGGCGGGGCGGGGATCGGGAAAGTCGTGGGTGGCGAGGTTCACGAGGCTGCCGTAGCCAAAGAAATAGGGATCTGCCATGTCTTCCTGTGTTCTGCTGGGGCAATTGATGTATGTCAAACCGCCTTTTTGCCAGACATGCAATAAGATCCCATCTTGAAATTTGGGAGGCCATCATGCGCATCACCAAAAGGACGAACATAGCAGTGCGCCTGTTGATGTATTGTGCGGCGCATCAAGACAGGTTGGTGACCAAGTCCGAGATCGCCGAAGCCTGCAATATCTCGGAAAACCATCTAGCGCAGGTGATCAATCAACTTAGTCAACTGAATTACCTCAGCACGCAACGCGGGCGGAACGGTGGTCTGGCGCTTGCGCGTCCGGCCGATCAGATCCGTATCGGGTCGGTTTTCCGCCATGTGGAGGGCAACCTGCCGCTGGCAGAGTGTTTTGCGGATGCCGATAATACCTGTCCGTTGACAGATGCCTGCCGGTTGCGACTGGCGCTGCAGGATGCGGCCGAAGTATTCTATGCCTCGCTGGATGAGATCACTTTGGACGCGCTGGTGTGTGACAACGACCAGTTGTTGAAAATTCTGCAACCGGTGGCCTGTGCAAGGTAAGTTTAATCGCTGGCTCGCAGTATGCGGGCCGGGCGCACCGCAAGGGGGCGCAGGGCAAAGACAAGGCCCGCGCCCAGGGTCACGAAGATACCGGCCAGTACGATGCCGATGGCCGAAGGCCAAATAACGGTAAAATCCGCGTCAAAGATGAATGTCGCCACGGCCCATCCCCCCAGAACACCGGCCAGCAATGCGACGGAGCCTGCCGCAGCCCCCAGAAGTACTGCGCGCAGGGCAAAGCTCAGCAAAATGCGGCGTCTGTCGGCGCCCAGTGTCTTAAGGATTGCGGCCTCATACCTGCGGGCGGGTTCGCCTGCGGCGGCTGCGCCGATCAACACCAAAAAGCCTGTCAGTAGCGAAACACCTGCCCCGTAAGACGTTGCCGCCGCCAGACCTGCCAAGAGGCCCGACACTCGGTCGATCGCATCGCGCACGCGGATCGCGGTGATATTTGGAAACTGCCCGGCCAGATCGCGCAGAATGGCGGCTTCGGCCTGTTCTTCGGCATAGACGGTGGCGATGAAACTATGCGGTGCACCGGCAAGGGCTGACGGGTTCATGGACATGATGAAACCTATTCCTGCGGTCGAGAAATCTACTTCACGCAGTGAGGTTAATTTGGCCGTAATATCACGCCCCAGAATGTTGACCGTCAGTTCATCACCGAGCTTTAGGCCCATTTCCTCGGCTTCTTCGGCTGCAAAGCTGACTTGGGGGCCGCCCGAGTAATCTTCTGGCCACCATTGGCCTGCGGTAATCCGTGTGTTTTTTGAGGGCAGCGCCGAATACGTCACGCCGCGATCGCCATCCAGAACCCAATGATCACCAGCTGTGTCCCGCGCCGGGCGTCCGTTGATCTGGGTGATGATGCCCCGCAGCATCGGTGCGCTCTCTACGCGGGTGACGGCTGAATCTTTTGACAATCGGTCAGAAAAGCCGGGCATCTGGTCTTTCTGAATGTCGACGAAAAAGTAGGATGGTGCCACGTCCGGCAGGTTTCCTGAGATTGCATTGCGCAATGTCCCGTCGATTTGTCCGACTGCCGCCAATACAGAAAGACCCAATCCCAAGGACAACACGACCGAAGCTGCGCCTTCGCGGGGGTTGGAAATCGCGGCCAGCGCCCAGCGTAGGGCGGGGCGACCACGGGCCGGTTTCGCCGCGAGGCGTGAAAGCCTACGGACACCCAGTGCAGAAAGCGACAAAAGAAGTAGCGCGGCAATCAACCCTCCGCTGGTCCACAGCGTCAGGCGCGCGGACCCGCTGAACCACGCTGCGGCTGAAATCAGCAGCACCAGACCAATGCCAGTCGCAATCACATACACTGGGCGGGGCAGAACCCTTGCCGAGGTCAGGGCATCGCGAAACAAGGTTGCGGCGCGGACTTCTTCTGTTCGGGCCAGTGGCCAAAGTGTGAATAAAAAGGCAGTCAAAAGCCCGTAGAGCGAGGCCTCTGCCAAGGGCTGCGGGTAGAGTGAAAAAACAGCGGGTACAGGCAGGCGGGCTTCGATCAAAGGCGCCAAGACCAGAGGCGCAACTCCGCCCAATATCAGGCCCATCACGATGCCAATGCCGGACAGGATACCGATCTGGATCATATAGGTTTGAAAGATGGTTGCTTTATCTGCGCCCAATGTCCGTAGGGTTGCGATTGTTTCGGTTTTCTGGGCGAGATAAGCGCGCACTGCGGCGGAAACACCGATGCCGCCGACTGCCAGACCGGACAACCCGACCAAAACCAGAAAGGCGCTTAGTCGGGCGACGAATTCGGAAATTCCCGGTGCTCCGTTTCGTGCGTCGGTCCAGCGCATGCCAGTTCCGTCAAAGAACGTCTGTGCACTTGCCGATAGCGTTCCGAGATCAGCGTCTTGCGGCAGCTCCAACCGGTATTTTGTTGAAAACAGCGTTCCCGGTGCCAGCAGTCCAGACGACTGAAGATCCTTTGTGCGGACCATCGTTCGCGGCCCCAACCCAAACCCGTCTGCGGCCCCGTCCGGCTCATGCAGCAGGGCTGCCATCAATACAAAGTCCTGAGTTCCAAGCGTAACTCGGTCGCCTGTCGACAAACCTAACCTGTCGATCAGAATTCGATCCATGACGGCACCAGGCAGTACCCCTTGCCCATCCATCGCGACCGAGAGCGGCATCTCGGGCTCCAACACGGGCGACCCCAAAAGCGGATAGGCGTCATCAATAGATTTCACCTGTGTCAGGGCGCGTTGCGTTTCGCCGTTCAACTGGACAACGGCCATTGAGCGGAAATCTACGACCTCGGACAGGGCTTCTGCCGTTTTCTGCATCCAGGCGCGTTCGTCGTCATTGGCAAAGCGGTAGGTGAACTCCAACTGGGCATCGCCACCCAAAAGGGACGCGCCTTCTTTGGACAGTCCAGTCTGGATGGCGTGGCGAACGGATCCGACTGCGGCGATTGCCGCGACCCCTAACGCCAGACAAGCGAGGAATACTTGAAACCCCCGCAGCCCACCGCGCAGTTCGCGACGCGCCAAACGCGCGGCAAGGCGCAGGCTCATTCTGCGGCCTCTTGCTGCGTGTCTTCGGTTATGCGCCCGTCGCGCAACCGGATCACCCGGTCACATTTCTGGGCCAAGCTGTGGCTGTGTGTGACCAGTATGAGGGTGGCGCCATGTCGATCCCGTAGGTCGAGCAGCAAGTCAACAATCGCAGTACCGTTTGCTTCATCCAGATTTCCGGTGGGTTCGTCGGCCAGCAATATCTGAGGGCGCGGCGCGACGGCGCGTGCAAGGGCGACGCGCTGTTGCTCACCGCCCGATAGTTGCGCGGGGTAGTGATCCCGACGATGCGCCAGCCCGACGGCCTCTAGTTCCGTTTCTGCCCGCGAGAAGGCATCGCGATGTCCGGCCAGTTCCAACGGCGTGGCGACGTTCTCTAAGGCCGTCATCGAGGGGATGAGGTGGAAGTTCTGGAAAACAACACCCATCGCGCTGCGCCTGAAACGGGCCAGTGCGTCTTCATCCATGTCGGTCAGATCGTGATCCAGCACGGTAATCCTGCCGCCTGTTGCCTGCTCCAACCCGCCCATCAGCATCAGCAATGACGACTTGCCCGACCCGGACGGGCCAACCAGACCCAGCGTTTCCCCCTTGTTTACCGATAAATTGATGTCGTGCAGAATATCCACCCGACCGGCATTGCCATCCAGCGACAAAGCAGCATTTTGAAGCGAGAGTACTGGTGATGTCATAGGTCAATCCAATCGGAGGCGGTCAATTGGGATATGGAGCGGTTGGGATTTTGCGCAAGGCTTTGATGTCGGGCGCGTTTGCGTGCTGCGGCTTTGCGGTCACAGCCGAAACCGTTGTGATCGCGGCTTTGGGCGACTCGTTGACCCAAGGCTATGGGTTACCCGAACAGGAGGGATTTGTTCCGCAGCTTTCAAGCTGGCTTCGGGACAAAGGGGCCGACGTGCGGCTGATTAACGCCGGAGTGTCCGGCGATACCACTGCGGGTGGGGCGTCGCGTGTCGGTTGGACCCTGACGCCCGAGGTGGACGGAATGATCGTCGCATTGGGTGGGAATGACCTGTTGCGGGGGATCGCCCCGGCCGTGTCACGCTCTAACCTCGAAGCGATCTTGCAGGCCACGGATGCCGCAATGGTCGAGGTCCTGCTGGTCGGCATGCAAGCGCCGGGAAATTACGGCGCGGCATATAAGTCAGAATTTGACGCAATTTACCCCGATCTGGCCGCACAGTTTCAGACCGGATACGCTCCAGATTTTTTTGCGGGATTGGTGGCAGAGGGCGATCCGAATGCCGTCCGCGCGTACCTCCAGCCCGACGGCATCCACCCGAACGCCAAGGGTGTTTCTCTGATTGTCGAGGCGATCGGCCCAAGTGTTCTGGACCTGGTGAACCAGATCAACGACTGATCAGACCACCGTCACAACGGTTCCGACCGGAACACGCTCGTACAGGTCGATGACGTGCGCGTTCAGCATTCTGATGCACCCGTTCGAGGCCGCTGTTCCGATCGTCTGCGGCTGTGTCGTTCCGTGAATTCGGAAATAGGTGTCGACTCCGTTCTGGAACAGATAAAGAGCGCGGGCACCCAATGGATTGTCGCCCCCACCCGGTTGGACATAGTCGTTGTCCTTGAAGCGGGCATATGTCCTTGGTTCCCGTTCAATCATCTCTTCGGTCGGCCGCCAGGTGGGCCATTCTTTCTTGACGTCGATCGTAGCGGTTCCGGTGAATTCCAGCCCGGCCTTGCCGACACCGCAGCCATAGCGAATGGCCTTGCGCGGTTCGGTGACGTAGTAGAGGTAGAATGAGCGCGGAACCACCAACAACTGGCCCGGCAGAAATTCTTTCTTGATCCGCACATATTGCGGCGTGGGATCGTATTCGACGGCTTTTTTCTTTGCCGTGGCCATTCCGGGGATCAAGCAGGTGGCTGCGGCTGTGGTAACGAATGTGCGACGTGTGAACATGGTGGTTCTCTTCAAATTAACACGGAAATCATAACGATAATGTTGAATGATATCCGATCCGGTCAATCACCGGGACAGAGTAACCGAAAAGTGATGTATTCCTGCGGACACAGTATCGCCGTGGTGCCGCCGGTCGAAAAAACAAGTCGAAAAAGAAAAAGGGCAGGGGATTATCCCTGCCCTTGGAACGGCTTACGCCAGTTCGATATTGTCAGCGCTTTCGCGGCCGTCACGACCCGAGCGCAGTTCGTACGTGACTTTTTGGTTGTCGGCCAGACCGGTGAGGCCCGAGCGTTCGACGGCCGAGATGTGCACAAAGATGTCTTTGCCGCCATCTTCGGGTGCGATAAAGCCGTAGCCTTTGGTGGTGTTGAACCATTTAACGGTGCCTGCAGGCATATCCGTGTCTCCTGTTTAGTGCTGCCCACGTGGATGCGGCAGCCTGGCGTCGTCGGTCTGGATCGAGTGACTGAGCGCCGTAGAAGGAGACAGTAGGTCGAAATAGAAAAACGTAAGCCCTTTGGATATGGCATTGGGGTGGGCGTGTGGCAAGGGTGTATGATTTCTGAGTACGTCGAAAAACTCGTCGAGTTTGGTTTGTTCAGAAAAAGCTTAATGATGGTCGGAGCTCTGGTATTAACATTCCACAGTATTTTTCCTGACAAAATTAGCGGCCTCACTGTTTGCTAGGTGGAAATCAAAACGTGATTGGAGAGCAGGTTGTTTAGGTATTTGTCGACAATTCTATTTGTTACGTCAGCTTGCACGCATGTGAACTACGATGACATCGCGGCAGGTGAAATTAAAGGTTCCCTAACTCTTCTGTGGGTCGATGAAACCCAAAGAGGATCAGGCGACGGTACCTTCGTTTTCGTGCCGAACAAAGACCCTTTGCGTATGGAACGCCATGATCCCCGTGCTACGGTTCCCGAGATTCGGCCGCAAATCATGTACACCGATGGCGGATCAATTCCCAAAGCCGCCCAAGCGCTGAAAGGGTTTTCGCCGTGGGGTTACGCGCCGGCTTATATGCTCCATGATTGGCTTTTTGTCGCTCGTAAATGCTTGAATGACAATGACGCGACCGCAGAAGAGCAAAAGATGGAGAGCGTGACATTCAAAGAAAGTGTGCGGATTGCGGTTGAAGCAATAAAAGGCCTGGAGGACAAAGGAACGGTCACCGCCAATCCTATAGCACCAAGAGTCATCGCTGCGGCGATTTCCAGTGGCATTTCCTACCGCCTCTGGAATGAAAAAGGCGCCTGTAAGAAAAATCGTATAAAGCCAAAACATCTTGGCCAAATTGACAAGGCTTTACCCGGATTAATCGACCGTAAGTTACTGCCCGCAGATCGCTTTGATAAATCCACTCAACCCGCGAAAATCATAACTACATTCTCATTTGACTAAAAAAGGGTCGACCAAGATTGGTCGACCCTTTTTTGTGGTTGGGTTTTAATGGAGTGCCCGATTATCTAGCAAACTTCTTATGCTTCAACCGCTTGGGCTCCAGCGCGTCCGGTCCCAGGCGGCGCTTTTTGTCCTCTTCGTAATCCTCGAAGTTGCCCTCGAACCACTCAACATGCGCGTCGCCTTCAAACGCCAGAATATGCGTGCAAATCCGGTCGAGGAAAAAGCGGTCGTGGCTGATGACCACGGCGCAACCGGCAAAATCGACCAGGGCGTCTTCCAGCGCGCGCAGGGTTTCGACGTCGAGGTCGTTGGTGGGTTCGTCGAGCAACAGGACGTTGCCGCCCTCTTTCAGCAGACGGGCCATGTGGACGCGGTTGCGCTCACCGCCGGATAGCAATGAGACCTTCTTCTGCTGGTCGCCACCCTTGAAGTTGAAGGACGAGCAATAGGCGCGGGAATTGACCTGCGCGTCGCCCAGTTGGATGATCTCGGCTCCGCCGGTGATCGCCTCCCACACGGTGTCGTTGTCGGCAAGGTCGTCGCGGGATTGGTCGACATAGGACAGCTCGACCGTGTCGCCCAGCGTGATAGTGCCGCTGTCGGGCTGTTCCTGACCGGTCAGCATCTTGAAAAGGGTCGATTTACCGGCACCGTTGGGGCCGATGACGCCGACAATGCCGCCGGGAGGCAGGGCGAAGTCCAGCCCTTCGATCAGTTGCTTGTCGCCCATGTGTTTCGACAGACCTTCGACCTCAATCACCTTGCCGCCAAGGCGCTGGCCGTTGGGGATGACGATCTGGGCACGGGTCAGCTTTTCGCGTTCGGACTGCTCGGCGAGCTCGTTATAGGCGTTGATCCGGGCCTTGGATTTGGCTTGGCGGGCCTTCTGACCCTGGCGCATCCACTCCAGTTCGCGTTGCAGGGTCTTCTGCTTGGACTTGTCCTCGCGGGCTTCCTGCTCCAGCCGTTTGGCTTTTTGTTCCAGCCAAGCGGAGTAGTTGCCCTCGTAGGGAATGCCGCGGCCACGGTCGAGCTCCAGAATCCAGCCGGTGATGTCATCCAGAAAATAGCGGTCGTGGGTGACGATCAGGATGGTGCCTTTGTAGTCGATCAGGTGCTGTTGCAGCCAGGCGATGGTCTCGGCGTCCAGGTGGTTGGTCGGTTCGTCCAGCAGCAGCATGTCGGGTGCTTCCAGCAGCAGTTTGCAGAGCGCCACGCGGCGCTTCTCACCGCCCGAGAGGTTGGTAATATTGGCATCGTCCGGCGGGCAGCGCAGCGCCTCCATCGAGACGTCGATCTGGCTGTCGAGGTCCCAGAGGTTTTCCGCGTCGATCGCGTCCTGCAGGGTGGTCATTTCCTCCATCAGCTCGTCCGAGTAATTCTCGGCGATCTCCATGGCGATTTCGTTAAACCGGTCAACCTTGGCCTTTTTCGCGGCTACACCCAGCATGACGTTTTCACGCACGGACAGCGATTCATCGAGCTGTGGCTCCTGCGGCAGGTAACCGACCTTTGCACCCTCGGCGGCCCAAGCCTCGCCAGTAAAGTCCGTATCGAGGCCGGCCATGATTTTCATCAGCGTCGATTTACCCGCGCCGTTGACGCCGACGACACCGATTTTTACGCCGGGCAGAAAGCTGAGGTGGATGTTTTCAAAGCACTTCTTGCCACCGGGATAGGTCTTGGAGACACCCTGCATGTGGTAGACATATTGATAGGCGGCCATGTCGCGTCCTCTGGGTCGGGGAAATCAGGTTAAACCGCTAGATATCCAAGCAAGGCGGGCGGGGCAAGCTGGTGACTTTGTGAATTTCATTTGGAAATATCGCGGGGTAAACGAACAGGAGCGACCGAGGGCTGTGTATTGAGCGAATTGGCGGAATTAATTGCGGGTTGGGCAATTCCCGGCCGGATCGAATGGATCGGATTGCGCCCGGATCGCCGTTCAGAAATGATTCAGAAAAATGAAGTCTTTATTTCTGACGAAGGGCTTTCAGGTGATCGCAGTCGCGCGGGCAAGCGGGCGGTCACGCTAATTCAGCAGGAACATCTGGCCGCGATTGGCTCGTATTTGGGGCGCGGGCCGGTTACGCCGAAAATCCTGCGGCGCAATCTGGTGGTTTCGGGGATCAATCTGGTCGCGCTCAAGGGGCGTGAGGTGCAGGTGGGCGAGGCCATCTTGCGCTTTACCGTGATCTGTGCGCCGTGCAGCCGGATGGAAGAGGCGCTGGGCAAGGGCGGATACTCTGCCGTGCGTGGACACGGCGGTTGGTGTGCAGAAGCGGTCCGGCCCGGGCGGGTCAAGCTGGGGGATGCAGTGAAACCTGTTGATTGACAAGCTGCCACAGTTCTGAACAACAGCAAGGGATGTTTCGACACGATATTCCATTTGCGCGGCCGGGGCAGGTCGTTGGGCTGTTTGGCGGGTCATTTGATCCACCACATCAGGGACACGTGCATGTGACGCTTGAAGCGATGAAAGCCTTTGGTTTGGATCAGGTCTGGTGGCTGGTGACGCCGGGAAACCCGTTGAAAGATCAAGGGCCCGCACCGTTGGAGCGCCGGCTTGCGGCTGCGGGTGAAGTTATGCAGCACCCTCGCGTTGCGGTTACGGGTATCGAGACCCTTACTGGTACGCGGGCGACATCAGATACCCTGATGGAATTGCAGAAGCTTTATCCTGGGGTCCGGTTCGTATGGTTGATGGGGGCTGATAATCTGGCTCAGTTCCATCGGTGGAAAGATTGGCGGTTGATCATGGACAGTGTGCCCGTTGGCGTTGTCGCGCGCCCGGGTGACCGGATATCTGCCCGAATGTCGCCTGCGGCGCGGATTTATTCCAAGCATCGGATCGACGGGCAGGCGCGGCATTTGCTTGGGCGGGCTGAGGCCCCGGCGTGGTGTTTCGTGAACGTGCCGATGGTCCATGTCAGTTCAACCGATCTGCGGTCTCGGGGCGCTTGGGCGAATGAGGTGTTGCCCGAATAGCCCCAGAGGGCGCATAATGATCTGTGACCGGTTGTGCGCCTGTGATCTCTGGGATTTTAATTGACCCATGGCTGATCGTTTTTCACGTCGTAAGTTTTTAGGAGGGCTTGGCGCCGCCTTTGTCCCCGTTGCGGCCTTCGGTTATCCGCCCGAAGTATCGCTGAGACCGCAGCTTCGCGGAGCGCAGCCCAACGGGGCGGAGCGCCTGATCAAAGCAGCCGGTCTGAAAGGTGAAGTTGCCTTTGCCGTTGCCGATGTGGAAACCGGGGCCAAGCTGGAAGCGGTTGGCGGTAATCTGGGTTTGCCCCCGGCCAGCGTGGGCAAAGCTTTGACGGCCCTTTATGCATTGGATGTTTTGGGTCCTGACTATCGGTTCGAAACAAAACTGGTTGCGGACGGGCCGGTTGAAAATGGTGTCCTGAAAGGCGATTTGGTTCTTGTTGGCGGTGGTGATCCGCTGTTGGACACTGATGCGCTGGCGACGATGGCGGCTAATCTGCGTGAGGCGGGTGTCATCGAAGTGCGCGGCGCGTTCAAGGTGTATGACGGAGCCTTGCCCTACGTGTTCAGCATTGACCCCGGTCAGCCGGATCACTTGGGTTATAGCCCGGCCATCAGTGGAATATCTCTTAACTTCAACCGGGTACATTTTGAATGGAAGCGCGAGGGGACGGACTACGACATTGCGATGGACGCACGAAGCGCGCGGTATAATCCAGCGGTCGATATGGCGACTATGCGGGTCGAGGGGCGCAAGACTCCGATCTATACCTATGAGCCAAGCGCGCGGCAGGATCGTTGGACTGTCGCCAAGGCCGCATTGGGCAATGGGGGCGCGCGTTGGTTACCTGTTCGCAAGCCCGCCCTTTACGCGGGTGATGTCTTCCGAACACTGGCCCGGTCTAATGGGATCGTACTGGACCGCGTTCAGGTCACGCGCGAGATGCCTCAGGGTACGGACCTGGTTGTTCATCTAAGTGATCCGCTTGACAGTATTCTTCGTGGGATGCTGAAGTATTCGACCAACTTGACCGCTGAATTGGTTGGAATGACAGCGTCGAAAGCACGGGGCGCAGACCTTCAGACCTTACCGGACTCAGCAGCAGAGATGAACCGCTGGGCTGCCGAGACATATGGTGTAAACGGGATCGCCATGGTCGATCACTCGGGCCTTGGTGATGCGTCCCGTGTCGCTCCGGAAGATTTGGTCAAGGCGCTGATCGAAGCCCAAAAAACCGGTGCCCTTCGGCCCTTGTTAAAAAAGTTCACTTTGGCAGACAGCCAGGGGCGCCCAGTCAAGGACCACCCGATCAAGGTGGACGCCAAAACCGGGACGTTGAATTTTGTGTCCGGGTTGGGCGGATTCATTACGACGCCGGATGGGTCCGAACTGGCGTTCGCCATCTTCACGGCTGATGTTGATCATCGGGCCACGATCCCACGGGCCCAGCGCGAGCGTCCGCAGGGCGCGCGCAGTTGGAACAGTCGTTCTCGCAGATTACAGCGCGCCTTGATCGAGCGTTGGGGAACCCTGAACGGCAGTTGAAATCAGGTGGTGTGACGCGCCCGTGCGCCCCGTTCGATTGCGGCGGCGTGCAGCCTGTCGATGTTCAGTTCGTACCGGATTTCTTCCAACAGGCGTAGCTCGGTTTCCGCAAGAGATCCATCAGCCGCGGCAACATCGCAAGCCAGAGCATAGGCCGTTTCGTGCAGGCGTTCGGGCAAGTTGTCCCGGATCAGACCGAAAAGCGCATCCAGCCCGTCTTCTTGTTCGAACAGGTCAAATACGATTTGCGAAACACGCCGTGTCCGGTCGATGTCGTATTCGGCAAAGACCGGCAGCATGTTCACCGCGCCTTCGATTTTGACCAGTTCCGCAGTGCGTATGGTTTCGTCAGAGGCAGAGATCGCAACCATGATCGCGACAAGGCAATCTTGGGGGGACATAGGATGAGGTACTTGATCGGTCATGGTGTCGTCCTGATTAGGCTTTCTGCATCCGCACGATAGGAGGGCTGGCAGGCAGGTTCAACGGATTTTGCTTTGCCGCTGTTAGAGAATGGGCAAAGGCCCGCGTGTTTTTGTCTGGCGCAGCACAAAATTGCTGCGCGTGTCGCGAACCAAACCGGATTTTAAAAGGCGTTGCATGATGAAATGCTCAAGCTCTTCGGGGGTTTTGGCATAGACCTTGAGGATAAAGTCGTGATCCCCGGTAATTGAGGCGCACTCGACAATTTGCGGTTCGGTTTCGATCAGGCGCAGGAAGGCGTTGATGCTGTCTTCCTGATGTTCGCGCAGGGCTACATGGACATAGGCGATTGCGTTCAGCCCAACGGACTTGGCGCGTATCTGAGCCGTATAGCCTGCGATAATACCGACGGCCTCTAGATCTCGCACGCGCCGCCAGCATTGTGACGCGGATAATCCTGTTCGATCAGAAAGCTCCTGCATGGACAAGCGACCATCGGCCTGAAGCTCTTGCAGAATGGCGATATCGGCGGTTTGAAGATTTCGTGTCATATTTTTCATTTTTTCGACATGTATCTGCCAAAATATCGAAATTTTCGGATGAATCAAAACCAATTCCCTCTGTCGACGTAGCTAAAATTCTCTTGAGGAGGAAACGTGATGCCGAAGTCGACCAAATACGTCGCCAAAGTCGCCGATGCGCGCGGACATATTGCCTATACGCCAGAAGAGGACGCCGTTTGGGCCGATCTCTACGCAGCTCAAGAGGCAAATGTTCAACGTTATATGGCTCAGGATTACCTGGACGGGTTGGCTCGTCTGGATATGCCGAAAACGTCCGTACCTTCTTGCGCCGCAATCTCAGAGCGGCTTTTGGACCTTACCGGTTGGCGGGTGCAGCCGGTGCCTGCCCTGATCGGGTTCAAAACCTTTTTTGGTATGTTGGCCGACCGCGTTTTCCCAGCCGCATCCTTTATCCGCTCGCGCGTGGATTTTGATTACATCGAAGAGCCCGATATTTTTCATGAGATCTTTGGCCATACTCCCTTGCTGAGTGATCCGCGCTTCGCCGCCTTTAGCCATGCGATTGGCAAGGCCGGTGTTCAGGCCGGTGCAAAGGACTATTCGTGGCTGATCCGCCTTTACTGGTTCTCGATCGAATTTGGTTTGCGCCGTCAAAACGGCCAGATCAAGGCGCTTGGATCGGGTCTTGCCTCGTCGCCGACAGAGTTGGTCTATGCCGTGGAAAGCGACATACCTGACCGGGATCCGTTCGACGTTCTTACGATCCTGCGTACCCCTTATCGGATCGACATGCATCAAATGGGCTATTTCGTGCTAAACTCGCCCGAAAACCTGTTTGAGGCCGCCGACCGAGACCTGTTGGCTGATGTACGGCAAGCGCAGACCCTTGGGCTGCTGCCGAACAAATTTCCGGAAAAAGTAACTGCAGCGGAGTGAGTGAAAATGACCCTATCTTGAGAGACGTGCAGGCTATCAGGCCGGACCTGTGTGCCCTGTTCTGGAGGAATCCCACCTTTGACGGCTGATGAGGCCAATACGCATATGGCTGAGCTTGCCTCTGACTGGAAACTGGGCGCAGACGCAAAAACGCTGAGCCGCCACTATGCGTTCAAGGGGTTTGCCAAGGCAACGTATTTGGCCAATCTTTGTGCGTGGCTTGCGGATCAACAGGGCCACCATCCGGATATCGCGTTTGGCTGGGGGTATGTAGATGTCAAATTGACGACGCACGAAATTGGCGGGCTCAGCGAGAATGATTTCATTTGGGCGGCTAAACTGGATCAACTGACCGAGTGATCCCGCGTTTCCAGGCTTTCCCGTCAGGAAAAACCCCAGCCTTTATTGACTCATGCTGCACCGGCACAATAGGAGGGGCCGGTCGGTTGCGTGCGGTGACCGGTACTGTTTTTCCCGATGGAGCTTGTCGAATAATGTCTGAACTGCGTGAAACCGCGATGTCGTCCAAGGCCTGGCCTTTCGAAGAGGCGCGCCGGGTGCTCAAACGCTATCAGAAGGGCGCTCCGGAAAAGGGGTATGTACTGTTCCAGACAGGGTATGGACCGTCGGGCCTGCCGCATATCGGAACATTTGGCGAGGTTGCCCGGACTTCGATGGTGCGTCACGCGTTTGAGCAGATCAGCGATATTCCCACCAAGCTGATTTGTTTCTCGGACGATATGGATGGTTTCCGCAAAGTGCCGACCAACGTACCAATGCAGGAAGAGTTGAAAGAAGACCTGCACTTGCCGCTGACCAAAGTGCGCGATCCGTTTGGGACGCATGAAGGGTTCGCGCAACACAACAACGCGATGCTGTGTGACTTTCTGGATAGCTTCGGGTTCCAGTATGAATTCGCTTCGGCCACCGATTACTATACCAGCGGCAAGTTTGATGAGATGCTTCTGACGGCCTTGGACCGGTTCGAGAAGATTCAGGAAATCATGCTGCCGACCCTTGGGGTCGAGCGGCGCGAGACCTATTCCTGCTTCCTGCCGATCAGCCCGAAAACCGGCCACGTTCTGCAGGTTCCCACGCTAGAGCGTAACGTGGCCAAGGGGACGATCGTCTATCAGGAACCCGACGGTGAAAAGGTCGAAATCCCGGTCACTGGTGGCAACGTCAAGATGCAGTGGAAGCCGGATTGGGCGATGCGGTGGGCCGCGTTGGGCGTGGACTATGAGATGTCGGGCAAGGACCTGATCGACTCGGTCACGCAGTCGTCGAAAATCTGCCGGGCGCTGGGCAAACAGCCGCCCGAGTCGCTGAGCTATGAGTTGTTCAATGATGAGCAGGGGCAGAAGATCTCGAAATCGAAAGGCAACGGCTTGTCGATGGAGGAGTGGCTGACCTACGCCGCGCCCGAAAGCCTGTCGTATTTCATGTACCAAAAGCCCAAGACGGCCAAGCGTCTGTACTTTGATGTCATTCCCAAAGCGGTGGATGAGTATCACCAGCAGTTGCGGGCCTATCCGGGGCAAGAATTGAAGGCGCAGTTGAACAACCCCGTTTGGCATATCCACGGCGGCGACGTTCCTGAATCAACGCTGATGGTATCGTTTGCGATGTTGTTGAATCTTGCGTCTGTGTCCGGCGCCGAGGACAAAGAGGCGTTGTGGGGCTTTATCCGTCGCTACGCGCCAGAAGCCACGGCCGAAACGCATCCTGACCTTGATCAGGCGGCAGGTTTTGCGGTTCGCTATTTCAACGATTTCGTCAAGCCAACCCGCCAACATCGTGCACCTACAGATCAAGAGCGCGAGGCGTTGGAAGCGCTTAAAGCCGCGCTTGCAGACTATGACGGTCCGATCGAAGATGAGGCGTTGCAATCCGTGGTCTATGCCATCGGGCGGGATCGGTTCGACCCTCTGCGGGGATGGTTTACCGCCCTGTACGAAGTCCTCTTGGGGGCCTCTCAAGGGCCGCGTTTTGGTGGATTTATTGCGCTGTATGGCGTGCCGGAAACGATTGCCTTGATCGACAAGGCGCTGGCCGGAGAACTGGTCTGATTTGACCTAATACCGCATGGGGCTACTCTTGGATCAGGAGGTGGCCCCATGCGCCGTATTATTCTTGCCGTAGCCTTCAGTGTTGGGCTGGTCACGAGCGGTGCCGCTCAGGATGCCGAGATCGAGGCCAATATCGCAGCCCAGATTCAGGCGTTCAAAGCGGATGATTTCGTCACCGCCTTTACCTTTGCCAGCCCGAATATTCAGAACATATTTCGCACGCCCGAGAATTTCGGGGCGATGGTGCGAAATGGCTATCCGATGGTCTGGCGACCGTCCGAAGTAAGGTTTTTGGAGCTGCGCGAAGTGGCCGGAGCTTTGTGGCAGAAGGTGATGATCGTCGATGGGGATGGGCGTGCCCATATCCTTGATTATCAAATGATCCAGCTTGAAAGCGGGTGGAAGATCAACGGCGTCCAATTGCTTGGAAATTCCGACCCGTCCGCCTGATGCAACGCCTCCGTTACGGAGGCGTGATGGGCGATTAATTCCTTTCCGATACTCAGGATTTCGCGCTTGGGCATGGCTCTCGGGCACTGGGTTTATGCGCACGGTGACCTGCCGTAGCGCTAGTGGGAAAGGGATTTCTATGAACAAGGCAATCACCGACGGCATCGTATTCATGCCGCCTGCTTTCGCAAATGGCCTCAATGTTTGGTCCAGCGGCGACGGAACGCCCGGATCGCCGACATATGACGGTTCAGGCACGGGCGCGTTTGTCCCCGCCGATGCAGATTTTGGCGGCTGTCTTGAAATCCTGAAGGTAAGCCCGAGGCAAAAGCTGCGATATATGGGGCAAACACCGCTGCTGCCGGGCTGTTACTTGCAGATCAAGGCGCGGGTCAAAGCAATCAGTGGTCCTTTGCCCGAAGTCCGTATCGCAGCCTGGGCAGGTGGTGCTGGGGATGCCCATGTCGCCAGAGTGGTCGAACAAGGTTCGGCAACGCAGCTTTCGGGCTACGGCACGGTGCACGAGGTTACGGCCATTGTGGGCACTGGCCAGCGCGCCGGTGTGGACATGCCTTGGGGTATTCAGGCGATCTACGGGCATTTCGGGCTGGATATCGAAGGCGCGAACGGTTCGGTTACCCGAGTCGACGATATCGAGATCGAGGATGTCACGGGTGTATTCCTGCGCGACATGATCAGCCTAGTCGATGTGCGGGATTTTGGCGCCGTAGGTGATGGTGTTACTGACGACACTGACGCATTCGAGGCGGCAGATCAGGCTGCCAACGGGCGACGTGTTTTTGTCTCCGAAGGTACGTACTTTTTGGCGCAGAGCGTGACCCTGTCGTCAGAGGTGGAATTCGAGGGCACCGTCACCATGCCTGACGACAAGATGTTGCTTTTGACCAAGAACTACAATCTGCCCGCCTACATCTCGGCGTTTGGTGATGAAGAGCTTGCTTTCAAAAAGGCGTTTCAAGCCTTGTTGAACAATTCCGACCATGAGTCCCTTGATCTTGGCGGCAGAAAAGTCGCGATCACCGGGCCAATTGATATGGCGGCGGCAGTTCCAAACAAACAAGCCGGGTTTTCAACGCGCCGGGTGATCCGCAATGGCCAATTTGATGTCAGAAACAGCTCTGCCTGGGATACCGAGACTTTCACGTCAGTGGCGACCTACAATCCATCGGATCCGACACGCCTGAGAAATGTCGCCAATGTGGCCAATATCCCGGTGGGCGCGCTGGTTCAGGGCAGCGGTGTCGGGCGCGAAATCTACGTGCGATCCAAAAACGTCGGCGCGGGCGAGATCACGCTGAACGCTCCGATTTATGACGCCTCAGGCACGCAGACATTCACCTTTGTCGACTTTAAGTACCTTCTCGATTTCAGTGGCTTCAGCACATTGCGCAAGTTTGGAGTGGAAGAGATTGAATTCCAGTGCAACGGTCGTTGCAGTGCAATTCGCCTTGCGCCGTCTGGCAGCACATTCGCCATCACCAATTGCTTTATCAGCCGTCCAAAGGACCGTGGGATCACGTCTATCGGAACCGGGTGTCAGGGCATGCTGATCGACAATTGCCAATTCCTGTCATCCGAGGAATCCTTCAATGTTTCGGACCGCAAATCCATCGCGTTGAACGCGACAGCAAACGACATCAAGCTGCGCCACAATCGGGCGGTACGTTTTTTGCACTTTGCAGTTCTTGCGGGTACGAACAACCTTGTTCTGGGAAACCATTTCTTTCAGGGCGACAGTATTCCGCAGGGCGTCCGCACGGCTGGCCTCGTGATGATCGGCACTTATAACAGCTCGACAATTTCCGAGAATTACGTCGACAACTGCTTTGTCCAATGGACGAATGAAAGGGACGCCAATCCGGTCTACAGTGGTGGGTTCTCTTTCAGCGCCATGACCATCACGAACAATATCTTTTATTCCAGACACGTCGCCCCGTGGTTTAGTCCAATCGTTATTCGCCCCCATGGTTCGGGTCATTTTTTGAACGGTGTCGTGGTGACGGGCAACAAGTTCCGCTCGACCAACGGCAATATCAACCGGGCGGAGCAAGTGGACACGACCTTTGCCGATCTGAACCGAAATGCCCATCTTAACGTCAAGTTTCAGGACAACACGTTCCACGGCGTTTCGGCAAAAGTCGAAAACCCTTTGCGGCTTCGATACTCAAAAAGCTCGACCTCGCAGGTCTGGACGATTGGAACCCAAGGGCGTCTGCCTTTTGGTGGCCGGGCGCGCGGGTGCGATGCCGTTACAATTATTGGGCAACTGAAGAACACGTTCGGGTCGACGGTCTACACGACACCGTATGTCAACTTGGAGCAGGGCTCTGACGGGGACCAAATCCAACTGCGATGGGCGCAAGGTGTCCGAGGCCAAGTGTCGGCAATAGTGCGCATGGAGTACTGAACCGCAATTCCACATGTGGTTCGCGGTGCACTCAGAACTCTCCCCAGATCGCAACCTTGATGCCTGTGTTATCACGGGCATCATTGCGTTCAAATCCCAGCACCCACGTTGTGGAACTGTCAGGATTGCGGACCATGACCGACGGACGCACCCGCCAATATAGGTCGTCGCCGGAACGATATGCGGTTTCGACCTGCAGCAAGGGGTCAACCCAGCGTCGCGATTTAAGGCCTGCAGTCAGATCTAGTTTTCGGATCAGGGCATTGTGGGTTCGGTATTCCAACGTGGTATCGACCGCGACCCACCCATTGCCCCAGCCGGTCTGAAAGCCTTTGCCGTAGGACAAAGTTGCCTTGTACAATGCCCAAGCTCCTTTATGGCGGTGGTGCACGCCCACGCCAAATTCCGCCGCGAACCTTCCCTTTTCGCCCAAGGTGGCCAAGGGCAGGCGCGCAAATACGGTTGCGTGGCCGTAAAGGTCTCGGTTTTCCTCAAAGTCGAATCCAAGGGTGAGGTTATCTTTGTACCCCCACTCAGCGTACAGCGCGGACTTATAGTCATAACCATAGTCCCCATCTTTGAAAGTCGTGACAGATGCGGCGGTAAAGGCACTGTCCCTCTTGCGAAGCCACGGGCCGGGCAACGCGGGGGAAGCCGACAACATAAGCAGAAGAAGGTAAACAAACCGCCACATTCGCGCAGCATCCGTTAGCATAGTTAACGGATCGTTAGGATGTATTGATTTTCAATGATTGCAGCTTTGGGCAAAAGCCAAAGGAAACCCGCGATCTTTCCGAAACCTATGTTAAGTTCAATTGGAAAAGGGAGAATCCAGATGCCGAAGATTGCAAAGAACGCAAGCGTCCAGACTGTCATTACCACTTTTGAAATGACCCCGGGTACCTGTCACGATCTGCTGGAGGCTTTGACCGACGCCTATGCGGATTTCATCTCGAAACAACCTGGTTTTGTTGCTGCGGGTTTGCATGTGAATGACGCGCAGACCAGAATCGCCAATTACTCGCAATGGGCGCGTCGCGAGGATTTTCTGGCCATGCTGCGCACCCCGGAAATGCGGGAGCGCAACCGGAAGATCAACGAATTGTGCAGAAGCTTTGAGCCGGTTATGTATGATGTCGCCGAAACATTTGGCGGATCGTGACTTAAATCAAAGCAGCACGTTCTGTTGCGACGCATCTTTATCGTAAATTGAACGGAGGTGCGCACCATGTATCACAATATTCTTGTCCCGATTTCGTTTGATGCAGAACGGGATATATCCGGCCCCCTGAAACTGGCCGAGGTGCTGGCGACGCCGGATGCGCAGGTGACCCTGCTGCATGTGGTCGAGCATATTCCCAGTTATGCGATCTCATACATGCCGCCCGAATATTTGGCCGAGGCACGAAAGGCCCTGCAGTCGGAATTGGACGATCTGGCCGCGAAGCTGCCAAATGCCAATGGTGTATTGGTCGAAGGGCATTCAGGGCGGACCATTCTTGACTGGGCCGAAGAGCATAAGCCCGATCTGATAATCATGGCCTCCCACCGACCAGGAATGCAGGACTTGCTACTTGGTTCAACGGCGAACCACGTTGTACGCCACGCGGCCTGCGCGGTTCACGTGGTGCGGTGATCGGGCAATATGTCCGATGGGGCAAGGCGCCAAGCCTTGCCGAACCCGCCGTTCAGCAGACCGTCTGAAATGCGAAACCGCACAAAGCCGAAATCGGTAAAATCAACAGAGAGCTTCGACTTGGGCCGCAGCTTTAGGTAATGCGCGCGCAGGCGATCATGTTCATCCGTACCACGCGCAACAAATACCGCATTTGCGTGCAGCGTAAGCCGCGGATGGGTCAAAGGGTCTCCGGTTGGTCCCGGTGCACCCAGTAAAACTGCGCAAACGGGGTTGGCCTGCAACGCACGGGTATGATCTGCCAGTGTCGAGATCAGGGTAAACGGCGTTCCATTTTCGTCTGCGGCAATGGCGATACGCGACACTGACGGAGCCGGCATATCTGGCCGCAAAACCGCCAGAGCGCCATAGGTTGCACTGGCAATAAGATCGCGGGCCAACTGACTGGCCGTTTCGTCAACAGGGCGGAATGGATCGGTGTTCGACATGTCAATTCTTGCGCCTTTGGCAGGGTGCGTCAGGTTTTGCGACATCTATGGCCGCGGGAACTTGGTATGACGTGCCACAGAACGAATCCACCTAATTTGAAGTATCGGCGAGGGGGCCTCGGATTCGCCGTAAATTCGATGTATCATAAGCTATGCCGCCCCGTGACCCCCACCCGCGACAGTTGTTTACAGACCCGAATACACCGGCCCGTCGCATGCGCGCCGATACCGTGCGACGACGCGCGTTGTCGCCCGTGCGCATTGCGATCATGATTTTGATGCTGCCGGTGACGACTGCGGCTATCGCGGTAACCGTTTATACACGGACCTCTGAATTCGGCCGGGAGGAAGCCCTTTTTCACCTCATCGCTATGGCTGGTTGTCCAGCGGCTGAAGCCATCATACCCGGACCGTTCTTTGAAGGGTTGCCGGGCTATCACCGGCGCAATGACCCCGATGGCGACGGAATTGCATGTGACCCGCAATTGCAGGCGGCACCGCCCCAGGACGTGCAGACAGCACAACCGGAACCAGCTGGTCGCGCGGTTGGAAATGCAAAATTCCTTCGGCCCTAAGGTTCTGATATGACACGAGACGACTTCAACGCTTTTTGCGCGGGCCTCACGGCGACCACCCATGTTGTGCAATGGGGCAATGCGGATGTGTGGAAAGTGGGCGGCAAGGTGTTTGCGATCTGTGGCTGGAACGAGGGGCGCGAGGCCTTTACTTTCAAAGCCACCGATCTGGCCTTTGAGGTGCTAAGTGATCAACCCGGCATCCGTCCCGCGCCCTATTTGGCCTCGCGCGGGATGAAGTGGCTTCAGGTCTACGAGGCACGCGGGATGAGCGATGCCTCCCTGTGCGAGCATATCGTGACGTCTTATGAACTTGTGGTGACGAAACTGACTAAGAAGGCGCGGGCGGAGTTGGGGGTTTAAGCTGCGCGGCAGTCCTGCAACATGTCGGCTCTACGCGCTGGGCTGCAACCTTGGAGTGTTAGGCTGCATACTCGGGTACGGCGCGCGGTTGAAAACACTCTGAATCTACAAGTATCAATACGGGATTTGACGCCGCCATGCTACCTTGCGCGCGGCGGGATCGTTTTGGTCGCGCCCTACGGCAATTTCGCCAGACGAGGGAGGAAAGTCATGTTTGCACGTATTACTCAATTCAAAATGAAGCCAGGCACACGCGAGGCCGCGACGGCGAAAATGAACGCGTTGAAGTCAGAAATCATGGGCATGCCCGGCATGCATAGCTTTACGAATGTGATGAATGAAGACGGCTCGGGCTATGTGATCTCCGTGGTCGAGAGCGAGGCGACCTCGAACGCGAATGCCCCGAAAGTGGCAGAGCTGTGGGGCCATTTCGCCGAATTCATGGAAGGCCCGCCGACGCCGGTTGGGTATGATGTGATTGCCCATTGGGATAAGGGCTGAACACTGACCTGAGCGAGGAACACTCGCTCGGGTTCAGACCGTTCGAGGCTTACTCACTTAATTCATATTGCTGTGAAAACGCAATGAGAACTATGTCAGGAATGGTTGCGTTCCGGATGCTTTAAGATAGGTTCGCTCCAGCACATTCACGAAAAACCCGCACGGGGTCAGCAGCGCCGTCCAGCGAGAATGTGGCCACATGATCCTGCGTGAATGCGTAGGCTATGCGGTTGTACTCCAACCCATCAAGCACGTTTCCGAAACCCGTATTCGTGACGGTCAAAGAAGTTGCGCCGTCGGATAGAACATGGCGCGATGTAGCAATCTCGATCGGGGACGAGCCTTCAAAACGCATTGCAAACCAAGGGGCCTGTTTCCAAACAGAGTTCGTTTGGGTCACGGTGATTGAATAAAGTGGTTTCGATGGATCGTATGTGAGAAATATTTTCGCCGCGCCGGTCTCGTGCGAAAGCGTGCAAATTGGACCAACTGTTGCATCCCACGCATAGGCAGGCGTGCTAAGGATCAGTGATATCAGAATGGCTCGCATACCTTGAACCTAGCCACAGACTGCGGTTAGGCAAGGCGGTTGAAACAAGCAACGCCAAGTGCTGCGACTTTGAGTTGCGTTGTTAACAGTTTAACGCTTCCGCCGCTTCACATTCCCACCTCGTTGCCCCGGCCTACCCGCCGTTGAACGTCCGCGCGACTTCACCGCGTCTTCGGACGCCTTCTCGACCGCCCACTGACGTGCCATGGGGTCGTCGGCGACGGCGAGATCGACGGCTTCCAGACGTTTGATCTCGTCCCGGATATTGGCGGCCTCTTCGAATTCCAGGTTCTCGGCGGCTTTGCGCATTTGCTCACGCAACCCGTCCAGATGGGCCTCGAGGTTGGCGCCGTGCATCGGTTTGTCGATGGTGGCGGTGACGCGGTTCATATCGACGTCGCCTTCATAAAGCCCGGCCAGAACGTCCTCGACATTCTTTTTCACCGTCTCAGGCGTGATGCCGTGTTCCTCGTTATAGGCGATCTGCTTGGCGCGGCGGCGGTTGGTCTCGTTCAGGGCGCGCTCCATGGAACCGGTGATCTTGTCGGCATACATGATCACGCGGCCATCGGCGTTGCGCGCGGCGCGTCCAATAGTCTGAATCAGCGAGGTCTCGGACCGCAGGAACCCTTCCTTATCCGCGTCCAAAATGGCGACCAGACCGCATTCGGGAATGTCCAACCCCTCACGCAGCAGGTTGATGCCGACCAGCACGTCAAAGGCCCCAAGCCGCAGGTCGCGCAGGATTTCGATCCGCTCGATCGTGTCGATATCCGAGTGCATGTAGCGGACTTTTATTCCCTGCTCGTGAAGGTATTCGGTCAGGTCCTCAGCCATGCGTTTGGTGAGCGTTGTCACCAGCGTGCGGAATCCATTGGCGGTGACCTTGCGTACCTCATCCAGCAGGTCGTCTACCTGCATCGACACGGGGCGGATTTCGACCTCGGGGTCCAGAAGGCCGGTAGGGCGGATCACCTGTTCAGTGAAGACGCCGCCAGTCTGTTCGATCTCCCACTTGGCAGGGGTTGCCGAGACGAATACGGATTGAGGGCGCATGGCGTCCCATTCCTCGAACTTCAGCGGGCGGTTGTCCATGCAGGACGGCAGGCGGAACCCGTGTTCGGCCAGAGTGAACTTGCGCCGATAGTCCCCCCGGTACATGCCGCCGATCTGCGGCACGCTGACGTGGGATTCGTCGGCAAAGACGATGGCGTTGTCGGGGATGAATTCGAACAGGGTTGGGGGCGGTTCACCCGGCGCGCGGCCAGTCAGATAGCGCGAGTAATTCTCGATCCCGTTGCAGACGCCGGTGGCCTCAAGCATTTCCAGATCGAAATTGGTGCGTTGCTCCAGACGTTGGGCCTCCAGCAATTTGCCCTCGCCAACCAACTGGTCCAGCCGGATGCGCAGTTCCTTTTTGATCCCGATGATCGCCTGCTGCATGGTGGGCTTCGGCGTGACGTAGTGCGAGTTCGCGTAGACGCGCACCTGCTCCATCGTGGCGGTTCGTTCGCCGGTTAAAGGGTCGAATTCGGTAATCTGTTCCAGTTCCTCGCCGAAGAAAGACAGCTTCCAGGCGCGGTCCTCGAGGTGGGCGGGCCAGATCTCAAGCGAGTCACCCCGAACCCGGAAGGACCCGCGCTGAAACGCCTGATCGTTGCGGCGATATTGCTGGGCGACCAGATCGGCCATGACTTGCCGCTGGTCATACTCGTGGCCCACCTTCAGATCCTGCGTCATCGCCCCGTAGGTCTCGACCGAGCCGATACCGTAGATGCACGAGACCGAGGCGACGATGATCACATCATCGCGCTCTAGCAGCGCCCGCGTGGCCGAGTGGCGCATCCGGTCGATCTGTTCGTTGATCTGCGATTCTTTCTCGATATAGGTGTCGCTGCGCGGCACATAGGCCTCGGGCTGGTAGTAGTCATAGTAGCTGACGAAATACTCGACCGAGTTTTCGGGGAAGAAGCCCTTGAACTCACCATAAAGCTGCGCGGCCAGTGTCTTGTTGGGCGCAAGGATGATGGCGGGGCGCTGCGTTTCCTCGATCACCTTGGCCATGGTGAAGGTCTTGCCCGTCCCGGTCGCGCCCAGCAGGACCTGATCGCGCTCGCCGTCCATAACGCCACCCGCCAGCTCTTTGATGGCTGTGGGTTGGTCCCCTGCCGCATTGAATTCAGTGTGCATAACGAACTGTTTGCCGCCTTCCAGTTTCAGGCGCGCGCGGACGTCTTCGGCGGTCAGTTGGGTCTTGTCGGAATGGGCATAAGGCATGGGCGGGCTCCGGATCAGGTCCTTACATTTGTTCTTATTTTGTCCAACTGCAAGGCCTGATCCAGATTCTAGTCCCATTACGCGGCTTGAGGCTGGGCTGAGTGTTTCGGCGGTGATGTCCCGGTTGCGCTCTGGGCAAAGCGCTGCGTTTTTTCTGTCTGCACCTCAGCTCTTTCTAGCCCAATCTGATGGCAATAGTTGTCATCAGAGGCAGGGGAATGGGCGCGACAATTGCCACCTTGTCCCGGAGCGCGCTCTGACGCATAAACGTCCTCAGCCAAGCGAGTACGGAGAGGCGACATGCGCGCACGGATTTACCAGCCTGCAAGGAATGCAATGACTTCGGGAATGGCCAAGACCCGCAAGTGGGTACTGGAGTACGCTCCGGCATCCGCGCGTGAGGTTGATCCGCTGATGGGTTGGACGTCATCCAGTGACACGCAGACACAGGTGCGTTTGAAGTTCGACACCAAAGAAGAGGCGTTGGACTATGCCAAGGATAACGGCATCGACGCGCAGGTCAGCGAGCCGCACAAGCGTAAAGCAAACCTGCGATCGCGCGGCTATGGTGAGAATTTTGCCACCGACCGGCGCACTCCCTGGACACACTGAGTGATCGACATTCGGCTGGCCGACCCGACTTCACCGGCGCTGCGTCCGGTGGTTCAGGCTCATTTTGCCCACAGCAAAACAGCAGGTCCTGCTGAAAGCAATCACACGATGGATGCCGAAGGGCTGGCAGGGCCGGGTATTCGGTTTTGGGCGATGTATGACGGGGGTCAGGCCGTAGGCTGCGGTGCGTTAAAGGAGCTTCCGGATGGGACGGCCGAAGTCAAATCTGTTCATGTCCTGGCAGAGGCACGGGGGCGGGGACTGGCGCGCATTATGATGACCCGTTTGGCAGAAATCGCTCGGGCCGAGGGCGTGACTGCGTTAGTTCTGGAGACCGGAGCAGACATTCTTCCTGAATATGACGCGGCGCGAAAACTCTATGAGTCGTTAGGTTATTCCTATTGCGGGCCAATCTTTGGCTACAAAGAGGATCCGAACAGCGCCTTCATGCGCTTGGCTCTTGAACCCCGGTCATAAAAACCGCAAGAAGGGCGCAGCGGTCCCGTAGCTCAACTGGATAGAGCAGCTGACTTCTAATCAGCAGGTTGAGGGTTCGAGTCCTTCCGGGATCGCCATTTTTAGCACCCTCTGAAAAGCCACTGAAAACGGTCAGCCTGCGTATGTCCGTCTGTTGTGCCGAGCATATATTATCGGGCCAAAATGTACCTTGCGATCAGCAAAATTCCGACAATCGAGGCAATTAATATTTCGGGGTTTTGTTCGAAATATCCGACCCAATAAGACAGGTTTGTGCTACTGCCGCCACTTCGTGAACCCGAGCCCGTAAAAGTGTCCGTCGCTATTCCGTATTCAAACATTGTAACATCCTGGTACCCATAAACTGGACGACACTCTATCACAGATCGCCAAATAAATCCCGTGGGCTGGCAATTTGCGGTGGGAATTAAGCTGCGACCCTTATTGCCTCAGAGGGTAAGGGACCGGCCCGTGCCTCCTGTGTTGAAGGCATCTTTTCCGTTTTTGCGCAGCGCAGAAATAAGTGCCAATCGCGTAGGACTATCCCAACTGGCGGCCGAACCGCATGCGAGGACTCGTGCAAGTTATTCGTATGAATTCTTGATTAATACGTATAAATGGAGATTCGAAAGCGTGGCAGCAACACAGAAACAAGTGGCGGAATTGGCGAAGGTTTCGCAAGCAACGGTCTCTTTGGCGCTTAGTCCACAGGGGCGGGCGACGCTTTCAATGGATACAATTCAGGCCGTTGAAGAGGCGGCAAGAGTGCTTGGTTACCGTGCAAACCGTTTCGCCCAGGCACTAAAGAGCGGGCGTACGCATACTATTGGCTGCGTCGTTCCTGACCTGACCAACCCTTTCTACCCGGCGTTGGTGCGCGGGGTACGCAAGGTGGTTGAAGAGAGCAATCACGATATCATCATTTATGACAGCGAAGGCGCACCAGACCGAGAGCGAAGATTTATTGATTGGGCGCAATCGGGTCGTGTAGACGGTGTCGTCGGTGCCTTTTTTAATCTTCGTGTGCCAGACCTTGAGCCACTTCTGGATTCAGGCATCGCAATTTCGCGAATTGAGATTTCTGAGAAATCCGGCGGCGCGCTTCCAGTTGACAATGTTTTTGTTGATAACAAAGCGGCGTCTGCCGCTGCGGCCAAATTCTTGATTGAAAAGGGCTATGGCCCGCTGGCAATCGTTTCTGGACCGGGAGAGCCGAGCGCAACTCGTGTCGCCGGTTTTCTTTGCGAAGCTGGCAATCGTGGATGTGACGTTAAGACTATAGAAGCGCGCTCGCTTAACGAAGAGGGTGGGTTCGCCGCAACGCAGGCCCTTATTGCTGGCGCAGAGCGTCCGCGCGCGATCTTTGCAGTCAACGACTACATGGCCATTGGCGCCCTGCACGCGCTGCATACTGCAGGTTTTTCGGTGCCGGGTGACGTCGCCGTCATGGGTTTCGACGACATCCCTGTCGCGGCCCTTGCCTATCCATCATTGACAACAGTTGCGCAGCCGCAGGCTGAGCTTGGTCGGCGCGCGGCCGAGTGTCTGATGTCGCGCATCAATAGCGAGCGCAGTGGCCCGGGGGTCTCAAAGGAAGTCGAATTTACCATTGTCGAGCGTGCCTCGACATAAAACCGTAGCTGCACAGTCGCGCATTGATCGCGACTGAAGAGGGAGGAACAACCATGCAGAACACAACGATGCTTGCCGCCGCGGCAGTGCTGGGATTGGCGGTGGTGCTGCCGGCGCAAGCACAAGAGATCAGTTGGTGGTACGAAACGGCGAATCCCGAGCAGAAAAAGGCGCTTACGGAAATCCTTGAGCAGCCGTTTGAGGCGGCAAATCCAGGCACAGACGTTGTTCTTGATTACCGCGGGTCCGAGTTGGACAAGCAGCTACGGATCGCGATGCTGTCCGGTCGCGGTCCCGACGTCGTAATGACACCTGGTCCTGCATTTGTGGCCTCGATGGCGCAGGCGGGTCAGCTTTTGGCGCTGGATGACTATGCTGACAGCCTTGGCTGGAATGACCGTATTTTGCCGGTTTTTCTTGAGCTTGGCCGCTATGACGGGTCGCTTTATGCGTTGCCGAAAACCTATGAAACAATCGGCCTTTTCTACAACACAGCCATGTTTGAGGAAAACGGCTGGGAGGCACCGACCACCATCCCGGAAATGGAGGCGCTGGCTGACCAGATGGTAGAGAAAGGCATCGTGCCTTTCGCCGCAGGCAACGCGACGTGGCAAGGGGCGAACGAGTGGTATGTCTCGCTGGTTCTGAACTCGGTTGCGGGTCCGGAAAACACCTATAAGGCCCTCAAAGGTGAAATGCCTTGGACTTCGGAACCGTTCGTTGAGGCGATTTCGACACTGAAGCGTTGGTGGGATAGCGGCTACTTCGGGCCGAATTGCTTTTCGCTTGGTACGGAGCAAGCGTTCGCGACGGTCTCAGATGGGACGGCGGCCATGGCGCCTAACGGAACGTGGAGTTTTCAGTGGATTCCAAGGTATTTCGGCGGTCGGGAAGATGATATCGCTTTCATCGGGTTCCCAAGCGCCGAGGGCCTGCCGACACCGATCTATCCGCTTGGTATCGGCTCGACCTTCTCAATTGCCGCGAACTCTGACGTGCCGGACGAATCTGCGGCCGTTATCAACTATATTTTCGGCGACACCTTCTATGGCGAGATGAATTCGGTTTGGCAGGGTGAGTGGAATACCCCCTTGCGTGACCTGAGCAATGTCGCGGTTGATCCGGGCAGCGTGCCTCAGTATGCCGATGCGATGAAGACTTTGGCCGCCAATGTGGATCAGAACCAGTACGGCTACACGACCTGGACGTTCCTGCCACCGGCGACAGCCAACTTCATAATTCAAGGCATCGAAGAGGTTTGGCTGGGCTCGCGGTCTGTCGAGGACTACCTTGCGCAGGTTGATGAGACGTTCCAGTCGGAACTTGCCGAAGGCAAAGTGCCGGCGACTCCGTCGCGCTGATAACAAGCGCGTCTCCCTGATTGGTGGGGCTGTTCGCATCGCCCCACCACCTTCACCAACAGCGTCCACAGGAGTTGGCCGATGCATCGGTTGTACCTGATCCCCACACTCGTGATTAACTTTGCCATCATTTTACTTCCGGCAATTTTGACGATCGCGCTTGCGTTCTTCCGCTGGGACGGGATCAGCGATCCGGTTTTTGTTGGCTTCGCCAACTTTCGCGAGCTTTACAACGACCGTATCTTTTGGCGTGCGCTGACCAATAACCTAATCTGGACGGCGATCTTCCTGACGATCCCCATTGGGTTCGCCCTGCTGGTCGCGTCGATGCTTTTGATGGTCCGCAAGGGGCGCATGTTGTTGCAGGTGATCTTTTTCCTGCCGATCGTCATCGCAACGGTGATCACCGCGCGCGTTTGGCAGGGCATGATCTTCAATCCGGTCAGTGGCATTTTTGGCTGGCTTGAGAACCACGGGATCTCGCTCACCAACCCGCTTTCTCAGCCAGAAACGTCGCTCTATGGTGTGGCCGCCGTGGACCTTTGGCACTGGTGGGGTTTCCTGGCTGTCATCTTTTTTGCGGCCCTGCGCCAAGTGCCTGTCGAACAAATCGAAGCGGCCCGTCTTGAAGGCGCGACCTTCTTTCAGATGATGCGCTATGTGCTGTTGCCGGGCATCAAGCCGACGATCATGCTGATGATGATCATGACGGTGATTTGGTCATTTCTCGTTTTCGACTTCGTCTTCATTCTGACCCGTGGCGGGCCTGCGTTTTCGAGCGAAGTGCTGTCTACGATGGCCTATCGGCTTGCGTTCTACGATCTGGAAGTCGGAAGGGCGGCGGCGACGGCGCTGGTCATCAGCCTGTTTGGGCTTGTTGCGACATTTTTCTACATTCGGGCGCAGGCCAAGGACGGTGACCTATGAACGGCGCGGACAATCGCACAACGCTGATGCTCACCTATGCCATGCTGGGCATCGCCGCCTTCATCACGCTTTTCCCTATCGCGCTGATGCTACTGAACTCATTCAAGGCAGCGCCAGAGGTTATCCGCGATCCGCTTGCTCTGCCGCAGACCATTCGCTGGGACAACTATACCCGTGCCTGGGCAGACGGCAGTTTCAGTTCGGCGTTTTTGAACTCTGCCATCCTGACCGTGGTCACTATTGTCTTGGTCTGCACCTCCGGTTCGATGACCGCCTATGTTCTGGCGCGCAAAAAGATCAAAAGCTGGCGGTTGGTGACAGCCTACTTGCTGGCAACCACGACCGCGCCGATCCAGCTATTCCTGTTCCCGCTCTATTTCGGCTTTGCGCGACTTGGCCTGATCGACAACGTCTTTGCGGTAGCGTTGATCTATTGCGCGATATTCAGCCCGTTTTCGATCATGCTTTTACGCACTTACTTCCTTGCGATTCCAAAAGAGTTGGAGGAAGCCGCATTAGTGGACGGCGCAACGCATTGGCAAGTGTTCACCAAAGTGATGCTGCCTATCGTGTGGCCTGGCATTCTAACGGTTGCGCTGATTGTGGGGTTGTACACTTGGAATGAATTCCTGATTGCCACGACGTTCCTGCAAGGGCAGGGCAGCATGACGGCAATCGTCTCGTTCTTCCTATTCTCCGGACAATACACGACCGACTGGGGGCAGTTGATGGCGGGAGCGACACTTGTCGTACTTCCTGTCGTCGCCTTGTTCCTTTTCCTGCAGCGCCGCTTCATCGAAGGCATGACCGGCGGGTCGGTCAAAGGTTAAGGAAAGGTTTACCAAGCATGAGTCATCCGCTTCCCTCCGACTATGTCGAGCGCGTCTACGCGGGCGTTCTGGGCAAGCTCATCGGTGTCTATCTGGGCCGCCCGTTTGAGGGCTGGACCTACCAGCGCATCATGAAAGAACTGGGCGAGATCAACTATTTTGTGCATGACCGCCTGGGCGATCCACTGGTCATTACGGACGACGACGTCGCAGGTACGTTTACGTTTGTACGTGCGCTTGAGGACCACCGGCTTTCGTCTGATCTGACGGCCGAAGAGATTGGTAAAACATGGCTCAACTATATTGTTGAAGAACGGTCTATCCTTTGGTGGGGCGGGCGCGGCAACTCGACCGAGCACACGGCGTGGCTAAACCTCGATAAAGGTATCCCGGCCCCGAAAAGCGGTTCGATCGAAACCAACGGGTCAACAGTGGCCGAACAGATCGGCGCGCAGATTTTCATCGACGGCTGGGCGCTTGTTGCCCCCGGACAGCCGCAGCTTGCCGCACGGCTTGCAGAACAGGCAGGAAAGGTCAGTCATGACGGAGAGTCGGTTTACGCAGCAATGCTTTGGGCGGCCATGGAGGCGGAAGCTTTCAACTCGGCCGACGTTGATCATCTGCTGGATACCGGCTTATCAGTGATCCCGGAAAACTGCCTGATTGCACGGCTGATCGCGGATATCCGCAAATGGGCCGGTGCGTCGAATGACTGGACGCAGACACGTCAGAAGATCGAAGACACCTATGGCTATGACAGATATCCGGGAAATTGCCACGTAGTTCCGAACCATGCGCTTATGGTCATGGCGCTTCTACATGCTCCGGATGATTTCCAGCGGGGACAGATGATTGTGAATACAAGCGGCTGGGATACGGATTGCAATGCCGGAAATCTGGGATGCCTGCACGGGATCATGCTGGGCCTAGACGGCATCGACAACGGCCCGGATTGGCGCGGACCTATCTCGGACCGAATGCTTATCTCTTCCGCGGACGGCGGAAACTCAATCACGGACGCGGTGAGGCAGTCGTATTACATTGCCAATCTCGGTGCGGCGCTGGCGGGCCGCGCAGAATTCGACGCTCCTAAAAACGGTGCAAAGTTCCACTTCGCACTTCGCGGATCGACGCAGGGCTTCCAAATGCGATCCGGTCTGCACGCAGTTGAGACAAGCGCCGTTCGAAATGTTGACTTCAACGGAAGCCGGGCATTGTCCATTCGATACGAGGGGCTTGCCGCGGATCTGAATGCGACGGCAACCACGCCAACCTTCACGCCGCCCGAAGTCACCCAAATGCGCACCTACGATCTGATGGCTAGCCCGACGGTCTATAGTGGCCAATGTGTGTCAGCGCAGGTTTTTGCCCCAGCCGAAAACAAGGGCGATGTGCAGGTTTCGCTCGCCATGGGCGTCTATAACGGGGCGGACGGGATCGACCTTTTAGAAGCGGATCCCATCTTGCTCGCCGCAGGCAAGAGTGGGGTCCTTGAATGGACCTTGCCCGATACCGGTGGCCAACCGATCGCCGAGGTCGGATTCGTCATCCGTGCAGCCGATCGAAGGTCGGACGGTCAAGTCATTGCGGACTGGCTGACCTGGAGCGGCACGCCCGACATGGTGTTGCGCCGTCCTGACGGTGACGGAGACTTCTGGTGGCGCGCATGGATTACCGATTGTCAGTTCTTTTCCAAGCGATTCAAGCAACCGTTTCGCATGTCGCAGGGGCGTGGCACAGGCATGATCCTGCAAGGCACACGCGATTGGGCCGACTACCAGATCGACACCGAAATCATGGTGCATTCAGGCGAAAAGGCTGGTGTTGTGGCCCGTGCGCAGGGTCGAAAGCGGTTCTACGCAGTCGAACTTGGCCTTGAGGGAGGGGTGTCGGTCGTGCGGTACATTGACGGTGAGGCAACGATCCTTGCCAGCGCGAACATCGGCTTCAACTATGAAACCGCCATACCGCTGTCGCTATCAATGGTTGGCACAAAAATCCGCGTATCCGTCAATGGAACTGTGCTTGAGGTGGAAGACGATGCCCTTCTATACGGCGCGATGGGCCTGTTTGTCACCGAAGGCGCGGTTTCCGCTGAAACGATCAGAATATCGCCTGCGTCCTGAAACGACCGGACTGAATTAAACAAGACTTGGAGCAAATCTTATGGCGTCAGTTACGCTAACGGCCCTCGGAAAAGACTATGGTTCGGTAAAAGTTCTAAACGATATTTCGGTCGATATCGAAGAGGGAGAGTTCGTCGTACTGGTTGGTCCATCCGGCTGCGGCAAGTCGACCTTGTTGCGGATGATCGCGGGGCTTGAGGATATCACAGAAGGGACCGTTTCAATCGATGGCGAAGTGGTGAATTCAACGCCCCCGAAGGATCGTGACATTGCAATGGTCTTTCAAAACTACGCGCTCTACCCCCACATGACGGTGGCTGAGAACATGGCGTTCTCAATGACGCTTGCTAAGAAGGGCAAGGCCGAAAAGGATCAGCGCGTCAAAGAAGCGGCTGAAATTCTTGGGTTATCCGACCTCTTGGATCGGAAACCAAAGGCACTTTCGGGTGGTCAGCGTCAGCGCGTCGCCATGGGCCGGGCGATCGTGCGCAGCCCTCGTGTTTTTTTGTTCGACGAGCCACTCTCAAACCTCGACGCAAAGTTGCGCGTCGCGATGCGAACCGAAATTCGCGCTTTGCATCAGCGCCTTAGCTCGACCTCAATCTACGTCACTCATGACCAGGTCGAAGCGATGACAATGGCCGATCGCATTGTTGTGCTGAATGATGGTGGGATCGAACAGGTCGGCGCACCATTGGAGCTTTACGACAATCCGGCAAACACGTTTGTAGCAAGTTTCATCGGCTCGCCAGCGATGAACTTTCTGGATGCGCGTGTGTCAGTCGACTCAGAGGGCAAGTCGTTCGTGCTTACGGACGAAACTCGCTTGCAGGCACCTGACTTTGCCTCTCTGAATGACGGGGACAAAGTGACGATTGGAATCCGCCCCGAGTGTTTCGAAGTTGGCAGCCCCGGCATCGACGTCATCGTTGAAGTTGTTGAGCATACTGGTTCTGAGACTCATCTTATGGCGCATTTCGACGGCCAAAAGATCGCGGCAGTTTCCCATGAACGCATTCAGGCACAGTACAATCAACCAATAAGCTTGGGCGCACCACGCGAAAAAATCCTTGTGTTCTCGTCAGCAACGGGAGACCGGATCAGATCTTAAAAAAGTATAATTGCAAGACGTTGAGGGAATGGTGGGTGATGAGAGACTCGAACTCCCGACATCTTCGGTGTAAACGAAGCGCTCTATGCCAAAATCCGTGCTGATCAATGCACTGTATTCCACTGTCGCCACATGCAGCCCGCGTCGCGATATGCCCATGTTGTCAGTGCGTTAATTGTCGCACGTCGCGGTGCCGAACGCAACTCGACAAGTCATGCATCGACAAACTGCAGTGATGGGAAGTTTGCCCAAATCACGCTTTGCGTGCAGCGGAACTGCAGCGGAGGCGCAGCGCTGGATCGCGTATCCAAGTGCACCACCGCCGCTCTTTAGTGTGATACTCCCCCGCCCAAATCCAAAAGCCGGATCTCAGTTGGCGGGTCCTGCAGCAGTGATGTCAGGCGTCACCCCCGGACGGAGTTTGGTTGCTCCATCATATCCAACTTATCCAACACCCTCCTCAAGTTCAGAACTGCAGGATCATTCTGAGGGTCGGCGTCAGGCCCCATAGACCGTCTGAACTGCCGAACGACGTTGCCGAGGTTGGATAGGTTGGATGCGGTTTGATGACGTCCGCTGCACCTATTGAAGACGACATATGAGCAAAAATGCCGGATTTCGTTTTCGAGCACTATGTGGTCGTCTTGTATTGAGCCCGCGCTTCTCGCGTTGCCGTGGTCAGATTGTCTAGAGGACCTCGAGAACGTCGCCAGCGGTCATCCTGGTGCGTACTTATGCAGCCAGTTGCTTCGCTGACAGCGACGGCGCGCCACGCCTTCAGTACGTCGCGGTCTTCCGCGAGCGTCGACTCGATCTCACGCCGCAGCTTGTGGATGTCTTCGTCCGAAAATCGTTCGTGGACCACTCGCCGTCTCCCCTCTCTCGGCAATCGTAGTGGCGCAGTACTAGAGGGGAAAGACAGGGCAATGAGTAGAAAGAGCAGAAGCCCGGCTTAACCCGGACCATTTGGTCGGGCTTTTCTTGCTTTTTCGGGGAGTTCAGCTGGCATCCGATTTCCGAAGAACTTTAGCTATAACATTTCTCGCCCATGTAGAGAGGTTATCTTCCTTTCTAGAGTTGCTATCTGCCTTAGTCCCGGCATTTGAAGCCAGTTCATGAAGAGAATGAACAATCAGGTTGTTCAGGGTTTTCGGGCTCCACTCGCAAAGGATGTCTCTGACATCCAACGCAGATTCATCCAAAGCAACTGGTGCAGCTTCTGCCGTCGCAGGTGGCGAATATGGCAATGTAACTTCAAACTTCGCACTAAGTGCTTCAATTTCATCTCGATTAATCTCATTAATCTTAGCAGTGACCCAAGGCTTAGCTTGGGGTTTGGATTGTTTAACCGAAGAATTGTTTAAACTCCTAAACACTTCGACCAACTCATTGACTTCATGGGTAACTCTATTTTCACCTTTGGCACGG
Source organism: Ruegeria sp. HKCCA5426 (assembly GCF_013034585.1). Classification (NCBI taxonomy): domain Bacteria; kingdom Pseudomonadati; phylum Pseudomonadota; class Alphaproteobacteria; order Rhodobacterales; family Roseobacteraceae; genus Ruegeria; species Ruegeria sp. HKCCA5426. The sequence goes on from NZ_WQGH01000005.1 coordinate 404,735, forward strand.
AAACGTTTTTGATAGTCTTGCAGGAGTATCATGGCTTCGGCCGAAATTGACTTGTTCATATTCGGAAGGCTTTTTAGTTTTCCGCCCACTTGGGTATCCATGTGTTCATTGATTAGCTGACCAAAGTGGTTGACGACATCGGTTACAGAGTCATATGCCACTGCTTCTAGCTGAGTGTTTTCGCGCTTAGTCCACTTTCCGAGAGACCCACAATAATTCATGCGAAACCCAGAAGGCGGTGGGAGTGCCGCGCTCCCACGCAGGACTTGTTGAGCCATACTGACGTATAACCCCACCGGTTCCCTCAGAAATGCGACGACCAAAGGCTGCTGAAACCCGCATTCTCTGCAAAGATCAAAGAACTTCCCGATGTCGTCCGGCCTGTAACCGAATAGGAGTTCAGCTGACAAGACTACGCGCTCTGCTCCCTTCAGTTCATTGAGAAATCTTGAGCCCTCCGTCTTCTTTAAACGCTCGCTGTCAACGTCACCGTACAGCAAACGACTACTTCTCCCCCAGTTCTTGGGGTCTCTAATTATGACGTCCAAAATTTCGTTATGGTTGTCTAAAATTTCGTTACGGCTTATGCGATTGATGAGCCCTCTTGGGTAAACCACGCCTGAAGACTTTAGAGTTTCCCGCGCATTCGCAAGCGCGTTCTGAATCGCTGTTGTACCTGTCTTCGGTGAGCCGATATGAACGATTAGTTTTTTCATAAGCTTAGAATAATCCTATAATCCCATGGTTCCGATACGAACCAGTTGAGGGGTAACCTGACTAAATTAGATGCTTCCCGCAACGTCCTTTTGGGTTGAACGCATCTTTCGCGGGCAACTAGGTGGCGTAGTAGTACCCCGCCGCCTAAAAACGCTCATCAAGTTCGCGCCCTAGGTGTTCAGACTCGGCATTTGGTGGATCGGATTGACGATGAATCGATCTGGCTCTGTAGTCCAGATCTTGTAGATGTATTTGTCTGGTGTCAGGGTAGAGCATTGTGCGCCATCGGTTCTAGAACGATGGTCGACGAGCGTCTTTAGACGACATGCGAAGTTGTAGGCATCGAGGAAGTCGGCGAGGTGGCTGCGCAGCTGATCATGGCTGTCGTAGTGGTAGCGTTTCACCGTGGCATCCGTGATGGTCCTGTTCATCTGCTCCTCTTGTCCGTTGGTCCATGGGTGGTTTGGCTTTGTCAGGCGGCGCTCGATCCCATTCGCCTCACAAATCATGTCGAACCGCATCGGCCATAAGATGATCGGCCATAAGATGATGGTGTTCCGTTTCCGCGGCTGCTCGGCAAACTGCATGCCGTTATCTGTAAGGATGGTGTGGATGCGCTAAGGCACGGCATCGAAAGGCTATTCGAGGAATTCCCAGGCCGTCTTGCGATTGGCTTTCTCCACCAGTTGCGCCACCGCAAACTTGCTGGTGCGATCAATAGCAACGACGAGATGGAGCTTGCCTTCCTCTGTCCTGACTTCGGCGATGTCGATGTGAAAGAAGCCGATCGGTCAGCGCCTGAACTTCTGCCCTTTCGGCTTGTTACCGTTCACATCCGCCAGGCGCGATTACCATGGCGCTGAAGACAGCGATGCACAGAAGAACGCGTCAGGTGCGGGATCGTCGGCTGCAAGGCGTAAAGGCAGCCGTCCAGGGGCAGTAGCGCATGCCGCCTGAACGCCACGATCAAGGCTTCCTCGTCCTCGCTGAGAACGGTTGAGCGCGGCTCCTTCGGGCCAGTCCTATGACCCTCGACAGTCTTTCGTTTCTGCCACTTCGCGACCGTCTACTGATTGATCCCGAACACCCGGCTCAACTCCGCGGTCGAAGCTTGCGATCGCTGAATGGCTGCTCTGACACCCTACGTGATCGTGGCGTATCTGTCCCATAAGGCGTCCTTCCATTCCAACGAATGGATCACACCATCAAACCCTGGGATCAAACAAGTCCGCATGCCGTCATTGAGACAAAATCATCTGAGGTCCACCTTTTCTCATAGCGGTCATCTGTCTTCGCCAGTCGAAGTGGATTCCGCCAGTAGTCGAGCTTACGGGAGTTTTAGCCGCAGCGCTTGGCACACGTCCCTTCGGACGCCTTCGGCGGGATCAGTTAGGCAGAGTACTCGTCGGGCATGGGCGGCACTATCCTCCTGCTAGACCCAATACGTACACCCCGCATAACGCTGATGCTGTCCAATGCGACGTCATCGAAGTACGCCTTCAATCTCAGAAGGCATCCATGCCGGCCAGTGCGCTGCAGCCAGCCTAGTGCTGCGACCAGATCGATACTGTAGGTTCCCTCAGTCAACATTGGCACGGGGTCAGGTTCTCCGCGCTTTCGTGCGCGAAGCCGGGCAGCACGTACAGTCTGCGGCAACAAGCCCGCAATTGTGTAGAACTCGTGCGCTGTCATGCTGAAATGATTGCGGCATTCCCGCTGCAGATACGTCAGAACATCAGCTTCTTCGATGTGCCCGTCGTCCATGCGTAGCACCTCCGTTGATCATCCGTCGATGTTGCCGACTTAGTGGGTCATGCTGGCCGGAGTTGATTGATGCGATTGGGCATCGGTATAGGCGGCAGTTGCACTTGGAGACCGTTGTCGCTGCGGCTTCGCCGCGTCAGGTCTTGCCTTAATTCGCTTCACCCCGTTCCTCGCTAATCTCCCTTATCTCGAAACCATGTTGACGCGCACTGTCGATCACCAATTGCCGGATTATCTTCCTGCGGCGTAGTTCTTCCATTCCACGATACATCTTCTGGGTTGTCGTTTCCTTCCGCACTGCCAACGGCCGCTGTCTTAGAACTCGGGTTCGCCCCATCACATCACCTCCCGATCAAGGGCAACCACGTGGCCGATCGAACCAATGGCTCCGCTAGTCTTGCGCCGAGCAAGTTCGTGTCCGTAGCTGCTGAACATACGGTGGAGGAGCAGGACGCCATCGTCGCGCTGTCGCAGAAGCCTAGACCGTCGCAGATCACGAAAGCCTCGAAGCGCGGCTTTGCGCGGCATGTTCATCGATACCGCCGCTTGTGCGATCACTGCCTCACCACCACCGGATCGAGCCGTGACGCGGATCATGCCCATGAGCAGCGTTGCGGCATCCGGACCGAGGCGATCGAACACACGGCATGCTCCAGCGTCGGACAGAGCGATTGGCTGATACGGTCCTTCGATCAGCGCCGCATTGCTAAAGTCCGTCATCCCTGTGCCTCCTGTACAATCTCATCGTCCGTCAGTTCGTGTTCGCCCTCAAAGCGCGCCAACATCTGGCGCAGTTCTAAGTTTTCCGCTTCAAGGGTTGCTATGCGCGCCTCATTGACTTCCGACTTCTCTCTCATCAGCAACAGCTCTTGACGGTCTGCGATGTGCCTCTCCTTGCGTGTCAGATTGCGCCTCGGTTTTGCGGGCACTGGTTCCAGCGCGGCGGCAATGTCCTGTCCAAAAGGAACCGCGCCGTTGTTTGTCATGGGGCTTGTTAGGAATTTCTCAAGCTGTGTGGCGATGGCCGGATTGGCCTGCATCAGCCGTCGCGGTGACACTATCAGGTCCCGAAAAGTTGGACGCTTGATTGCTTTTGTACATTCGAGGTGGTCTAGCGCTTCTGATATCTCGCTCTCGGATGGCCAAGTCGCTTCGAAGCGATCGAACAAGTCATTGAATGCGGCGTTTGCGTCACCGGCCCATCCTCCGAATGGTCCTGTACCATCCATCAATGCCTGTCTCAGCCGTTCGCGATCTATCCGCTTCAATCTGCGGAGGAAGCCTGATGGAGAAGCGTCGTGAAGGATGAGGCAGCTTGACAGCAGTGTGTTCGGCCAACGCTCGGCACCATCCAGATCAATCGCCCTAGCGGGGTCGCGCGCAACTCGAGCGAAGCCACTTCTGTTTATGTACGGGCGTTCGGCCACCTGCCGGACATGGCCATTCGCGCACCAAATCAAATCGAGCGTGATTAATCCGAGAACTTGCGCTGCGGGCGCGCCCGCAGCCAACACAACGGTCTGCTGCATTTGGGCTTCGGACATCTGAACGATATCGTGGCGGACATATCGCAAATCTGGTGAAAGACGCGGGTCACCCTTGTCATCCAGATAAGCGAACGATGGGCTCAAGGGCAGGGTTACCCGTTTGTCATCCAAGGCCCGATTCAGCCATTCATCGGCAATTGTTACAGGGGTGGTTGTCAAGGCAGAAGAAGTTTCGCCCTCTGTTGTTTCTGCCCCTTCGCAACCACTCCTGTAATATTTCTCATCAGCGGCCATCGCTGTACCCTCCCAAGGATTGGCTGACTCTTTTCCCGGCGAAGCTGTGCCTTGGGGATGTGTGCTTCTTTGCGAGGCTGATTGCTGCGTACAAGCCGCTCATTGCGTCGATCCCAGCTTTACCGGAGGAACCACATCGTCCAAGTAGCACCACGTCGTACCGTTTCTAGCATGCTGCGCCGCTCGGGGCGTGACACCATGCCAATTTGCGAAAACGGTGGCGGGGACTTTGAGGAAAAGCCTCAGCGCAAGCACATCAAATATAGTCAACTTGGCGCTGCTGCTTCGTTCGCCGCGCGTTGACCTCCTACGCATCACCTTGTCGTTGGCATTATCGGCCACAGTACCCGAGACGAGATGTTCCGGGTTGATGCAGCCGGGGTTGTCGCAGGTATGGCGTGCTTGCCAGCCTTCGCGATCTTCGTAGTCGAGGTCTTCCCGGAGCGCGACGAGATAACGGCCAATCTGAGTGGGTAGCCCGCCCACGGAGCACTTGGGGTAGCCGCCGCTGTCCGCAGCGTGTGTTGTAAAGATACAGTCGCCACTGCGATAGGCTCGTGAACTGATCCTCGATACCGCCTCTGCATCGATGGGATGCAGGTCAGCGACAGACACCAAAAAAGGAAGTCCTGAACGACACTCAGGCATGTAGCCCTCCCTCTGGTCCAGCCTCTTGTGGACGGCAACGCCGATCTCGAATCCAATCTTCGATGTCTGCGGCGCGATACCGGTAAGTCCTCGCACCTATCTTGGTGTAAGTTGGTCCGAGGTCGGCATATCTCATCCGCTTGAGAGTGGTGACGCTGACACCTATGACATCGGCGGCTTGGCGAGTGGAAAGTAGACGGTCTAGTTGCATCGCTATGGTCGTTCTGCGGCTTCGGGAAAGGAACGTCCAAGGCGAAACGCCTCTAGGCACGGATTGGCCCACCTACTGGTGCACTGAGGGAGACGTAGACCATGACCCTCAGCGATTTCGACCGTGCTAAACGGTAGCAATCGGCGCAAATCGGGTCAAGCCAATATTCCACTTTTGTTGTTTTTCATCATATACTTATGTGGCCTTTTGCCATGTAATCCGCAACATGTCACGCAACGCCGTGCAGCGCCTCAACGATGTCATCAACGGCGAGGTGCGTGTACCGCAGAAGCATGCGCAGATCGCGGTGTCCGCTGATCATCTGTACCTGCGCAAGTGACAGGCCTTGCTCGACAAAGCGCGAGATCGCCTCATGCCGGATGTCGTGAAACGTAAGATCAGTGATACCTGCACGACGTCGTAGCCGATCGAACGCCAACCGTACAGCGTTGCCCGACATCGGGAAACAACGCGGTCGATCACGAGACAGTTCTGCAAGCACGAGCACCGCGTCAGGGCTGAGAGGTACGGTCCGCGCCTGTCCGTTTTTTGTCCTCGGCAACAAGACCGTGCATCGCGACAGATCGACGTGCTTCCACTCCATACCGAGTAGTTCACCGCGCCGCATACCTGTCGCCAAGGCCATTTTCAGGAGTGGCCTCATCAGCGGTGTTCGTTTGGTATGCACCGCTTCTAGCGGACGTTCCCATTCGCCTGCCTGAAGCCGCCGTTCGCGCCGATTGTCGATTTTCGGCCTGCGCACGGGCCTCACCGGATTGCCATCCGGAAGCTGCTGACCCCAATCCGAACGTGCAATGTCGATCGCGTGCTGAAGCCAGCCGAGTTCGCGAACGACCGTTGCTGGCTTTACATGTTCGAGGCGTTGATCACGATACCTGGACACGCTCGCCGGTGTCAGATCTTCCAACCTTACCGACGCAAGGCCGAATCGCAGGAACCCGTTTATCGCGTATCGTTCGTTGTCCGCGCACCGCTTCTTCGCCGTCACCTCGTCCCTGTATCGTTCAAGCACCTGCCGGACTGTCATGTCCGAGATTACCGCATCAGAAGCGCGATGTAAGTCACCACGCTCCGCGCCAAGTTCCGTCTCGCGCGCCCATTTCGTCGCGTCTGCGCGTTTTGTGAAAGACTTGCTACGCGATCTTCCGTCCTTGCGAACTGTCGCTTGCCACTTACCACTTGGCCGTTTTGTGATTGTTGCCATCGTGTGCATCTCCACATGTTGGGGGCGATTTCACAACGTGACTGCAGCGTAGGCGCAGCGGACGACAAAACACGCTTGACACGATCTGCCGTGCATCGCGCGTAAGTGCTTGATCCGCAAGTAGGAAAGGATGGTGGGTGATGAGAGACTCGAACTCCCGACATCTTCGGTGTAAACGAAGCGCTCTACCAACTGAGCTAATCACCCGTGACGGTGCATGTAGCCAAGCCAGCGCGCGGGTGCAAGAGGGTCTTGCATAATTTCTTTCTCAGATTTCGGATCAGTCCGCCATCTCGTTCAAAACGGTCAGCAACTGCGCCACTTCCTGTTCGGTGTTGTAGTGGCAGAGCGAGATGCGGATACAGTCGCTTAGGCCCAGTGGTGTCAGTACATTGCCGCTATAGTGGTCGGCCTTTCTGATGTGGGTGCGGATACCTTCCTGATTCAACCGCGTCACGACTTGGGCAGAGGGCATGTCGCGCACTACGATTGAGACCAGCCCTTCCCGCGCAGGATTATCCGCACCGGCCAGAATCGTGATGTGATCCATATCTCGCAGGCCGGGCAGGTTGCCGGTGCCGTTGATCATCGCGTCGGTCAGGTGGGTTTCATAGGCGTGAATGGCGCGACCCGCAGCCTCAATCCGGGCGCGTCGATCTGATTCTTCCGAGACCTGAGCCCCCAGCCAGTCAAAATAGGCCACAACATCGGACATCGTTGCGTAAGACCCGGTGTCGCGGGTACCGAACTCCCACCCCTCTGATGGGGCGTCGATCAATTGATCATGGGGCAGGGCGGTCAAACGGTCTGAAATCCATGCAATTCCGTAGCCGTGGCGAGAAAACACTTTGTAAGGCGAAATCGCATAGCCATCGACGCGGTAGCTGTCGATGTCTAACTGCCCATGCGCCGCGTGTTGAATGCCATCGACGATGATGAAACAGTCGGGTGAGATGTCACGTATCGCCCGCGCGATGGCCGCGACGTCCATGCCCATGCCGGTAACGGGCGACGCGTGAACGATCGTTGCGACGCGCACATCCGGCGTCAGGGCTGCGCGGTAATCTTCGGCTGTGACCAAACCCGTTTCGTCATCATGCTGCACGTTGACGTAGTCCAACCCCGCAATCGCGGCCCAGCGTCGTGCAGCGCTACGGCTTGCGGGGTGTTCGATCGAGCTGCCGATCACTTTGCTGCCCTTGGGTGCGTTGACACAGGCCGTTCGGATCATTCGGAACAACAACTCAGTTCCGCTTTCACCGACAAAGAATTGCCCTGTCGAGGCGTTCATGAATACTGACAAATCGGCCTTGGCGGTGTTGATGATGTCCACAAGCGCATGGCTGGCTATGTTGTCTCGTCCCTGATTGTCAGGGATTGCGGCGAATTTGGCCGAGGTTTCAACGACCGAGTTCAGAGTAAGAGCCCCGCCTGCGTTCTCGAAAAAAATGCGGGGGCCTTGAAAGGGGCAGGCATCGACATGGGCAAAGCGTGAACGAATGGCGTCGATCAGACCGGGTGAAGTGTGCAGCATGGTGGACGTCCTGTTCCTGAGTTGATTGCAGCATCCATCTGTGAAGGGTCTGGATCAATATCGTTTGCGACATTGGTCGCAAACCAACTGACGGAAATGGCGATGCTGTGCATTTTTCTTTCAATATCTGCCTGATATGCGGCTGCGTTCCGCAAAGGCGCTTGCGTGCCCCCGGTTGCCTCAGATATCCCCGAAGGGACTGAAACGATGCCAACGAAAAGGATATGCTCCTGTCACGTGCCCGCCGCGTATTGATTGCGGCCCTCGTTCTGGTGGGGTCGCTGCAGGGTCCGCTGCGGGCGGAAGCGGAAGGCGTATTGGTATTTGCCGCCGCCAGCCTCAAAACCGCGCTGGATGAGATCGCGCCCGCGTTTGAACAGCAATCCGGACAGGAGGTTACCATCTCGTACGCAGCATCGTCCGTTTTGGCCCGGCAGATACAGCTTGGTGCCCCCGCGGATTTATTCATTTCCGCCAACGCGGACTGGATGGATGTCCTGCAGGAACAGGGATTGATAGATGAGGCCTCTCGTGTCGATCTCTTGGGGAACGGGCTTGTCCTGATTGCTGGTGGTGACGCAATCACAATCGGCGAAATGAGGCCGGAAGTCGATCTGCAGGCCGCACTGGATGGGGGGCATCTGGCTATGGCGCTGGTGGATGCTGTGCCCGCTGGGATCTATGGCAAAGCGGCGCTGCAAAGCCTTGGTCAATGGAGCCGCGTTCAAAATCAGGTCGCGCAAACAGACAATGTCCGAGCCGCGCTTGCGCTGGTTGCAACCGGGGCGGCACCTTTGGGAATTGTCTACCGGTCCGACGCCAAGGTTGAAGATCGTGTCCAAGTCGTTGCGACCTTTTCACCGGACCTGCATCCGCCGATCATTTACCCTGCGGCAGCGATCTTGCCATCATCCGCCGGGGCCAAAGCTTTTCTTGCCCATCTCAACTCGGAAGCGGCGCGCCTTGTGTTTGCAGAGCAGGGGTTTGCCCTGCCGGGTGGATAACGCATGGGATCGCTAGGGCCGGAAGAGCTTGAGGCGCTGAAGCTATCCTTGCGTGTGTCCTTCTGGGCCACGCTGGTCACCCTGCCTTTTGGCATCTTTGTTGCCTATGCCTTGGCCCGCTGGCGGTTTCCAGGTCGGCAGGTTCTGAACGGGCTGGTGCATCTGCCATTGATCCTGCCGCCAGTCGTCACAGGGTATCTGTTACTCATTACATTTGGCATTCAGGGGCCTTTGGGCAGGCTGTTGGCGGAATTCGGTATCGTTGTGGCCTTTCGCTGGACCGGAGCAGCGCTGGCCGCTGGGATCATGGCGTTTCCGTTAATGGTCCGGGCGATCCGGCTGTCGATCGAGGCTGTGGACCCCAAACTTGAACAGGCAGGGGCTACACTGGGTGCGTCGCGCCCGCTGGTTTTTGCTACGGTAACGTTGCCGATGATCCTGCCGGGCGTGATCGCCGGGGCGATACTGGCCTTTGCCAAAGCGATGGGGGAATTCGGGGCGACAATCACGTTCGTTTCGAACATTCCGGGTCAGACCCAAACCCTGCCCTCGGCCGTTTACGCATTCCTGCAAGTGCCGGGGGGTGAAGCTGCCGCGACAAGGTTGGTCGTGATCTCGATCGTGATCGCGATGGGCGCTTTGCTGTTGTCAGAATTCATAGGGCGTCGGGTCGCAGCACGGGTGGCCGGATCATGAGTCTTTCTGTACGCCTGCAACACGACCTGCCGGACATTAGTCTGGACATTAGCTTTGAGGCCCCGCCCGGGGTGACGGTGTTATTCGGGCGATCCGGGGCGGGTAAAACCACGGTGGTAAATGCGGTCGCGGGTTTGTTGCGCCCGTCGGCAGGTCGCGTCGCGATTGATGATTGGGAGTTGTTCGACACCGAGCGTGGCCTGTGGCTGCCGCCGCATAAACGACGGCTTGGCTATATCTTTCAAGAAGGGCGCCTGTTTCCGCATCTCACAGTTCGTCAGAACCTATTCTTCGGGCGATGGTTTGCGCCCAGAAGGGCCCGTAGGGAAAGCCCGGAGAAGGTAATCGAAATGCTGGGGGTCGGGCATCTTCTGGATCGCAGGCCAGCGGGTCTTTCGGGCGGTGAAAAGCAACGTGTTGCGATAGGGCGCGCATTGCTGGCCAGCCCGCGTCTGATCCTGGCAGATGAGCCTCTGGCAGCGCTGGACGATGCGCGCAAATCCGAAATCCTTCCGTATTTTGAGCGGCTTCGGGATGAAGTGTCCGTTCCAATTCTGTATGTCACACATTCGGCGGCCGAGGTCGCGCGCCTCGCCACTTCGGTGGTGGCTTTGCAAGACGGCAAAGCCGTACGCCATGGTCCCGCGTCCGAGGTGTTGGCCGACCCGTCGGTTGCGCCAGCAGGTGTCAGATCCGTCGGTGCGGTGCTGCAGGTCCGCGTGGCCAAGCACCATGAAGACGGGCTGACCGAACTGGATGCAGGTGGCACCAGTCTGTTTCTACCGCTTATCCCTCATCAGATCGGAGCCAGTCTGCGTATCCGCATTCCGGCCCAAGAGGTCATCCTGTCCAGCAAACGCCCCGAGGGGCTTTCTGCTTTGAACATGCTTGAGGGTACGGTTGAGACGATCCGGGCAGGTGAGGGGCCGGGCGCAATTGTTTCCATAAAAACCAAGGCTGGGTCGGTTCTGGCAAGGATTACCCGCCGCTCGGTCGCATCCTTGGGGCTGGAGCCCGGTCGGGTTTGTTATGCGGTGATCAAAACCGTCGCGCTGGCCCCGCAGGATGTAGGCGGGCGTCTGGGCAATTATTAGGCCACCGGCCCTTCTTGCGTTGTGATCGGGATTCTTTACTCGGTCTCTTTGTTTGCTATGGTTCTGGTCAGGTTTTTCACGGGATTTTTGTTATGCGAAATTGGAAGCTGCCATTTTTGGCTTTGTTGATTGCCCTGCCGGGACTCGCGCAGGCAGTCGGTTTCGGGATCGGCGCGTATCCGGCGTTCAGAACCACGGTTACACCCCTGAAGAACGGTATTTACCAAGTTTCCACTACCGGTTCTTCGGCGCCGGTTGCGTATTGGTGTGGTATTGGCGACTTTGCCATTCGCACCCTCAGAACCAAGGCCTCCCAGCGCATCTACATCACCCGGGCCTACGAGAAACAGACGAGGACCGTGCAATTCTCGCTGACCCCGCCCGACGGGGTCGATACCACTCCGGGTTACTCGGTCACGGTCAAGCGCGTCGGTGAAAACATGTCCGCCGGATCCGCGCAGGGGTATTGCTATGACAACTTCATGGATTTCGGGTTCTGACCGTTGATCAGACCCATTTTGCCAGTGGCGGCAAACTTATAAGAACGGCATCGGGATCATGGCCGGTTTCCAGCCCGAACTTGGTGCCGCGGTCATATACAAGGTTATATTCTGCATAGAGGCCACGGTGCACAAGCTGGGCGTCCTTATCTGCCGCATCAAAATCCTGAACCCGGCGCTTTTCGACCAGTGGCGCAAAGGCAGGGAGGAACGCCTTGCCGATGTCTTGCGTCAGCGAGAAATCCGCTGACCAGTCGCCGGTGCAGTAGTCATCCATGAAGATGCCTCCGACGCCACGGGCGCGTTTGCGGTGCGGGATATAGAAATACTCATCTGCCCAGTCTTTAAGCCGTGGATAGTGCCCTGGCCCATGCGGGTCCAGATGGGCCTTTTGGGTGGCGTGAAAATGGGCCGTGTCTTCATCATACTCGATGCAGGGGTTCAGGTCGGACCCACCGCCGAACCACCAAGCATGCGGTGTCCAGAACATACGCGTGTTCATGTGGACAGCCGGCACATGCGGGTTCTGCATATGCGCGACCAATGAGATGCCCGAAGCCCAGAAACGCGGGTCTTCCGTCATGCCGGGAATGCCTTTGCGAGCGGCCATGGCCTGTTGCGCGCGTTCACCCAGTGTGCCGTAAACGGTCGAGATGTTGACGCCGACCTTTTCAAACACACGGCCTCCGCGCATGACGGACATCAAGCCGCCCCCTGCATCCGTGCCGTCGTCAGCTAGGCGTTTCGTTTCCTTGACCTCAAACCGCCCCGGTTCCGCGTCCGAGAGCGGGCCGGTGTCGTGGCTGTCTTCCAGCGCTTCAAACGCCGCGACGATGTCATCACGCAGGTGTCGGAACCAGGCTGAGGCCGTTGATTTTTCTTTTTCCAACATTGGATTAGTGCGCCGGGGCTGCGACGGGGTCCAGCAGGGTGCGGCCACCGTCAATGGTCAGAATTTGGCCGGTGATGAAACCGGCGGCGTCCGAGGCAAGGAACTGAGCAGTCTCCGTCAGCTCGGTCGGGGCTGCGATACGGGACAGAGGAGTGTGTTTTTCGATGTCATCCCGGAAATCCCGGTTCTCTTTCAGTGTGGATTGCAGTGAAGCACTCATCACCGATCCCAGTGCGATCGAGTTGACGCGGATGCGGCTCGGGGCCAGCGCCACGGCCAGGGACCGGGTCATCTGATCCAGCGCGGCGGTTGAAACCGAATAGGCCATCAAATCCGGATGCGTGCGTCGGGCGGCAATCGACGACAGGTTGATGATCGACCCTGCGGGGTTTTCGTTGTCACCCGCCTGTTTAATCATCCGTTTGGCGACAACCTGACTAAGCCGCAAAGCGGGCATCAGATTCTGGTTCAGAAGAGTCCGCACCGAGTCATCGTCAGTATCCAGAGGGTCGGACGGAATCACCTGCCGTGCCCCGTTGATCAGAATATCCACCTGATCAAACGCGTCTATGGTGGCCGAAAGCAGATTGGCGATCGTTAGCTTTTCCCGCAGATCACCCGCAAAGAAGCGAATGTTGCTGTCATCGGCCTGTTCGCCCAGTTCATCGGCCAGACGCTTTTCGTCCATATCGGCAAACATGACATTGGCACCCGCATCCGCAAAGTGACGACCGATGGCCAAACCGACACCGTTGGCGCTGCCGGTCACGATTGCTGTTTTGCCAGCGATGGAAAAGGACATGCAAATCTCCTGAGTTGAGGCGGAGGTTAACCGGGATCACCTTCGAGGGCGAGAGGCATGGAACACTTTGAAACGTGCGTCGCCGGACACTTCTTCAACGCGCGCAAAACTTTCAGTCAAAGTTACTTCGTATGGCAGGTGGCGGTTGGCGACCATCCACAGGTCCCCATGTTTGGCCAGATTGCGGGCGGCGGACTTGATGAATCCTTGGCCCAATTCCGGCTCGGCGCTGCGTGACGTGTGGAAGGGCGGGTTCATGACGACGGTGTCCAGCGCGTCGGGCGCCTTCCACTTTACAGCATCGGCCCAGTGGAAAAGCGCGCGTTCATCGGTTATATTCGCCTGCGCACAGGTCAGGGCGATATGGTCGGCTTCGACCAGGTGCAGATGGCGCAAACCCGCCTTTTGGATCAGCGACGCTGAGAGAAATCCCCAACCCGCCCCCAGATCAGCAACCCGCGCTCCGATCTTGTCCGGCAGCGTATTCACAAGCAGCGTTGACGCCGGATCGACTCCATCTGCCGAAAAAACGCCGGGAGCGGTTTGATATCCGTCCGCCATTTGGGTTTGTGGCGCGGCCCAGTCGTCAAACGCATTGGGCGCAGCGCGGAACCAGAAGATTTTACCATGGGCCTTGGAAATCGGCCCCTCAACATCTGTGCGCTTGCGGATCTCTTTCAGCAGACTGTCCACGCCATCGGTTTTGGCGCCGTCCACAACGATCACCCCGCTTGCGCGTGCGGAGGCTTGCTGCACATGGCTGCGGGCCAATGCCTTGGCGCGAGGCAGGATCACGATCGCATCCTGACACGGGTCCTGAGACTGCGGCGTTACGGCAAACCCCTGGTCTGCAAAATGGTCGTGGAACGGTTTGAAGGGCTGAACGACCTGCGTGCCGCGCGACAAAGATGACAGATCATTTGCCGGTGTCGGCCCGATGACTGTCAGCGGTTGAGACAGAACAAGGCCGCTTTGCAGGGCAAGATCAAGGCGAGGGGACATGGGCAAATCCGATAAGAGCCGCCGCTGGCGTTACTCTTCGCGTTCCATGGTGCATTGCAGCGGGTGCTGGTGCCGACGGGCAAAATCCATAACCTGCCCGACCTTGGTTTCCGCAATCTCGTGACTGAATACACCTACCACGGCAACGCCCTTTTTGTGGACGGTCAGCATGATTTCGAACGCTTCGGCGTGTGTCATTCCAAAGAACCGTTCAAGCACATGAACGACGAACTCCATCGGGGTGTAGTCATCGTTCAGAAGCAGGACTTTATACAGCGGCGGGCGCTTGGTCTTGGGGCGTGTCTGGACCAGAACCGACGAGTCAGAATCGTCGTCGGAATTGTCAGACATCATCCATTGGTCAATAAGCATCACACGGCTGTCCGATTCAGGCTTCGGTTTATCTGTGCGGTTATATAACGTCTAAGGGGTCAGAGAAAAGAGCCAGCAGGACGCATTTGCAATGGAAAATAAGCTGACCACAATCGGGTTCGATGCGGATGATACATTGTGGCATAATGAGCGGTTCTTCCAACTGACGCAGAGCCATTTTGCGGAATTGCTTGCCGATCATGCCGAGCGCGACCACCTGCTGGAGCGTTTGCTGGAAGCTGAAAAGCGCAACATTCGACACTATGGATACGGAATCAAGGGCTTCACCCTGTCGATGATCGAAACCGCCATCGAAGTAACCGAAGACCGCGTTCCCGCGTCAGTCATTCGGCAGTTGATCGAAGCAGGGCAGGACATGCTGGCCCATCCGATTGAGTTGCTTCCCCATGCACGCGAAGCGATCGAGGGCGTGGCCGCGACACATAAGGTCGTGTTGATCACCAAGGGTGATCTGATTGATCAGGAACGCAAGCTTGCCCAGTCAGGCTTGGGTGAGCTGTTCGATGAAGTCGAGATTGTCTCGGAGAAAACCCCGGAGACTTACCGAGAGATTTTCCACAGATATTGCGAGGGGCCCAAGCGGGCGATGATGGTAGGGAACTCGATGCGATCCGACGTGGTCGCCCCGATTCAGGCAGGGTGTTGGGGTGTATATGTTCCGCATGGACTGGTCTGGGAGATCGAAAAGGCAGAAACACCATTGGGCAATCCGCGTTTCAAAGAGTTGCAACACCTGGGAGAGCTGACAGGGTTTGTTCAGGCACTTGGATGATGTTGCCGATAGGTCTCAGTTCGGGAAAAATAGAGCGATTACAAGGGCTGTATTCTTGGGTGTCCCGGATTTAGTGGTTTGGGGCCCAGGTGGGGCAACATATGGTGTTTCTATCGTGGCCGACAAAGCGACGAATTTGTCGGCTTACGGTTTATTTCATGGGGTCTCTGTGTTAGCCTGAAGAATAATAAAATAATTGATTTGCTGACCGGGAAAACCCGGCAGCGCGAGGTAGACAGAGGCAAAGATCGTGCAGGTTCGGCGGACAGTTCCGGCCCGGATGGGCTTTATTCTTATAGCATTCGTGTGGTTGCTTGCTTTTGCACCACTCCAGTCATTGGCCGCGCCCTATGCGGCCATGGTGATCGACGCGCGCACCGGTGAGGTGCTTCATTCGCGCAACGCCGACACCCGGCTTCACCCCGCATCGCTGACCAAGATGATGACGCTCTATATCGCGTTTGAGGCCGTGCGAAACGGTGAGATCGAACTGGACACCCCGGTTCGCATCACCAAGAAAGCGTCGTCCGAACCCCCCTCGAAACTGGGTCTTCGCACGGGTCAGACGATCGCGTTCCGGTATCTGATCCGCGCCGCTGCCGTGAAATCGGCTAATGACGCGGCCACGGCAATTGGCATCGCCATCAGCGGGTCCGAGGCAGCATTTGCCCGCCGCATGACCCGGACTGCCAAAGCCATGGGCATGAGCCGCACGACATTCAAGAACGCTCATGGATTGACGGAATCGGGTCATCTGTCGACCGCGCGAGACATGACCACACTGGGCCGGCATCTGCTGTATGATTACCCGCAGTATTATAACCTGTTTTCGCGTCAATCGACCCATGCCGGGATCAAGACGGTGCCGAACACGAACCGTCGGTTACTGGCCGCTTATCGGGGAGCAGATGGGATCAAGACCGGATACACGCGGGCAGCAGGCTTTAACCTTGTCGCCTCGGCCAAACGCAAAGACGAACGGATCATTGCCACGGTATTCGGCGGTAAATCCGGCGCGTCGCGAAATGCCAAAGTGGCAGAACTGCTGGACATGGGTTTCCGCCGCGCACCGTCGCGCGCACCCATTCGCAAACCGTCGCGTCCTGTATATGCAGGAAATGCGGGTCTGAATGTACAAGTGGCGCGGTTGGTCGGCGCGCCGACCACCAGTTTACGACCGGTACTGCGCCCCGGACCGGGGGCCGCCGTTCAGGTGGCCGGTACAGTCGCGGCGACCGCGGCGAAGAACGGCACGCGCATTCAGAACGGGATTGCGGCAGCCATTGCCGCCGCAGATATACAAACCCCGTCCGAGGATACGACCCGCCCGGCGGCCCGTCCCGAAGATCTTGTCCTTGCTTCTACAGGCCCGATCGAACAGCCCGAGCCCGAGCAGGAGATCGTCACGCGCCTGTCCACCTCGGGTGGGCACCTCTGGGGTGTGAATGTCGGGCGCTACACAACACGATATGAGGCCGAAAAGGTGCTGTTGAAAACAGCCCTTTCGGAAATGACCACTCTGGAAGGAACGCTGCGCAAAGTGAACCAAAGCGCGCGCGGCTTTGATGCGACGTTTCAGGGCATGACCCGCGAACAGGCTGATTTGGCCTGTCGCAGGCTTCAGGCACGGAACGTGACGTGTTTCATGATTGGGCCGTCATAAGACCCGACATGCAATCTTCAGACTGAACATGGGCTGCGAAAACACTCGCAGCCCTTTTTCTTAGTCGAAGACGTGGCCGTGCTGATATTGTTCATCCTGACCGGCGGCGGCAGTCAGCGCGGCGACGTTATCCTTAGTGAAGAAGCCGTCATAGTGATGGCAGCGCTCTATATACTCGGTGATCAGCAGAGTGTGCTTGGAGTGTTTTGAGAAAATCTGTTTCAGGTTTGGGTCGTCTTTGCATTCGCCAACTACATGCGCCAGGAAAGGCACGCCCTTGTCCTTGAGGGTGTTCACGACGAAATCGACGTTCTTTTCACCAGCGCCGTGGTCTCCATCCTGTATCTCGACGGCCATATGGTGCAGGCGGCGGCCAAAGTTGCGCACGAAGTCTTCGGTGGGCATCGGTAACTTGGCAAAGGAATTCACGAATGAGGGCGTGTTGTTCGCCGTGAATACCTTGGCAGGTGATTTCTTGTCATCGTCGACATTCGGATTGCGGTTCACATTGGTGGACGAATTCATGTCAAAGATGTTGTACGCACCCCAGAAATAGTAAGGTACCATCGTGAGAAACTCGAGGATCGCATCCTCACGCTCTCCGGCCAATACCCGCGTGGCAAGGTGGTCGATCCCCAACATCAGAGGTGCAATCTTGCTGTCTGACCCAAAACCGGCTGCCTGATCCAGGCGGGTTTGTTCCGCGTCGCTGAGCAAGACACGGTCCCCCAGGCCAAGGCTGTCCGTGTCGTTGAAATCCAGCGTGGAATAGCCGACCCGATTGCAGGTGAAATCCGATGGCGTCGTGAAACGGAAACCGTCCAGCGTGTAAAACGGGTTCTCGGTATCGCCACTATATTCAAATCTTATGTTTTGATCTTCCAGCGTTTTGGTCAGCGTCTTCAGGTCGGAGGCCGCGAATACCTCGCCGACATACCGGGTCTGGGGCGTGCTGCGGGCCAACGGGTACATGCGGTTGATACGGGGAATGAAGTCCTCGAATGTCGGGCTGAGAGGAGCCATGACGATTAGCGCGGGGTAATCTGCATGAGAATGCAGAACCGAAAACTTGTGCGTTCGCCCAAGATAACTGGCCGTGTGGCGATAGGGGGTCATAACGTAGAGTTCGACCAGCGTGTCGAACAGCGCATCCGGTTCCACCTGAAGTACAATGGCCCGCATCGACCCGACCTGATCTGCGATACCCGAGCTTGAGCGGCGCTCGTAAATCATAGGCAGATATTCGTTGAAGAAGTCCGAGTTCTTCTTGTCGCCGCGGGGTTCGTAAGACATCAAATCAAAAGACATTAAGCGCGCTCCTTGCCGTTGCGCCGCTCGATCGGCGCGGATCGTTCCCGGAATTTGTGGTACTCAGATCATACAGTTACGCACATGCTAGGGCCTGGGGCCGTACCGGGCAACAGTCACGACATGGGGTGGCCGAGTTACGCCAACCTGATCAACGGATGAATTTTGTCACGTCAACGCCGCCCGCAATCAGGTTTTCCCGAACCGAGCGGGCAATCTGCACAGCAGTTGGCCCGTCACCGTGCAGACAGATGGTGTCGATCGACGTTTCCAGTCGTTTTCCGGATTCGGTAATGATGGCCCCTTCCTGAACCATATTCACTATGCGCGGACCGGCCAGTTCCGGGTCATGGATGACCGCGCCGGGTTTGCTGCGGTCGACCAGAGTTCCGTCGTCGTTATAAGCGCGGTCTGCAAAAATCTCTCCGACCCATTTGCAATTCAGTTCGCACACGGCGTCTTCCTGTTTGGTTACGGCCAAAACCATGATGATAACGTCCGGGTCCACATCCAGAGCACCCTGATAGCAAGCCCGCGCCATGTCGATGTCGACCGAACACATATTGGCCAGTGCACCGTGCAGCTTGAGGTGCCGGACCTTGGTGCCAACGGCCTTGGCAACCCCTATGGCTGCGCCCAGCTGATACCGGACCAGATTGCGCAGGCTGTCATGTGGGATTTTCATGTTGCGGCGACCAAATCCCTGAAGGTCGGGAAACCCCGGATGCGCGCCAATACCAACATTGTTTTCTGCCGCCTGTATCATCGTCTGCGCCATTACGTCCGGATCACCGGCGTGAAAGCCGCAAGCGATGTTGGCCGAGGTGATGATTTTGAGCAGGCTTGCATCATCACCCATGTTCCATGGGCCAAAGCTCTCTCCCATATCTGCATTCAGATCAACGCTGGGCATCGGCAAAACTCCTTAGTCTGTGGCAGAGATCATTCCGCCGACCAATTGGTAAGACAACAGGTCAGGGATGTCATGTGGGTCGCGGATCAGAGGTTCAACCTGAGTGGGCAGGCGCGACAGATCGCCTTGGAAAGCCGCGTGCAGGGCGACGGCTTCATCCATGGTGACGAACTGGAACCTCAGCTGTCCGCCAGCGGGCGTTTGCGCCGCGCGCGGCAGATCGCACGGAAGGACGGTCGCAATGCGCGGATACCCTCCGGTGGTCTGGCACTCCGGCAGCAGGATGAACGGATTTCCGGTGCCAGTCATCTGGATGTCGCCGGGTGTTATGACCTCGGACAGGATGTTGAGCTGCCCCTTGGCGGCAAATCCTTCTCCTGCGCTTTCAAGCTGCATTCCCATTCGGTTGGCCCGGCCACCGCGTTGGAACCGCGTATTGGCAAACCGGTCCAGAGTATCTTGGTCAAACAAAGGGGTTTGAAAGCTGGCGACGACCCGCAGCACCCCGCCTGAAAATCGGTCGTCTGGCTGCAGTTTCAACCCGACAGCGCCTGAACCGGCCCCGGCAGACAAGCGGTCACCAGCTTGTACAGTCCGCCCGATCTTGGCCGTTAGGTGGGCAGACCGAGAGCCAAGGAACATGTCGCCGTCAATTCCGCCGCCGATATGCAAGTACCCATAGGTCCCATATATTGCCGCGCCGATGGTCAATCGCTGTCCCGCATCTAATTCATGCGACGCATTCCAAATGACTGGGTTTCCGTCGACGCTCGCCTGCATCGGCGCGCCGGTCAGCGCAATGCGTGTGCGTTCGGTCGCTTCGAATTCACCGCCCAAGCCTGCCATTTCCAAAGCCGCCAATGCAGGCGCTTGGCCCAGCAGGGCGGCCCCTTCGTGCAAGGCCAGTATGTCTGCAGCCCCCGAGCGGGACAGACCCTGATCCAAGTAACCGGTACGCCCCAGATCCTGCACTGTACAAGCAGGCCCTATGCGCAGAACGGAAAGGCTCATGACCCGATTTCCTGATACGTCGCACCGCCTGAACCATCAAAGTCGTTCGCGCGAATATGTTCCAGGTCTTCCTGAGTAACAGAATAGAACTGCATCTCATCACCGGGCGTCAGGGCAAAACTGTTTGGGGTCTCGGGCCGAAAGCAGCGAAACGCGGTTTGCCCAACATGCCGCCAGCCGGTTGGCGTCGGCCCCGAAAACAGCACAAACTGTGAGATGGCCAGAACTAACGCCCCTTCGGGCACCATAGGGGTCAGCTCTTGCAGACGTGGTATATTGAACTCGGGCCCCAGAGGCCCAAGGTAAGGTTGCCCGGGCGCAAATCCGATCGTCAAAACACGCACGCGCGTGTCGCTGAGCCGTCGAACTGCTTCATCCGATGTCAGCCCGGCTGCGGCAGCCGCTTCGTTCAGTTGCGGCGCGAGGTCCCCTCCATAGACAGTGGGGACGCGCCAATATTTGCGGCCCGAGGGCATCGGGGCGTCAAACCAGTTTTGCTGCCCAAGTAACTCGGAAACACGGGATCGGATTTCCGCGTGAGGGAGTTGGTAGGGATCAAAGCGGACATAGGCCGAGGCTAGCGAAGCGGACGTTTCAATAACGCCGGGCCATTGGGCTAGGTCTAAAGCATTTCTAAAGGCCAGCGCCGCACGGTTTGATGACTCCGCCATGGTATCCGCAAATGAAACAAGCAGACCGTCAAAGCCGACTGGTTGAATTCTTGGAAAGGGGTGTGAGTCTGACGATATCATGACGTGAAAATCTAAGGCGTTCCTTTTCGGTCGACCTGACCGCATTCAGTTGGATTGCGCAAGCCTCTGGCCATTGTTGCCGGGCATTTTACTCAAAGCTGAGTGTCGAACCCCTGATTCTGGGTCTGGCGTGATTCAAAACAGGAAGGCCGACTCGTTTCAGCGTTGTGGGTGGAGTAGTAAATCTCACTATATATAGGGTGAACTTGAGTGCTGCGGTGTGGCGATTGCATGGTACTTCATTCAAGAATCGTAAATAGGCGTGAAATCATCTAGATGGATGTAATGTAAGTTATTGCTATTGAAGTATAAAAAACTGAATTGCAAAAAAAACGCGCTATATGCAATTTTCCACTTGCGGCTTTGTGGGGTAAACCTTAGAACCCCCTTCACCGGCGCT